>JAIXYV010000053.1 GCA_027490055.1 Bacteroidota bacterium | reverse complement strand
AGTTATCGTCATCTGCGCCTAATCCGCATAAGAATCCCAGACGTCTGATGTAGTTGTTTAATGGGTTGTCAGTATCGCCACTGGCTGCGGTATACAAAACATTGGCAGGAGCAACAATGTCTTTTACGTCGCGTGGAAATTGGGTATTGGCGGTAATGTCAGTGCCTTCAATAATGATATTACGACCAAGATAAACACGACCTTTTAAATCTGTTTTGGCCTTGACATATTTCTTGTCTGCATAGAACCAGATGCCTGCAGTGTCATTATTTGCTAAGCGGTATTTTTCTGTGTTTTTAAAACTGCTCTCTGGTTTTACATCCAGGAAGTGGGAGATCGCCCAGGCGCCAAGTTTGAATCGGCCCTGACAAATGACAGCCACTCGCTTGTTGAAGGCTATATTAACAAGTTTGTCCTTAGATTGGTATAAGTGATTGTCTGAGTTCTTAGATTTAAATTCTGCGGTTTCAGATTTCTGAAACAAGTTGTTGCGTGTTTCAAAATACGCCTGAAGTTTTTCAGCATCTGCTAATGGCAATAAGAGATAATAGATGCCCTTCACTTCTACGAAGGCAGCACCAGAAAAGATGTCTATGCCAAGATCTCTGGGGTCTTTAATGCCTTTGAAATAAGGTGAGTTTTGAAGCGCTGTTTTTAATGAACGCAATTGACCGGTATCAGGACCTTTGCTCAAACTGTTTTTTATCAAAACCTGAGTATTGATATAAACGACCAGACTAGCATCTGCCGGAATAGATTCTGGTAAATGACTCGTTTTGTTAAAGAGGTAATAGACGTAGAGAACGCCTGTTATTGACAACAGACTGACAAGGCTAATGATCCATAAAAAGGTCTTTTTACTTCTCATTCACATTCATTAGTTTCAGCAATTGATAGAAGCTGTTGTCACTGGTATTTTGCAGTTTCAGTGTCGCTTCAATTCCATAGCTGTTATTGGCAGGTTTTGTATCGTGGAACACCAAATCGCCCATACTGGAAGCAAAATTGGTGATGCGTTTCATTTGTCTTGAGTCGCTCGGGAAATTATCGTTAATGCTGGTGAGCAGTTTACCGCTATACACTTTCATAGCCACATTGTGTTCCAGCATAAAATTCATCTCATCTTTCGATAACATTTTATCTTTCTCAACACCACTCTGCTGGTTCATCGCCAGGTTGTAGTCGTTGGTTACTACCATAGCGTCTTCTGTGATGAAGATGTATAAATTGATTTGGAAGTCTCTGCTGGGTTTCAAATGAAGGACATTGTCTTTTAACTTTTCGAAGTATTTGTATTTGCCAATTATTTCAAACAATTTCTTGGCATTTTCCTGATGGTTGATGGCCATTGCTAAAACCATTCTTGGTTGTTTGACAATACGTTCGTCCATGCGCTCGGTGCGCTTAAAGTCTTCGTCGTAGTCGTATGTTTTAAATGTAACTTTGCTTTCTATCATGCCATTAACAGCCAGTATCCATTGGTTGGTAATGGTACCAAATAACATGTCTTTGTCAAGCATGTTCCACAACAGTTCTGCAGAAGGGACGATGTCTTCATCTCTTTCGCCAAGATTAGCGTTGTTCAGTAATTCGAAGTAGAATTTTTCGTAGAACTTAACCAGTTCTTTGGTGTTTGAAGAATGCGAGATATACGCCATCAGGTTAGAACCATCTATGTATTTAAACAGATTCTTGTTCTGCTTTAATTCGTAGGCTTTAGAAATATATTCAAATGCTTCTTTGCCAAAAGTGCTAAAGGTATTGATTTTAACTTCACCATTGTTAAAGTTCATGGTATAACTGCCGCTGATATCAGCGGTATAGACTTGTTTAACCGGTGTGTTGTCTTTCGGTACTTTGTCATAGCTGTATCGTCTTGAAAATGGCGACATGTAATTGCTCATAAAATCAATCGGTGTATTGTAGAAAAAATACATGTCGTTTTTATCGTTATCTAATCGGCTAAAGTTTCTGTTCTGCATCATAGACGCTGGCTGTGGTGCAAAAAGTATTTCAAACTCGCGCGTTATTTTTTCGAACTTTAAATTTAATGCCGCAATCTTGCGTTCAGTTTCACGGCGTTTAGCGCGATAAAGAATGCCGGTGTCTACATATTCATATTTATTGAGCTCTTCACCGAAGTCGAGTGATTTGTTTTTGTTAAACTTCACATAAATTAAACTGTCGCTGAATTTTCTGGCAGCTTTTAATTCCTGATGGTAAATAGAATCCATATAAGGTTCTTTGCCGTATGAATAACGGTCGTATTCATAGTCGTAGTCGCCTTCGTATGCTGGAGTCTCTTCCATAGCGTCAATAACTTCTTCTTCGTTATAGTCTCTGAATTCGTATCGGTCGTTGATGAAAATAAAGGCCATGTTGTTTTTAATGCCAACTACCTGTTTTTCGGTCATATAAAGCGTTATGTCGCCCTGCTGTTTCATAACCTTTTCAATAGGCTCATCGCAAGAGGCATTCATCGCTGTTTCAAATTTTTTGGCATCAGAAAGTTGAAATAGATACACTTTGCCATTGAAAGCTTTGCCGACTTTGTAATACATGTATGCATTGCTGTTAATGTCAAGGCCATAAGATCCTGGTAAATTAATTACTTCTGAAAGTTTAATCAATGGGCATGATGAGCTACCATAATAATAGTTTTCTCCAATAAATTTATTGAGGTATTTAAGGTAGTCCATACCCTTGCTTTTCTGATTGAGTTGATTGAAATTGATACAGAAAACCGAGGTCGCATTAGAAGGGATATAGTCTGTTAGATTAGCACTAAAAAGCACAGAACTAAACAATAAACTAAGTGATATAAAAAATGATTTCATTTAAAAAGGATGATATTTGAAAATAGGGATGGTTTTTTGACGATATCGGCGACTGGTTGTTTTAACATAACCGCCAATTTGTTTTTGGATATCAGTGCTTTGCTATTGCTGATACTTTTAACAGGCTGTGCAAAGCGATAAATAGCAGTAGCAGTGGCGCCAGAAATTAAACTTAGATTGCCTTGTCTGACGGCTTTAGCTGCGGTGCTGTCATCTGGCACATTAAGACGGCTGAACTGTCCTTCTGTTTTTTCGTAGATCGTGTAATAAGGAATTGGGTTTCTGGTGCTCTCAACTTTTGCAATGGCATTTAGGGCTTTGTTGAGCGAAGCTGTACTGTCGAAATTAAATTTTACAGTGAAGATAAAATTATCAAAATCACTTGTGGCAACCACAGTATGAATGCCTTCGATTTCGCCAATTAATTTCTTCGCTTTAATGATATCGTTCTGCACTTGCCCGGTGCTTGGGATATTAAGCCCCATGAAGGTGTCAAGCTTCATGAGGTTCTTGAGTTTTATTTTACTCTGACTGCAGTTTAGCGTTATCAGACACTGACCTTTTTCGCTGTCTGTGTAAGTAACTTCTTCAATAAACTCAAAGCATGAACTTAAGAAAACAAGAGGGAATACTAACAGAAATGTTTTCAGCTTCATGCCTGAAATAGCGGTAGATTAAAGTGCGATTAAGAGACCGAAATTGGCTTTAAACTGAACACCTTTCTGAAATGGCGAAAACAATCCAATGTTAAGGTCTTTGTGGTCGGCACCAGAAACTGGCAGAAAAATACCACCACCAATACCTGCATCTAAATAAATGTTTTCGAAAATAGATTTGCGGGTACCCAGCATATAACCTAAAGCTACAGTGGTTGCACTTTTGGTTGTAGATGTCACAATGCTTGAGCCTCCGGTATAAGTCGTTTTATTTAAATCAGCTGTCTGAGTTTTAAAATTCAGAAACGGCGCCAAATACACATTTTTAATGTAGTTGTTATTCTTTCTGTAAAAACGGTATTGCATTTCGACGCGCAAACCACTCATGTTAGAAAAGTCGTCTTTCAGATCCAGAAAACCTGCTTCCTGACTTAGGTAATAGCCAGCCATAATCAAGAACGATTCTTTGTGGGTAGTTGCAGTTTCATATCCAATCTCCATGCCGCCGATAGTTAAAGCCAGTGGATTGAAGTGAATCATCTTTTTGTAAGGCGATTTTTTAGTCGTCATTACTGGTTCATCATCATCAAAACTTTTGAAAGTGTGAGCGCTGGCGTTTAAAGTTGTTGCCAGTAATAAAGAAAGGATAATAGTTTTCATTTTAAAGGTGTTTAGGTTTATAAAAATGGAATTTTGCTAACAATCGCTTTAAGCGCTTTGTCTCTGATGTCGATATAAATTTCAGATCCCGCTTTGCTGAATTCAGTGCTAACGTAACCCATACCAATCGCTTTACCAAGGGTAGGAGATTGAGTACCTGAAGTTACTTCGCCAATGATATTGCCTGCAGCATCTTTAATGTTGTAATGCTGTCTTGGAATACCGCGATCAATCATTTCAAAGCCTACCAGTTTCTTAGAAACACCATTTTCTTTTAATGATTTATGGTACGAGCTGTTAACGAAATCTTTGGTGAATTTGGTAATCCAGCCTAAGCCAGCTTCAATCGGTGAAGTTGTATCGTTGATGTCATTGCCATATAAGCAGAATCCTTTTTCTAAACGTAAAGTGTCTCTGCAACCCAATCCGCATGGAAGGATATCAAATTCTTTTCCGGCTTCAAAAACAGCATCCCATAATTTGCGGGCGTCTTTGTTCCAAACATATAATTCGAAACCACCAGCACCGGTGTAACCAGTGTTAGAGATAATCACATCTTCGCAACCAGCTATAGAGCCAGTTTTGTAGGAGTAATATTCCATGCTGCTCAGATCTACATCTGTCAGTTTTTGTAAAACTTTAATGGCGTTCGGACCTTGAACAGCGAATAAACTTAACTCGTCGCTTAGGTTTTCCATCTGCACACCAAAGGTGTTATGAGAAGCAATCCAGTTCCAGTCTTTTTCGATATTAGAAGCGTTTACTACCAGGTAGTATTCGTTTTGATTGTAACGGTAAACCAATAAATCGTCTACGATACCACCAGTATTGTTTGGCATACAGCTGTACTGCACTTTTCCATCTGTTAATTTTGAAGCATCGTTGCTGGTAACCAACTGAATTAAGTCGAGAGCTTTCTCGCCTTTTAATAAAAATTCACCCATGTGAGAAACATCAAAAACACCAACATTGTTTCTAACAGCATTGTGTTCAAGAATTAAGTTACTGTACTGAACAGGCATGTTAAAGCCTGCAAAAGGAACCATTTTACCACCTAAGGCAATATGTAAATCGTTAAGTTCAACCAGTTTAAGGGATTGCGTATTGTCCATAATATTGCGTCAAATATAGGGATATACTATGGAAGTTAAAAGTGAAAAAATTTGCTGAATGCGAGAATAGTAAGTAAACAAGGTGTCTGGCCTTGTCTTTTCTTGAGGCTTAGAAGGTTAGTCCCAGTTCTTTGGCAAGGAATCTGGCGGTATGACTCTTCTTAACTTTCACAACATCTTCAGGTATTCCGCTGGCCAGAATTTCTCCTCCGCCGTGGCCGCCTTCAGGACCTAAATCAATGATGTAATCAGCGACTTTTATCACATCCATATTATGTTCGATGACCAGCACTGTATTGCCTCTGTCGGTAAGTTTGTTCAATACCTGCAACAAAACATTGATGTCTTCAAAATGCAGTCCCGTCGTTGGTTCATCCAAGATGTAGAAAGTTTTACCAGTATCTTTTTTCGCTAACTCCTCAGCCAGTTTAACACGCTGTGCCTCGCCTCCACTAAGGGTTGTAGAAGATTGCCCAAGTGTAATGTAACCAAGGCCCACATCTTTCAATGCTTCCAGTCGGCGCGCTATATTTGGCATGTTCTCAAAAAACTCTAAAGCTTGCTCGATCGGCATGTCCAGAACATCATTGATGCTCTTGCCCTTATATCTTACTTCAAGGGTTTCTCTGTTGTAACGTTTCCCATGGCAGGCATCGCACAATACCTCCACATCAGGAAGGAAATTCATTTGAATAATTTTATATCCGCCGCCTTTACAGGTTTCGCATCTGCCTCCGCTCACATTAAACGAAAATCTGCCAGGTTTGTAGCCTCTGATTTTGGCTTCAGGCAGCATAGCATATAAATTTCGGATATCGCTAAACACGCCTGTGTAAGTTGCAGGATTACTTCTTGGCGTTCTGCCAATGGGCGCCTGATCTATACGTATGACTTTGTCTATATGCTCCAGTCCGCTTACACTCTTATAAGGCAAACACTGATATTTGCTATTGTATACATGCTTAGCCAGAATAGGATAGAGGGTTTCGTTAATTAAAGAGGATTTGCCACTGCCTGAAACGCCACTGATAACAACAAAATTGCCAAGTGGTATTTCTACACTGACATCCTTTAAATTATGGCCTGTACAGCCTTTCAATACAAGTTTGTCTTTGCCGATTTTACGGCGTTTGGTCGGCACTAAAATTGACTTTTTGCCATTGATATATTGAGCAGTTAACGAATCTTGCTTGATGAATTCTTCGTAGGTGCCTTGAGCGGTAATTCTGCCGCCGTGTATGCCAGCCCTGGGTCCGATATCAATGATGTAATCGCTCTGCTCTATCATGTCTTTGTCGTGCTCAACTACTATGACACTATTGCCTAAATCGCGCAGGTCTTTTAAAGAAGTAATCAGTTTTTCGTTATCTCTTTGATGCAGGCCTATGCTTGGCTCGTCGAGGATGTACAGCACATTTACTAACTGTGAACCAATCTGTGTTGCTAAACGAATCCTCTGCGCTTCTCCACCACTTAAGGTATTTGAAGGACTGTTGAGCGTCAGATAATCAAGACCTACATTGCAAAGGAAACCAACTCTTGTGCTGATTTCTTTGATGATTTCAGCAGCAATGATTTTTTGACGTTCCTGAAGCTTACTGTCTAATGTCTTCAGCCACGCACTTAAATCGCTGATGGACATATTAGATAACTGAGCAATGTTTAAATTGTCGAGTTTGAAATTTAAGGCTTCTTGTTTTAAACGTGCGCCATAACAAACTGGGCATTCTTTGCTGTGCATAAACTCCTCAGCCCATTTGCTTAGCGATTCACTTTTGCCTTCGTAATATTGTTCTTCGATGATGGGAATAATTCCTCTGAAGACTGTATCTACAGTTTGTGTTTTTAACTCGTAGTTGGTATAGGTAACAGCAAATGTCTCGTCGGTGCCATGCAGGATGATGTCGACTATTTCATCGCTGAGTTTTTCAATAGGGTCGGCCAGACTAAATTTAAATTTCTTGGCCAAACCTCTTAGCTGAGCGAAAGTGAAATTTTCTCTTAATTCGCCGATAGGCACGATACCACCTTTGTTAATACTTTTTGATTTATCCGGGATAATGCTTTCAACAGCAATTTCACTAACGATACCTAATCCGTTGCAGTTCGGACAAGCGCCGTAGGGACTGTTAAAAGAGAAGGTGTTAGGTTGTGGCTCGTCGTAACTCAGGCCCGTTTCAGGGTCCATTAAGAACTGCGAAAAGAAATAGACTTTTGAGTCGGCGTTGTCCATAATAGACAAAGTGCCTTTCCCCATTTTGAAAGCCGTTTTAATACTGTCGTTGATGCGAGTTTTATTAGCATCGCTGGGTTCTATGCGGTCGATTACCACATCCACATCGTGAATTTTGTAGCGGTCGAGTTGCATGCCAGCTTCTATTTCCATGATTTCGCCATCAACACGTACTTTGCGGTAGCCTTGTTTGCGAATTTGTTCGAAGAGTTCGCGGTAGTGACCTTTACGACCTTTTACAACCGGTGCTAATACCGTGATTTTTTTCAGGCTGAACTGTTCGTTGATGAGTTGCAGAATCTGAGACTCACTGAACTTTACCATTTTTTTACCTGAAACATGGCTGTATGCATCCGCGGCGCGTGCAAAGAGCAAACGCAGGAAATCGTATACCTCTGTGATGGTGCCGACTGTAGAGCGCGGATTGCGACTAACAGTTTTTTGTTCGATGCTGATAACCGGAGAGAGACCATTGATTTTATCGACCTGAGGACGTTTCATGTCGCCAATGAACTGACGGGCATAGGCAGAAAATGTCTCCAGATAGCGGCGCTGACCCTCGGCAAAAATGGTATCGAACGCTAAACTCGACTTGCCACTGCCACTCAGACCAGTAAACACTACCAGCTGATTGCGCGGAAAGCTCAGGTCAACTTGTTTAAGGTTGTGTTCTGCGGCGCCAATAATCTCAATAATTTCAGGGTTCTCCATTTGCGGTTGTTAAAGCGCAAAGGTCGGAAATATTTATCAATTAAAAATGTATATTTGCCTTTCTTTTTGTGTTAAAAAAGTTTGTCATAACATTGTTTACAGTTGCCATTCTGCTGCAATCCGGATTTGTGGCCATGCATGCTGTTTTCAAAATCAAAGAGCACAAACGTCTGGTTAAAAAGGAGATGAAAAAGCAATTGAAAGATGGCAGGCACAACAAAGATCTGGTCGCGTTTACGAGTCAGCAGTTACGCTCCGCCAAATGGGAACATTCAAAAGAGTTTTTTCTGGGCAGCGGTAAATATGACGTTGTAAGAACCGAAGAAAAAAATGGTGTAAAGATTTACTGGTGTATTAACGATAGCAAGGAGCAGGATCTATACAAGAAGCTGGATAAAAACCAGTCGGAGCAAAACACCTTTGCCGATGTTTTTAAGAAACTCACTCAGATTAGTTATGCGGGCACTGTAACATTAGCTGTGTCGCGCTTAGAAACAGATATTCCATATCCAATGTGGATGAACCATTATCAGTATCACTTGTCTCTTTCTTTGTTCAGACCGCCAGGTCCGCTATTCAATATCTGAACTAATTTCTGCAGTGTAGGGCAGAATTTCTAATTTCCTGTTTTACGAAACGGGACTAACAATTTTTTACTAAATTAATGATGTCGGTGATACACCGCTGACACCCCACATATATGAAAAAAATACTAATAATAATATTGGCACTGCAAGCAATTTGCATAAGTGCGCAGACCATTACGGTCAAAGATAAATCGACATTACAAGCTCTGGAAGGCGTAACAGTAACTGGCTTTCAGGAAAAAGTATCAGGTTCTGGAATTTCGATATTTAATGGGCAAACCGATGCAAAAGGTCAGGTGATCTATAATGGCGCCTGTTATATGTTGAAGTTTTCAAAGCCAGGTTATTACAATGATTCTCTTGTCGTCAAAAATGAAACAATGAAATCACTCGACTACATTGTGTTCTTATCTGAGAAGTCTAATGATTTTTCAGGGGCGGTAATTTCAGCTTCCCGCTTTGAAGAAAAAATGGAAGATGTGTCTCAGCAAGTAACGGTTATTGATAAAAAACAAATGCAGTTTATGAATCAAGCAACGACGGCTGATTTAATACAGCAGAGTGGAAGAGCCTTTGTTCAAAAAAGTCAGGCTGCCGGCGGAAGCATTACCATGCGTGGTTTCGAGGCCAACAGAGTGCTGATGGTAGTAGACGGCGTTCGCATGAACAACGCCATTTACCGTGGAGGGCATTTACAGAATGTGTTAAGCGTCGATAACAATATGCTTGATAAAACTGAAATGTTGTTCGGTCCGGGTTCTGTAGTATACGGTTCTGATGCTTTAGGTGGCGTGATACATTTTTACTCCAAAAATCCGACGCTTTCTACTGATGGCAAAACCTTGTTTAAAGCTATGGCATTTACTCGAGGCGGAACGGCTATGAGCGAAAAAACGGGTCATTTTGATTGTAATTTTGGATTCAAAAAAATTGCCTTATTAAGTTCTGTCACTTACAGTGATTTCGGTGATATGACGATAGGGAAAAGAGGTACTAAGGGTTACGAATCCTGGGGTAGAAGAACCTTTGTCGCTCAGCGTTTTGGCAATACCGACAGTATGGTAGCCAATGCCGATTCCTTCAGGCAAATTCCGACAGGTTACAAGCAATGGGATCTGATGCAGAAAGTTTTATTTAAACAAAATGCCCATATCACTCACTTATTGAATCTGCAGCATTCGAACACAACAGATTTCCCGAGATACGATAGATTGTCAGAGATTGCGGCTAATGGCAAACCAGCTCAGGCGCAATGGTATTACGGTCCGCAAACCAGAACCTTGTTATCTTACAAACTATCTGTTACTAAAAAGACCGAAGCATTTGATAATGCCAATATTATAGTGGCGTATCAGGACATTAAAGAAAGCAGACACAACAGAGGATTCGGCAGTTCTAACCTGACACATAGAAATGAGCACGTAAAAGTGATGACTTTGAATGCCGATTTTCAGAAAGAGATTAGCAAGAAAACAGAACTGAGATATGGCGCTGAATTAATGGACAACGATGTGCAGTCGACCGCCAATAGAGAGAATGTAAATACCGGCGCTATTACACCTCAGAGTACCAGGTACCCAGATGGCGGATCGGTGATGAGAAGTTCGGCGATTTACCTGACACAGAACACCTATTTCTCTCCGAGATTTATTCTAAATTCAGGCATTCGTTTTACGAACATTTATCTAAAATCTTTATTTAATGATAAAACCTTTTTTCCCTTCCTGAGTAATAGCATCGAACAACGCAATCAGAACACCAGCGGAAGTATAGGGCTTGTATATCTGGGTAAGAAAGAATTGCGCATTGCGGGTAATATTGCCACCGGTTTCAGAGCCGCCAATGTAGATGATATGGCAAAGGTTTTTGAAAGTATAGGCGGTAGAATTATTATACCAAATGCCTTTGTAAAACCAGAGCAGACTACCACAATTGATGTAACAGTAAGTAAAACCTTCGATAAGAAATTGCAGGTAGAAGTTAATGGCTATTACACCTCGTTCACCAATGCTTTAACATTGGGCAGAGCGCAGTTAAATGGCAAAGATACTATCACTTACAACGGCGTTTTAAGTACAATCTATTCGACGCAGAACGCACAGAGTGCTTATATCTATGGTTGTTTTGCAGGTGTTAACTACGATTACAACAAGAAGTTGAGTTTCAGCGGAACCATTAATTATACCTATGGCAGAATCAACACCGATACGGTAGATTATCCATTGGATCATATTTCTCCGGTGTACGGCAGAATTGGGGCGAATTATAAATCGAAGAGATGGAAAGCAGAAGTGTTTTCAATTTTCAACGGTGCTAAAAAATCTGCTGACTACAACTTAATCGGCGAAGACAATCAGATCTATTCTGCCGACCCGGTAAAAGGATTTTCACCAGCCTGGTATACCTTAAATGTAAGAGGATTTTACCAGATCAATAAAATGTTGCAAGTTCAGTTAGCGGTAGAGAATATCATGGATCAGCATTACAGAACTTTCTCAAGCGGCACCAGCGCTCCGGGTAGAAATGTGGTATTGACCTTAAGAGGCAATTTCTAAAAACGGTAATTTCTGAAATAGACTTTAACTAATAAAAAGGCGCTCTTATCGGGAGCGCCTTTTTTGTTGGGAGGGGTACGTTTTTCATTGCCGGCGCCGCTGGGACCGGCCTGAACCGTAATTCTTCTAAATTTAATAATTGTTTACATCGCTGATGTAATAATACAGTTCGATAATTTTTTAGGCCTTCGATGCGAATTGGTTCCTGAGCCATGTCGAAGGATGGTTCCTGAGCACCGTCGAAGGGCCTTGATTAATTAGTAAATGTTGTATTTATTCACCCACTCCGGAGCTACAGCGTAGCGACCCGAAGGCCAGTAGCCCAGCTTGAGATTTTTTTTCATACTTCATAGCCAATGCAATGGCGAAGAAGTGAAAAAAAATCGAGGGCTGGGTAAATACACGCCATGAATCCGCGAGCCCTGTTGGGGTGAGCGTGTGGAATGATTCAAATAACCCTATTTTAATTCATCAACGATATAACGTTTTTCGTATTTTATTCATTAAGATTTACAATAAATGTATCATTCTTCAAAATGTTTTTAACAACGAAAATACTATCATTTCTTTGCTTTAATATAGTATCACCAATATCTGAAAAATTCCATAATTTCATTCCTAATCGGAATTGTGTAATATCCAGATTATGTAGTTTTTTGCTATCAAGATCTTCTAATGCAAAAAACAAATGCATTCGATAATTTGAGTCTATAAATTTATTTTTTATAACAGAGCTAAATTCCATTGATCTGACATCTTTAGCATTTTTAGCAATTTTTGATTTAAAACCAATATCACTTATTGTAATAATAAAATATACAAATAAAAATAAAGCT
>JAIXYV010000006.1 GCA_027490055.1 Bacteroidota bacterium | reverse complement strand
CCTGGAGCGATGTTAGCAGGGGGTATAGGTATGGGTTTAATTTACAAGAAAAAGACAATGAGGTATCAGGTGAAGGTAATTCTTACACTGCAGAATTTTGGCAATACAGCCCTATGTTAGGAAGAAGATTTAATTTAGACCCTAAACCGAATCCATCAAACTCAAATTATAACTGTTTCTTAAATAACCCTATCTGGTTTGTTGATTTATATGGTGATACCATAAGTGTTAATGGACTAAAAAACGAAACAAACTCCTTAAAAAATGCAGCAACTGCTAATGTAAAAAACCAAATTAATGATGGTGTTTTTGCCGTATTTGCTCATTCCAGCTCAAAAGGCATTAGCTTTCAAATAGGTGACGGCAAAAAAATAAAAGTAAACAATGCCAAAGAATTTAATAAGTACATGTATGATAATTGCAAGGAATGGAAAGAAGCTATAGATAATGGCTCAAAAATCACACTAGTATTATATTCCTGCAATGCAGCATCAAATGTGTATTATGATTGTTATTTTGGGAGAGGTATAATACAAACAGATAAAACAATAGCACAAGACATTTCCGAATTTTTATATTTAAAGAATAATAAGTCAGTTGTAAATGCCTTAGATGGATATGGAATGTTTAATAGTGTCGGAAAATTTATTGGAGCACAACAACAACTTGATGAAAAAGTAAAAAATACTGGACAAGGAGGATTTGTTACAATTATAAATGGTATCAAGAAATTTAAAAAAGTTTATGCATATTCCGGGACATATAAACCTAAAAAGGGGCTTAAAAAGCCTATACCTTAGTTTAATTATCATTCAGTTTCTTAATATGGGTTGTGACAACAATTGTAAGAACTTCAACGATGACAAATCTCCAAACATTTCTTTAACTTATATTTTATCACAAAAAACAATAGATAGTTTAATATATCTATCGGTGGAAATGAATGACACTTTTGCTTACTCAAAATTATCGAATTATTTTTTTAGCAATGACATTGAAGATCGTTTCTTTCCAACTGCGTTTCAAATGGCTAATAAGAATAACTATGGTAATGCGTATTATGATCAATTTAGCATTTTAACATGTCTTTATTCAGATATATTAGATTATTCTAAATTAGATGAAAAAACAAGGTTTTACGCTTTATATACATTATTAAAATCAAGAGAATTAGGCTATATTTGGGCTCAAAATGATATTGATGAAATTTATAAAAACCAAAAAATACCTTCATCGTCATTATTATTTCAAAAATATATCGATAGCATAAAAAGGTAAATACATAAAGATGAAATAACTTCTTTATACCCAAAATTAAATGGAAAAACCTCCAATTTTAAACCATTGCGAAAATAAATGTAAATATCAGCTCGCCAATCTTTGAATTTATCGCTTTATTTCCTCCCAAAATCCCCCTAAATTTGTTCTAAAACTAAACCAAAAGTGCCTAAATCAGCAACCTTACATGATAATAAACTTTTATATTTAACGTATTTTTAAATCCAGTTTAATGACCTCATGCCACCCACCAAATTACCCTCCATTCGGGAGTTCACTCCCAAATCGAGCCTGGAATGATGGCAATAGAGGATATAGATTTGGGTTTAATGGCAAGGAAAAAGACTCCGAAACAGCGAGTGATAATTTCGATTTTGGAGCAAGGATATATGATGGCAGATTGGGGAGATGGTTGAGCTTGGATCCTTATAGTCTATTTTCAGGGTCCAACTATAAAGCTTTAAATTCATCACCAATTGTAGTAATTGACAAAAATGGAGAAAGAGATTTTTATAACCAAAGCGGCAATTGGATTGGAACGGATGGCAATGAAACAACTAAAACTGAAATTTATATAATAACTGACAATAAGTTAGCGAAGAAAATTATTAAAAGTTCGAAACTTGGTACAAATTGGGTTAGTGAAATACCTAATGGGTTATTCTACTCCCTGCCTGAAAAGTCTGTTATAGATGCCGTCATAGCAGTTCAAACGGCTTCAGATGCACCAGTATTAGCTTCAGATGACCCAACTAAAATTCTAATACCAGCTGGAGAGCACGAATCTGCATTAGTTTTTGATGACAAAATGAAATCATCTGGAATAATAAATGGAGAACAGATCGATGATAAAAACTGTAAAGCTTCTGCTGAAATTCCTTTTAACGAATCTGTTCAATATAATTATAGCATACACAATCACCCAATTTTAAATAACATTGATCATCTTAATTCTGAAGTGTGTTTCTCTGAAATAGGTCCTTCAGAAGAAGATAAAATTACATTTAAATATTTTAAAACAAATATTATCATTGGGCAAAATCGACCAATAAACCCCAATAATTCTGATGAAAACATTGGTATTAAGTTAGAAGTTTACTTTTACAACTCGGAGGCCATCTTATCTAAATCAGTAGATTATGAAGCATTAAAATTGATAAATAGTGAAAAAGGGAAAACTGATAGTGAAATTTATAAAAAATATAATGAAAAAAATGATTTGGATAAAACCAATGAGAACATTAATGACTAAATATAGAATGGGGATTACGATTGTTTTGATTTTGAATTCACTATCTCATTGTTATGGACAACCTAAAGGAAAATGTATAATAAATGAAATTAAATGTGAAAAAGAGGTCTTAAAATACAATGATACGTTAATGCCATTAAATTTCATATTTTACAAGAGTGACTCATTGGGTCAGAAAAGTGCATTTGGTGAGTTTTTTTATTTCAGATATAAAGAATTTGAATTCCTTTTGGACACAATAGGGCTATATGTTACAGATAGTGTTTTGAAAATTAGATGTAAACTAAATATCCAATTAGAGATAATGTATGTAAGTAAAGATATGGTATTTAAAAACACATTTTTCTCCAAAATGAAACATCAGAGCTTGGTTGTTAAATTTAAAAATACTTGCTTAAACTATAGAAAGTGGAAAGTAATAAGGAAATATAAAAACAAAAGTAAAAAATTAGAAATTGTCAGCAGCTATTGTTAATTTCCAAATATTAATTCACAGTTTTTTTATTAAATTTAAATTCATTATTAAAATTTACCCACTTGAAACCTCCACCCTAAATTTGCTTGAAAACTAAACTAAGAGTGCTCAATTTAACTTCTTATAACTTCAATTCATTACCAGTGTTGAAAAGGCCAAGCGCCCGCCTCATAGCCTCTCCCTTTGGTAGTTCTTTGCCAAACCGCGCCTGGAGCGATGTTAGCAGGGGGTATAGGTATGGGTTTAATGGACAAGAGAAAGATTTTGAGATCAATGACATTGAGGATTATTTTGAATTCAAATTTCGATTATTTGATGCAAAAACAGGAAGATTTATATCCATTGACCCGATAAACAAAAAATACCCATGGAATGGAAATTATAACTTTTGCGAAAACAAGGTGATTAGATTTGTCGAGAACGAAGGTCTAGAATCCGCAGAATCAATTTTATGGAACGATATTGGGATCAATCAAAATACTGCAAACCAATGCGTCGAAACAGTTAATAAATGTGCTTCTGAAGTAAAAGACATTACGGATAAATATATTATTCCAACAGTCACTATAGCTGGTGGTGCTATTGCAATAGCTGCGACAGCTGGAGCTGCAACTCCATCTGTATTCGCAACAGTTACAACTGTGCTATCAGGTTCTATGGCTATTTCTGGAGGGTTAATTAAAATAGGATTAAATTTAGCAGGTGAAACAGAAGCTGAAAAAGTAGTTCCAACTTCATATGTTGGTGCCACATTTAGCGCGACTTTAAAGATTGTAAATGGCGACAATTCTACTACTAAAACAATAACAGGAGTACTTGAACTAATAGAGGGTGGATTGTCAATGAATTTTCCAACTTCGAATGAGCTAGAGAAAGCTGGCAACATCATTTCTATAGTTAGTATGACCTATACTGCCGCAGAAATCATGAACAACATTAATAATTCATCGAATTCAGATCTAAACCAAAAGAACTTTAAAAATCCAGTAGTTATATCGAGCACACAATCCTCTGGCTCTATTCAATCAAACAGAATAAGTAAATTGCCCCAAAAGGCAACTCTTAGTAAAATCAATGATAAAAAATTTGACCCTAAATTTATTGACTTAAATAGTTCTGGCTTAAAAGTTCTAAAAACTGACCAAGATGTTCTTCAATCAAAAAAAGCACCAATAAAACTTGTAAAAATACAGAAGTAATTCCATGAAGTTAATTCATAACCAGACAATCAATTTTTTTCTAAAATTAAAAAACTCTTCCATATATAAATTTACTTTTTTATTTCTTGTATCCGCTACTCTTGGTGTTATTTTACAATGTATTAACAATCAATTTTTTGTCCCATTTTATTTAATTGCCCTCGTTTCATCACAATTATCTATCTTCAAATATGGCATTTTCAAAACTTACATCTATCGCGCCTATTACAAGCCTGATTCAGATAGTATCACATTAGTGATTGCTAGTGGAATCCTTAAACCAAAGCTAAAAAGACTTTACATTAAAAACAAAAACTTCAACATCAAATATTACCGCAATCCTAAAAAACACCCCGTCTTTGTAATCGAACAAATCAAACCATTTAAAACTGTTGTAACCCAATACTGCATTGGCGCTTGGAAAGACCGATCATCAATGGACATACTAAAACCATTCGTAAACAAAGCAATTTTCAATGATTAACTATTTTTAACGACATTTTATTTACGCACTTCAAATTATTTGAATAACAGCTAAAAACAATAAATTCACAAAGCAAGAAAGTCATCAGCTTTGAACTTAAAGTGTTAGTCACTTTTAGAGAAGTCCGGCTCGATTGAAAATAGGGGTTTATTGGGATACATTTAATTTGGTAAAGCTAGCAATTGTTACATTATCCTACCAATACCAGCATTAAGAAACAATATCTAGAATCAATCCCCTACCCCAACACCTTCTCTATCTCCTCCCTCTGCCCCATCGTATGCTGATAGGCAAAATCATACACCTCCTGTATGCGCTCCATGTCAAACATACCAAACCTGCTCATCTCGGGTGGCTCTATCAAAATATGACAATACTGGTGCTTCTCGCTTATTTCTTTGTTTAATGCTAAGTGGAAACTTCGGTCTAACATATCCTTCATCTGTATCTTTTGAATATCTTTACTGATGGCATTTACATTGACACCTATCACCACATCGTACTTGCCTGTTAATGGCTCTACCGGAAAATTGTTCAGTATTCCGCCATCCAAATAAATAGTACTCTCATATTGTATGGGCTGAAATACCAACGGCACACACGAAGATGCCATTAATGCCATACTTAAATCGCCATCGGTAAAATAGCGTATCTCGCCCTTGACAATATCTGTGGCTACTACCGTTAATGGTATTGGCAATTGTTCTATATTGTGGTATTGAATGTACTTGTCAAAGGCCTCTTTGAAAGTCTTCATATCAAACAAACCTGCCTTGCCTATCAGAAAATTTTTGTACCCAAACAAGGTGGTTTCTTTAGCAATCTTTAATATCTCATCAGGACTGTAGCCCGCAGAATAAAAAGCACCTACAATGGCACCAGAACTAGTACCTGAAAGGCCATTAACCTTGACACCCATTTCATCCAATGCTTTTAAAACACCTAAATGCCCAATGCCTCTGGCGCCGCCTCCGGATAATGCTAATCCTATAGTTTTCATTTCACCAGCAAATGTACAATTTAAGCACACAATTTGAAGTAATAGAAATCATATCTTTACATTTGCACGATGCTTTCGCCTTTTAATGACAGTCGTGTCGATACCATTAGCTCTGCCTTAATTGGCCATGGTTTCGAATTTGATTTTTTGCGCGACGATCTCATTCACCCCATCGTGTCAGGCAATAAATGGCGCAAGCTGAAATACATCATTCAACAAGCCCTGCAACAAAACACCCAGCGTCTGGTGAGTTTCGGCGGTGCCTACAGCAACCACCTCGTGGCCCTGGCTTATGCCGGTAAACATTTTGGCATAGAAACACATGCTTTTGTGCGCGGCGACGAAGACAGACCGCTCAACCTTTACGAAAGTATCTGTGTCGACAATGGCATGATCCTTCATAAAACCGAGCGCAGCGCCTACCGCAATAAAGCTTTGTTGTTTGATACCCATTTTGGCACCGACCCAAATACTATGTTTATCGACGAGGGTGGCGACCACCCATTGGCCTTACCCGGTTGCGCCGAAATATTAAACGAACTTTCTAAACACTACGATTATATTCTCCTCTCTATAGGCACTGGCACTACCATGGAGGGTCTGGTAAAAGCGCTGGCAGAAAAAGACTCAGGAACCCAAATATGGGGCATCAGCTCACTTAAAAATAATTTTGACCTCGACCGCAAACTGGCGCCTTACCCTTCAGCATTGTATAAAATATTCCACGAGTTTCACCGGGGTAAATACGCCAAATCTGACCCCGAACTCATACAGTTTATTCATGCGTTTTATGAGGAGACCGGCATCAAAACCGATACCGTATATACAGGAAAAATGTTGATGGCGTTTAATGAGCTCATACAGTCAGGCCAAATATTACCGCACCATAAAGTGCTGTGCATTCACACAGGCGGCTTACTGGCTTATCCAGCTCAGTAATTAGAAATAACAGTCATTATTGTATGCCCTACCGCTTTGAGGGTCTTTTTATCGATGGCATCCATATTGTCGTCGTGGGTGTGCCAGTATTTACCAAAGTGACTGCTGGTGCTTGGATCGGTATCGATGATGTCTATCATTGGAATACGGGTAGCTTTCATCACATACACATGATCGTCGGTAACTGCACCTCGGTCGAAGCTCTTAAAATAGTTACCATAACCGTTCTCTGCTGCTGTATTCCACACCAGCGAAAGATAGGTAGAGGCTTGTGCCAAACTGTATCCTTCGTAACCAAACAAGGCGTTAGGAGCACCTACCATATCGAGTAAAATACCAAAGTCGGCTTTGTAATGCGGCACATGAAGATTATTGCCCCAATACTGCGAACCTAAACAAAAACTGTTTTCAACCTGACCAGAATTATCGCCCCAGTCTTCGGCATCAAACAAGATGATATCAATACCAATATCCAAAGGCTTTTTCCTTAGCTGAGCAGCAACCTCCATTAATACGCCAACCCCACTGGCACCATCGTTGGCTCCAAGAATTGGTTTATCTTGATCGACATCGTCCTGATCGGCAAATGGTCTGGTATCCCAGTGAGCACACAACAAAATGCGTCGCTCTGCTTTGGGATTAAAGGAAGCGATGATGTTCTGAACCGGAATGGTTTTTTTATCGTAGGTCTGTGCCGTCGAACTCTGTAAGTATAAGGTGTCCGCTAATTGCTTGAAATGGGTTACCAGAAATTTGTAGCACTGGTTGTAGCCTTTACTGCCTGGCATACGCGGACCGAAATCAACTTGTTGTTTAACATACCAATAGGCACTGTCTTCGTTGAAAGTAGCAGTCACTTTAGGCTTCTCAGCCTGCAATGTATCCGAACCACTTACTGTATTCTGTCCGTTTTTATCTGAATTATTACAGGCCAATGCCAATAAAGAAAGGCAAAACAAAAGCTTCAATTTCATAGGGCAAAGATACAAAAATGCCTGGCTTAATTAAGCACCCAGGGCAGCACAAGATTAAAGGCCGGAATCTCTACTTCGAAAGGCTCAAACTCTGGAAGGGTCTGGAACATATACATGCCCTTCATCTTACCGAAACCTGTTTTTAGAAGACAACCTGAGTAGTATTCGTAGACCTGGCCCGGACCAAGAATCGGCTGCTCGCCCACTACCCCTTCGCCCTCTACCATACGGTTCTGTCCATTGCTGTCTTTTATCAACCAACGGCGAGATAAGAGCTGAACGGTTTGATCGCTGCAGTTCTCTATCTGAATATGATAGGTAAAGAAGAACTCGTTCAAATCGATATTGCTCTGCAATTCGCTGAATGAGGATTTAACTTTAACTCTGATGGCTTTGGTCAGTGAAGGTGTCATTGCGTTTTCTTCTATGCAATTATAAGTATTATCCATTTCGACTCTAAAAGGACATATACACAATTTAAAGACATATACCCCAAAAACGACAAATCCCGTTTTTTTACTTTCCATTAAATGTCTTATAACATTGTCATTTGTTTAATTTAATGCTACTAATTTATAAACATTTACGCCATTTAACCGATAAAATTAAATTTTCGTCGGACTTCGTCGGAAACTTTGAAGATTATTTTTGTTTCCAAAGTTTTTGGTGTTATTTCGCGGCCGATAAAACCCATGTTAGACAAAATTTGCGCAGCCAGCGAAAAACTCTTTATGCGATACGGCATAAAAAGCATCACTATGGATGATGTGGCAAAGGATCTGGGCATCTCCAAAAAAACTATTTATCAGTATGTGACCGACAAAGACGACCTGGTGAAGAAAACCATCATTCTGCATGTGCAGACCATGGATGTGCTTTGCCAGAAAGTAATACAGTCTGAAGAAAATGCCATTTTACAGATCCTGAAAATTGCCGATATGATGATCAGCATGCACAAAGAAATGAATCAGAGTTTGCTGTTCGATCTGAAAAAATACCATGCCGAAACCTATCAGATGTTTACCGAGCACCGCGAAAACACAATTGTTAAAGAACTCATCGACAATATTCAACTCGGCATTAATCAGGGCATCTACCGCAGCGACATCAATATTGGCGTCACCACCGGTTTCTATATGGTACTGGTAGAAGCCTGCCTGGACACCAGCTTACAAGCCTTATCCAACCTGAGTTTCGGTGAAAAATACAACTACTTAATCGACTACCACATGAATGCCATTTGCACACCAAAAGGCCTTCAGTTTTTAAAAGAATTTAAACCTACATCCACATTTCAATTACAATAGAACTTTCAAAAAACATGCATTCCCATACTATTTCAAACGACAGAAAAAAGACAATGTATGCAAATGGCAGACTGTTTATCCTGGCCGCAATCGGTATCTTTACCTTTGGCAATGGCTACGCGCAAAACAAGGCAGCTGATACCATGAGCTTTAACATTGTGCAGGCTATCGACTTTGCCATGGCCAACAACGCCGATGTCAAAAATGCTTATGCCGACATCGCCATCGCCAGGCAAACCGTTAAAGAAGTTACCTCTATTGGTATCCCACAGGTGAGAGGTACTGTAGCATTTCAGGACGCTTTAGAAAAACAGGTATTCGTATTCCCGATCAATGGTGTAGGAACGCCTATCAGAGTTGGTAATACCTATACCACACAAGCTTCTCTAAATGTGAGCTGGCTGATGCTGGATGGCACCTATTTCCTCGGACTTAAATCGGCCAAACAGTTTACCGATATGTCTAAAAAGATTGCCAGTAAAACCGAAACCGATATTAAAATTGATGTTACCAAAACCTATTTTCTGTGCCTTATAACAAAAGAAAATATTTCTTTGATTAACGCAACCTACAACACACTCAACAAAACCTTCGAACAGGTGAAAGCCCTTAACAAAGAAGGTTTCTCTGAAGCCTTGGATGTAGACCGCCTGCAATTGCAACTGAACAACCTTCAAATCAGTCGCCAAAAACTTTACGATCAATACCAGATTCTACTGGGTGCATTAAAAGTGAAGATCGGTCTCGACCAAACAACCCCTATCAAGTTAACGGATAATATCACCGAACTCAATAGCCGTTTTACAGGCATCGACACTACCGGTAATGTTAATCTGGCGGCGCGCACAGACTATCAGGTTCTGCAACAGCAACTGGTACTGAGCAAACTCAACGTAAAAAGATACCAGTTCGGAAAATACCCTAACCTGGCAGGTGCCTTCACCTATCAGCAAAGTAATTTTGGCGAGTCAATCAATTACTCAAGAGAAAATTGGTTCTCTAACTCATTTATCGCTTTGCAAATGAACGTACCTATCTTTTCAGGCTTTGGCAATGATGCTAAAATTCAAAAAGCCAAAATAGAGCAGATTAAAACTGAATACACCATTAACAAAGTAGAAAACCTGATCTCTCTTGAAGTGATGCAGAATAAACTGAAATACATGAGAGCCCTCGAATATGTTGAGCAACAAAAAGAAAACCTCAACCTGGCAACCCGTATTCTTAATGTTACTACCATCAAATACAACGAAGGTATCGGCAGCAACCTAGAACTTATTACTGCCAACCAGGACTTAAAAACCACTCAAACCAATTACTTAAGCGCTGTTTACGACTTACTGGTTGCTAAACTCGATTACATAGTAGCATCTGGACAAACCATCAAATTATAATATTATCCCTTCAATTTTCAAAAAAATGAAAACCATATTCAATATCGCAATCGCCGCACTCATACTAGTAGCCTGCGGTGACAACAGTACTCTTGATCAAAAGAAAAAAGAACTGGAAAAACTAAAACAGGAAGAAAAAACAGTACAAGGTAAAATCAAAGCCCTTGAAGCTGAAATCGCTAAATTAGACACCAGCAAAAAAGCGGATGAAGACCTCGAAATCGCCGTTATGCCAGTGAAAGCAGATATCTTCAAAACCTATATCGATATCCAGGGTCGTGTTGACGCCGACGAAAGTGTTGCTCTCTCTACTCAAATGCCGGGCGTAATTACCAGAATCAATGTAAAAGCTGGCGACCAGGTGAGCAAAGGTCAGGTACTTGCCGAAACAGACATTAATGCCTTAATGCAGCAAATCTCTGATTTGGAAACTAACCTATCTCTGGCTAAACAAGCCTTTACTAAACAGCAAAACCTTTGGAAACAAAATATCGGCACAGAAATGCAATTCCTGCAAGCTAAAACCACCAAAGAAAGTTTAGAGAAAAAAATGAGCGCCATGAACGAACAGGTGCGCATGAGCAAAATCATCTCTCCTATCAATGGTACTGTAGACGCTGTTAATATTAAAATCGCTCAAATGGTGGCTCCAGGTATGGGTGCTATCAATGTCGTAAACTTTAACAACCTTAAAGTGGAAGCCGACCTGGCTGAAACCTACTCTTCAAGAGTTAAAACTGGCAATACCGTCCAAATTTATTTCCCTGATATCAACGACTCAATTACAGGTAAAATCAATTATGCAGCGAGAGCCATCAATCCGATGACCAGAACCTTCGCTGTAGAAATACTGCTTCCTTCAGGTTCTAAATACCACCCTAACATGGTCGCTAAATTGAAGATCAACGACTACCAGTCGAGCAAACCTGTTATCATCATCCCTGTTAAATTCATTCAGAAAGATGGCAACGAATCGTTTGTACTAGTTGAAGAAGCAGGAGTGGCCGTTAAGAAAACTGTTAGTATCCTGAAAGAATACAACGGCATGGCAGAATTGAGCAGTGGCCTGATAGAAGGCGATAAAGTGATCACCGAAGGTTACGACCTGATCAACGCCGGCGACAAAGTAAAAACCAAAACAACTGAACAGAAATAGTCAACTTAACTGACCATTTATATTAATAAGTTTATGTTAGACAAATTTAAAGAATTTAAACCCTCCAGCTGGGCCATTGATAATAAAATCACGATTTATCTGATTACGATTATCATCTCCTTCGCTGGTATCATGGCGTACCAATCGCTGCCGAAAGAGAACTTCCCAGACATTACTGTTCCTACTATCTATATCAGTACTGTTAATGGTGGTAACTCTCCTACCAATATAGAAAACACCATCACCAAACCCATCGAAAAACGTCTGAAAGCGATTTCGGGTGTTAAGAAATTTAACTCTACCTCTATGCAGGATATCTCTGTGATTGTGGTCGAGTTTCATACCGATGTGGAAGTGTCAGAGGCCAAACAAAAAGTAAAAGATGCGGTTGACGAAGCACGTGGCGATATGCCTGCAACGCTTACTCGTGAGCCAATGATCAAAGAGATTGCTTTCTCCGAAATTCCGATCATGTACATCAACGTGGCCGGTCAGTACAACCTTAATCAGTTGAAAAAATACGCCGACGACCTGAGTGATCGTATCGAAGGTTTATCAGAAATCAACGAAGTTAAAATTGTAGGTGCCCTCGAAAGAGAAATCCAGGTGAATATTGATGCCTATAAATTACAAGCCGCTAACCTCAGCATCGGTGATATCCAAAGAGCTATTGCTAATGAAAACCTTACCATCACAGGTGGTAATGTGCCTATCAATGGCATGAAACCTACCCTGAGCATAAAAAGCGAATTCCAGAACCCTAAAGAAATCGAAAACATAGTGGTAACCTCTCAAACAGGTGCTAAATTGTTTGTACGCGACTTCGCAACTGTTGTAGATGGCTTCAAAGAAAAAGAAAGTTACTCGAGCTCTAAAGGCAAAAACGTTATTACCCTCAACATCATCAAACGCTCTGGCGAAAACTTGATTGATGCCTCTGATAAAATTAAAGAGATCATCAAAGAAACGAAGGCCGACGAATTCCCTGATGGTCTTGATATCACCGTGAGCGGCGATCAGAGTCAGAAAACTAAAACCATGTTGCACGACCTGATCAATACTATTATCATTGGTTTCATTTTGGTGACCATCGTATTGATGTTCTTTATGGGTGTAACAAACGCCCTGTTCGTTGCACTATCTGTACCATTGTCCATGTTCATTGCCTTCCTGGTAATGCCTAGCATCGACTTCTCATTTAACATGATCGTACTCTTCTCGTTCATCCTCGCATTAGGAATTGTGGTAGACGATGCCATTGTGGTAATCGAAAATACCCACCGTCTCTTTGGCGATGGTAAACGCGATATTAAAACTGCCGCTAAAATGGCCGTTGGCGAAGTGTTTATGCCGGTACTCTCTGGTACCATCACCACACTGGCCCCTTTTATTCCACTCGCCTTCTGGGGTGGTATCATCGGTAAGTTTATGTACTTCCTGCCGGTAACCCTCATTATATCTCTATTGGCTTCTCTATTTGTGGCTTATATCATCAACCCGGTTTTTGCCGTTGATTTTATGAAAACCAAAGAAGAAGAAAATAAAGCCCATGGTAAAATTACCCGTAAAACCGGTCTGCGTTTAGCACTATATGCTGTTGTTGCTATTATTTCTTATATCTCTGGCAATTTCGGTATCGGTAACTTCGTAGTATTCCTGGCAGCCTTCATGCTCCTTAACAGATTGTGGTTATATAAAGTAATCGACTACTGGCAAGAAAAAGCCTGGCCAGGCTTCATCAGATGGTACTCTGTAATTCTGGAATGGTGCCTGCGCAAACCTTGGCGCCCACTGTTCTATGTATTGCTAACCTTTGTATTCTCAATTTTCTTCTTCATAGCACGCGGACCGCAAGTGGTGTTCTTCCCAGGTGGCGAACCTAGTAACTTGTATGTGTATGTAAAATTACCAGAAGGTACCGACCCCGCTGTTACTGATCAGGTGATGCGTAAGGTGGAAGCTAAAGTATATACCGTTTTAGGTAAAGACAATCCGATTGTTGAATCTATGATTAGTAACGTTACTATCGGTGTTACCGACCCTCAGGATGGTGACCAAAACGCCTATCCTAACAAAGGTAAAATTGCGATTGCCTTCGTTGAATTCTCGAAACGCAACGGCGAAAACACCAACGAATACCTCAGAAAATTACAAGCGATTAACTGGGATATACCAGCTGCTGAAATCATCGTCAACAAAGAGCAAAGCGGACCGCCAACACCAAAACCTGTTAGTGTTGAAATTATTGGTGAAGACTTCGATGAGTTAATTGTAAATGCCAATAAACTTAAAAAGTTTATCACCGATTCTAAAATTGATGGTATTGCCAATCTGAAGTCTGACTTCGTGAGCAACAAACCTGAAATTGTTTTCGATATCGACCGCGAAAGAGCCCTGAGAGAAGGTATATCTACCGCACAACTGGCCATGGAAATCAGAGGCGCTGTTTATGGCGCTGAAGCGTCTAAGTTCAGAGATGTCGACGACGAATATCCTATTCAGTTAAGATATGCAGCCGATCAGCGTATGGACATCGAAACCATCCGTAACTTAAAAATCACTTACAGAGATATGAATATGGGTGGTATGGTGAGAAGCGTACCTATCTCCTCTGTCTGCGATATTCGCTACGACTATACCTATGCCGGCATCAAACGCAAAAACAACAAACGTGTTATCACCCTTTCTTCTGATGTGAAAGAAGGCTTTAACCCGAATGAAGTGGTTGCCAATGTACAGGCTAAAATGGAAAATTATACCCCAACTGGTGATGTGCAAATTAAATTCTCTGGCGACCAGGCAGAACAGGAAGAAACTATGAGTTTCCTCGGCAATGCCATGTTAACAGCCATTGGTTTAATGCTGTTAGTATTGGTTGGTCTGTTTAACTCCATCGGAAAACCTATCATTATTCTATCTGAAATTGTTTTCAGTATCATCGGTGTAATTCTGGGTGTTGCGATCTTTAAGATGGAAATGAGTATAGTAATGACTGGTATCGGTATTGTGGCCCTCGGGGGTATCGTGGTAAGAAACGGTATCTTGCTGGTAGAGTTTGCCGAACTCTCCAGAGAAGGTGGCATGTCGCTCTACGAAGCAACCGTTGAAGCCGGTCGCACGCGTATGACGCCAGTTATCTTAACCGCCGCTGCAGCTATCCTTGGTTTGATTCCACTTGCCATCGGTTTAAACATCAACTTCGAAACCTTGTTCTCTCATGGCGATCCGCAGATCTTCTTTGGTGGCGATAGCGTCGCTTTCTTCGGTCCGCTAAGCTGGACCATGATCTTCGGTTTATTGTTTGCTACTATACTGACTTTGTTGCTTATCCCTTCAATGTACCTGATTACTGAACGCTTAAAACGCAAATCAATGATAGTACTAAACCACTTCGATTTGCCTAAAGTATTGGCGTATGTGCCGTTCCTGGTAATAGTTCTGAGACTGATCCTTAAATTAAAAGGTGAAAAACTCGACTACGGCAACCTCGATTACTAATATCTAATATAATTCTCAAAAAAGCCGCGACCCGACAGTCGCGGCTTTTTTGTTGATACTTACAAAAACAGGTTTTACAAAATATCAGTATCATTGCAAGATGACGTTTCCGGGAAAACACTTTGGTCTGTTATTACTACTTTGTCCACTGATACTGCATTCGGCGGTGATTACCGGCGCCGAACAAACCAGCACCTATCTGCCAGCCCTTAAAGGCAAGAAAGTAGCACTGGTGGTCAACCAGACCAGCAAAATTGGCAATACCCATTTGGTAGACTCCTTGCTAAAACTAGGTATCGATATCCATTGCATTTTTGCCCCTGAACATGGTTTCAGAGGCAATGTCAGCGCTGGCACCACTGTTAGCAATGGCAAAGACGATAAAACAGGCATTAAAATTATCTCCTTGTATGGCAGTCACAAAAAGCCTACACACGACGATCTAAAAGACATTCAACAAGTGGTGTTTGATATTCAGGATGTGGGCATCAGATACTACACCTATATCAGTACGATGCACTATGTGATGGAAACCTGTGCCGAACTAAAAATTCCATTTATGGTACTTGATCGTCCAAATCCCAACGGGCATTTTATTGACGGACCGATATTGGATACTGCCTATAGAAGCTTTGTGGGCATGCACCCTATTCCTTTAGTACACGGCTGCACAGTAGGCGAATTGGCGGGCATGATCAACGGCGAAGGCTGGCTGAACAAGAAGCTCAAATGCGAATTGAGTGTCATCACCTGTAAAAACTACACCCATGGCACCGAATACATTTTACCAGTAAAGCCATCGCCGAACCTGCAAACTCAGAGTGCCATCTATTTATATGCCTCTCTGGGCCTGTTCGAAGGCACTACCATGAGCATGGGACAGGGTACAGAAAAGCCTTATCAGTGTTTCGGATCGCCGGCTATGGATTGGGGAAATTTCAATTTTACGCCCATCAGCATCAAAGGCGTGGCCGAAAAACCGAAGTCGCTGGGACTGCCTTGCACGGGTTTTGACCTGACCGATTATGGGTACAAAAAAGCCCGCTCAGAAGCCGAAATAAACCTCAACTGGTTGATCATGTCGTACAGGTTAAGTAAAAATAAGCCCCAGTTTTTTAACGATTTCTTCGAAAAACTGGCTGGAACAGCACAATTAAAAAAACAAATTTTAGAAGGCAAATCCGCCCTCGAAATTAAGCAATCGTGGCAGAGTGGTCTCGACAAATACAGAGTCATGCAAAGACCCTATTTGCTCTACGAATGGCGTTAATAAAGGCATTCAGAAAAATGCGGGCAGGATATGACAAGAGGTTTTTATAGAATTTACCCATTCCTTAAAATTACACACTTTGCAAAATCAGGGGGATAAAAATCTCATCAGCAAACAAAATATTCAAAAAAATTTGGATATTTGGGAATTAAATCCCTACCTTTGCACTCCCAATTTTTAAAATCATGGCAAGAGTTTGTGACCTAACCGGTAAAAAGGCATTGAAAGGAAACAATGTTTCTCACTCCAACCGCAAAACCAAGCGTAGATTCTACGCCAATTTGCAGGAGAAGAGGTTCTATATCCCAGAAACAGGTGAATGGATCACTTTGAAAGTTTCCACTTCAGCCATCAGAACTATCAACAAGATTGGTATTACTGAAGCGTTAAACAGAGTATTCAAAAAAGGAACCATTTAATCCAAGAACAACATGGCAAAGAAAGGTAATCGCATACAAGTTATTTTGGAATGTACAGAGCAGAAGAACAGTGATGTTCCAGGCATGAGCAGATACATTACTACCAAAAACAAGAAAAATACAACTGAAAGAATTGAATTGAAAAAATACAATCCTTTCATGAAAAAAGTAACCATCCACAAAGAAATTAAATAATAACAGACCATGGCTAAAAAGGTAGTTGCAACCCTGAAAAAAGAAGGAGAAGGCAAGGACTTCGTTAAAGTGTTCAAAGCCGTTAAATCAAAAAACGGTGCATACTCTTTCAAAGAAGAGATCATTAGCGGAGAAGATGCTAAAACTTATTTCAAATAAAAGAAATTAAAAAGGAAAACAGCCTCCGGAAACGGGGGCTTTTTTGTTCAATAAGATTTATACTTACACAATGTCAATTTTTGATTTTTTCAAAAAGGATAAAAACAGCGTAAAACCTGTTGAGCCCGAAAAAGGGCTCGAAAAAACCAAAGAGTCTTTCTTTGGAAAACTCTCTAAAGCCCTCGCAGGCAAATCTACCATCGATGCTTCTTTCCTCGACGAACTGGAAGAAATACTAGTAAGCAGCGATGTCGGTATTAATACTACCATCAAAATTATTGAACGTGTTGAAGAACGTGTAAAACGCGACAAATATGTTAACTCTAACGAACTTCACCTCCTGCTAAGAGACGAAATCAGTCTCTTGCTAACCGAAAATAAAAAAACACCGGATGTCGACTTCGATCTTAATGGTGTTTCTAAACCCTATGTTCTTATGGTGGTTGGTGTCAATGGTGTCGGCAAAACCACTACCATCGGCAAACTGGCCAATCAGTTTAAACAACATGGCAAAAAAGTACTACTGGCAGCAGGCGATACCTTCAGAGCCGGTGCAGTCGATCAACTTACCATCTGGAGTCAGCGTGTTAACTGCGATATCATCTCGCATGGCATGAATACCGACCCCTCTGCCGTGGCGTTTGATGCCATTACCAAAGCTAAAAACGAAAACTACGATATCGTCATCATCGATACCGCCGGTCGCCTCCACAATAAAGTAAACCTCATGAACGAGTTGAGTAAAATCAAACGTGTGATGAGCAAGGTGATTGAAACCGCGCCCAACGACGTGATGCTGGTACTCGACGCGTCTACTGGTCAGAATGCTTTCGAACAAGCCAAACATTTTACCGCCGCTACCGAAGTCAGCTCTCTGGCCCTCACCAAACTCGATGGTACCGCTAAAGGTGGTGTGGTCATCGGTGTTAGCGATCAGTTTAAAATTCCGGTAAGGTATATCGGCGTAGGCGAAGGCATCAACGATATCAAATTATTTAAACCTGTCGAGTTTGTAAACTCTTTGTTTGAAGTATAAACATGCGGACAAAATCTATTAAACCCAACAAAATCAACATCGTTACACTTGGTTGCAGCAAAAACCTGGTGGATAGCGAGGTATTACTCAGTCAGCTGAAAGGTAATGACATGGCGGCGACCCACGAATCCGAAAAAAACGACGCCAATATTATTGTTGTAAATACCTGCGGTTTTATTGATAATGCTAAACAAGAAAGCATCGATACTATCCTGCAATATGTAGGCGAAAAAGAAGCTGGCAGAATTGACAAACTCTATGTGACAGGCTGTCTGTCGCACCGCTATAAAGACGAACTGGAAGAAGAAATTCCACAAGTGGATGCCTATTTCGGTACGCTCGAATTGCCCAATCTGCTGAAAACACTGGGCGCCGACTATAAACACGAACTGATTGGCGAGCGTTTAACCACTACGCCTCAGCACTATGCTTACCTAAAAATCAGCGAAGGCTGTAACCGCCCCTGCTCGTTTTGTGCCATCCCTTTGATGCGCGGTAAACACGTCAGCAAGTCGATCGAACAGATTGTTTTGGAAGCCGAAAATCTGGTAAAGAACGGCACCAAAGAAATCATGCTGATTGCCCAGGATAGCACGTATTACGGTCTCGACCTCTACGGAGAAAGACGTTTAAAGGATTTACTTGAACAGCTTTCTGAAGTTAAAGGTTTGGAATGGATCCGCCTACACTACGCCTACCCTTCTCAATTCCCTGAAGACATCCTGCCGGTAATGGCCGAAAAAGCCAATATCTGCAAGTACCTTGATATTCCTGTTCAACATATCTCAGACAATGTGCTTAAAATTATGCGCCGTGGAATTACCAAGCGCCGCACTTACGAACTGTTGAACACCATTCGCGAAAAAGTTCCTGGCATTACGCTGCGTACCACTATTTTGGTTGGTCACCCCGGCGAAACCGAAGCCGATTTCGAAGACCTGAAACAGTTTGTGAAAGATTTTGAATTCGATCGCCTAGGTGTGTTTACTTACTCTCACGAGGAGAACACTCACGCTCATACTTTAGAAGACGATATTCCTGCAGAAGTAAAACAAGCAAGAGCCGCTGAATTAATGGCCCTTCAGGAAGAAATATCCATAAAGAAAAACCTCGAAAAAGTAGGAAAGACCTTCAAAGTATTGTTCGACAGAAAAGAAGGGAATTACTTTGTTGGCAGAACCGAAGCCGACTCTCCTGAAGTGGATAATGAAGTGCTGGTAAATGCTTCAGAAAATTTTGTAAGGTTAGGAGATTTCGCGAATATTGTAGTCACCGAGGCCGAGTCGTTCGACCTGATGGGTAAACTATCATAATGAACTTTAAACTGTCTGAAACGGGCATGCTATCGGCCACTACAAAAGCATTTGTAGATGGCAATGAACATCTAAAAAATTTGCTCGGCGACAACCATGCCTATTACAGCTTCGACAAAGCGATAGAAGGCAAAATGGCTTTCCCCGAATCAGCCAGAACCATACTCTGCGATAATTTACAGACCCAGTACCAGGCCATTGCCAACAAAGAACATGTCGATGCCAGGGTATGGGAGAATATCCAGAAACTAAGACAAGCCAATACCTTTACCCTTACCACTGGTCAGCAGCTTCACCTGTTTTTTGGGCCAGCTTTTGTGATTTATAAAATTCTGTCATTGGTAGACTTTTGCAATGAACTAGCCGCTAAATATCCTGACAAAAACTTTGTGCCTGTTTACTGGCCTGCTTCTGAGGACCATGATTTCGATGAGATCAAAAACACCAAGGTGTTTAACCAGACTTTTACCTGGAATGCCAGTCCTGGCGATGCCTGTGGAAGATTAAAAACCGATACCGTTAAAGAAGTCATCGAACAGATTAGTGCTTCAGTGAATCTCAACGATGAACAGGTAAAACTCTTATCCGAATTTGAAGCCATCTATGCCAGTTCTGAAAATTTGAGTGAGGCCACCATCCGAATTGTCAATGCTTTTATGGGACAGTATGGCGTCATCTGCGTGAATGGCGATCAGGCAGAGCTAAAGCGCAATTTCATTCCGGTCATTAAAAAAGACCTGATAGAGCAAGACAATATCAAAGCTTTTAACGAAACCGGAAAAATGATGGAAGACAAAGGATTCAGCACTCAACTGAATGCCAGGGACATCAATTTTTTCTATCTTTTCGAAGGCAGTCGACAACGAATCATCAAAGAAAACGGCGTATACAAAACCCTGAATGGGCGCGAAATTTGTCCGGAATCAGAGATCAGCGAACTAATTGAAGCACATCCCGAAAGGTTTAGTCCTAACGCCATGATGCGCCCTTTGTATCAGGAGTGCATTTTGCCCAATATTGCCTACATCGGCGGAAACGCAGAAATCACCTATTGGATACAGTTACATAAAGTGATGACTAACAACAACATAAGTCATCCAAAGTTAATTCTGCGACCAAGTGTGTGGATAAGTCCATTAAAAACCCTCCAATGGCTTGAAAAACGTAATATCTCACCCCTCCAATTGTTAACAAGTAAGGGTCGCGAAGAATTACTGGGTTTAGTCGCTGACAATGTCCCCAACCTGGAGGGTGAAATTGCGGCCTTTAACGAGCTTCGAACTACCATTCAAGGCATTACTGCACAGACAGTTAGTAGTGAATTAAAAAGCCTGGTTGAAGCTGGAAAAATTTACGAAAAGCACCTGAAAAATATTGACAAACAGATCAGAGAGGCAGCCATTGCCAGTCATGCTCAAGTTTTCGAAAAACTACAGGACATCAAAGACAATTTATTTAGCCTCAATAATATACAAGAGCGAAAGGTCGATTCTCTGGAAATGTTGATAAAGCACCGAGATGTCGTCTTTAGTGTAAAAAATGGCCTAAACTTAAACAATTCTTTTGGGCATGTTACTTCACTTTAATTAATTGATTTATTGTTAGTTAATTAGTGAAACTAACCCAAGTCAGTTAATTTTTTACAGAATTCCATTGTTTTTTGTGCAAAGAATGTGTATTTTTGCGGCAATTAAGTTGAAAAATCATTTCAAAATGAAAATACTCAAAATGACAATTTTAAGCTTATGCCTGGTCACAGTATCAGCATTTGCTAACACTGCCTCTCAAGATTCTACTTGGAAGCGCCACCCGCACGCTAAAACCAAATGGGTGGAAGGCAAACAAACCGATTCTGGTCAAAGCTTGCACTCTGCGTACTATATGGACAGAAGAGCAAAGAAGTTCACAGTTGGTTTAATGGCTGGTACATCATTATTCAATGGTGATGCTGACAAGAAACAATTAGGTTGGGCGGTTTCTCCATTCGTAAAATACTCAGTTTCTCAGACTTTTGCTTTGAGAGGTGAATTTAACTATGGTAAATTAAGAGGCCAAAGGGATTTACAAAACCCGACTCTATTCAAAGACAATTTCAGATTTACCAGCATGGTTCAAGAGTGGAGTGTACAAGGTCATTTTACATTAGGTAACATCTCTTTCCTGCGTCCTTTACGTAAAACTCAAATGTACCTGTATGCTGGTATTGGTCAGACCACCTTCAAATCTAAAGCTACTTTCGTAGACCAAAGATTATTCTTAGGTGACTACTACTTAACTTCATACTTCGGTACTGGTACTCCAAATCCAAACTTAGGTAAAGAAGTAACTGAAGAGTTCCAGGACAGAAAATTCATGATCCCTTACGGTATCGGTTTAAAACATTACTTAAGTACTAAATTTGACTTAGGTTTAGAATACCGTCACACCTGGTTAAGAAGTGATGATGTTGATGTATACAACACTGCAATCTGGCAAAACAGATGGTTTGATTCTTATGCTTTCATCCGTGCAAGCATTGGTTACAAATTCGGTGCTAAAAACGCTCAACACTACGATTGGTTAAGTCCGGTTGAATCTATCTACGACCAGATGGCTGATGTTAAAAAGAAAACAGATTGTTTAGGTGTTGATGACGACAAAGACCACGTGTCTAATTGCTTCGACCAAGATAACAAAACTCCAGACTCTTGTATGGTATACGGTAACGGTATGGCGGTTGACTCTGACATGGACGGTGTTCCAGATTGTCAAGATCAGGAGCCTTTCACTGATAAAGGTGCTACTGTTGACCCTGTAACTGGTGCTGCTATTGATAGCGATGGCGATAACATCCCTGATCACAGAGACAGAGAATTAAACTCTTCTCCAGGTGCTTTAGTAGATGCTAACGGTGTTGAAATCAAATTATGCTGCAGCTGTGATAACGTTGCTTTCCCTCCAATCTCTATCAGCAGCAACTGCTTAACTAAAGAAGTTAAAGCGATGTTGTACCAGGTAGTTGACAAAATGAAGCAATGCCCAGACAAGAAATTAGTAATCAATGGCCCAGCTGGTAAGAGCTCTAAATACAACGCTGCTACCAACACCCGTTGCATGGATGAAATCGTTAAATTCTTAACTGAAAAATTCGGTATCTCTCGCGACAGAATCGTTACCAACTACAACGCTGGTACCGAATCTAAAAACACCATCGAACTGAAAATTCAATAATTGAATTCATCATATTCTAAAAAAGCCTTCCGAAAATCGGAAGGCTTTTTTTTTGCACACACACACCTTCCAGGTCTCCGATCCTGGAAGGTGTATTTCCTAAAAAGCCTCCGACCCTGGAAGGTGTATTTCCTGGAAGGTGTATGACCTGAAAGGTCATCCCTTACTTCGCTACAGTTATATTAGCTTGCTTTAAATAAAATGGTTCGTAACTGACTGCATCAACGAAATCCTTCTGATGCCAAGCCTCTGTCGCTAAAGAACATAAATAGGCTGAACTGGGAGCCAATGAAAGAAATGGCAGTCCCAGATATTTCGCTGCTTTCTCGCCACCATCCCCACAAATTATCGTTGCCTCTAGTCTTAGCCAGTTCGGCACAAATCCCTCCTGATCGATGATGCCGTTATTAATAGCTTGTAACGGCTCCAATGCTCTGTTATAGATGCCATGGTAGACTTCCATCCTCCGGGCGTCTATCATCGGCCAAATAATCGTTTTTTCTGTATGACTTAAGGCCGCTTGCGCTAAAGCTCCGAGAGTACTCACTTTAATTAATGGGACCTGCAATGCATAACACAATCCCTTGGCTGTGCTGCTGCCTATGCGCAGTCCGGTATACGAACCCGGACCATCACTGATGGCGATGGCTGAGATATCCTTCATGCCTGTACCCGACTTGTCAAGACAGTCTTGTATCAGGCGCATTAATACTTCGGCGTGATTTTGTATGGCATCAGACACTGAATGAAACTCACCAGACTCTGTTACCACCGACACTGAACATATCTGTGCAGAGGTTTCTAAACACAATATTCTAAACCGATCAGACATTACCCAGCTTCTGAAAATATACCCTTACTCTGTCTTTATAATATGGAGAAAGTTCGTTAGGCACACTGCGCAGTAACTCCATCTCTTTGGCCTTCTTTTCCAGATAAGCTTTGATAGCTGGCGGCATTTCCTTCTCTACTTCTTTGGCTTGCTCGGCCTCACGCTGATCGTCCATGTCCTGTTCCATCTCTGCCTTCTCGTGTTCCAGCATTCTGGTTTCGATTTCCTTCATGCGGCGCATGGTCTCTGGCGTAATCTGTTTATTCACTAAATCTTTCTCCTGCTGCTCCATTAGTTGTTTGGTTTTTTCTAAATCCCCTAAGGAACCAGGTTTGCCTTGTTCTTTCAATTCTTTCTGCAGGCGTTCTATTTCCCTGCGTAAAGCCTCTTGTTTTGCTGCTATTCGGGCAAACTGCTCGCTATTCGGATTTTTGCCCTGCTGCTGCTTGCCGTCTTTCATCTGCTGAAGCTGTTTGCTCAGCTCGTGCTGCATCTGCTTCATGCCACCCATCTTTTTCTGCTTGCCCTCATTGCCAGATTTGCCCTTTTTCTTTCCAGGGTTCTTGCACTGAGAATTGCCATCTTTCTTCTTATCCTTCATGCTTTCCTGCATGTTCTTCAACGACTCACTAAGCATCAATGCCAGATTGTTTAAACCTGTCATAACATATTGCTGATTACTCAGTCCGCGCGACACAATCACCTTACTAAAATCCTCAATCGCCTGATTCATGTGGTAATTGACATTGCCAATCTCTTTATTGACAAAACTCTTGATGTGAATTTGTCTTTTACTTAAGGCCAGCAACGAATCCTCCACCATCTTAGCGCTCTCCTTCAACTTCTGCTGCCTGGCGCTTAATTCGACGTATTTCGGACTGTAATAACGGTTGTCTTTCATCTGATCCATCAAAGCTTCCTGTTGAACACTTAACTCTATCAGATTTTCCAGTATTTGCCTTAGGGTATAATAATCCTCTTCTTCTTGCTCCTGCTGAGCTTGCTCGAGCGACTTTTTCATCTTTGCAGCCATCTCCTCCATTTTATCCGCTGCTTTCTTCTGAGACTCCCCTGCTTTCTTGTTTTGCTTCTTTTCTATGTTCTCAGAACTCTCATCCATGTTCTGATCAATTTCCTGCTGGTCTTTCTCAGTGCTCTCCATGTTGAGAGGTGTTTCCAAATCTTTGTTCTTTTCTTCGGTGGCTTTTATCTCTTTCTTTAACTCGTCAAACTGCTTATTCAGTTCATCTTGCTGCTGCTTCAATGCTTCTTTTGTCTCTGTTTTGTCCTGAGTTTTCTGAGCCAGCTCTTTTTGTTTCTCCGCTAATTTCTGCAAAGCATCGGTTTGCTCATTGATCTTTTTCTCTAACTCCAGTTGCTTAAATTGTTCGAGACTGCGGTCGAGTTCTTTCTTTATCTCCTCGTTATTCAGCTTCATTTTGTCAAGCTGATTCTGAATAGCATCTTTATTCTGCTGCTTCACCATTTCCTCCAGCTTCTTCACAAGATCTTTCATCTCTGGAGTCATGATCGCATTGATGAGTTTATCTAACTCCTGTTGTTTCTTTAATATCTCCTCATCTAAAGGATCAATGTTCTGCTGCTTCTCATTCTGTGCTGCATTTTCCTGTTTGAGTTCTTCCGCCTTTTGTTCCAGTTTCTTTTGCTCGGCAATAAATTCTTTCAGCTTTTGCTGTTGCTGCCAGTCCAGTTCATTGCTTTCCATCAGTTCGCGTTTTAACTCAGTGCCGCGCTTCTGCATGGTTTCAAGATCTTTCATCATCTGAGCCATCTTGCTCTTCAAAGATTTATTGCCGCTCTCTGTTTCCTTTCTCAAACTCTGCTCACTAGGTGCCTGCATTTTGAAAACCTGACTTTTGCTGGATTTCTTGCCATTTACCGCATCATTGTCCCATACCTCAAAGTAGTATTCCAGTTCAGCGCCATCCTCTTTTACAAGCTCTCTCAGATCGACCATGTAATAGAAAATTTCGTCAGTTGCGCGACCAATATTGACCGGTAAATATTTCAGAGCATTACCAGAGCTGGTATTGCGATACACAAAATTCAATCTGCTGATACCATAATCATCATCCGCCTTGCCATAAAAATACACTACAAATGGATTGATAGAATCTTTCTTCTGCTCTGCTGCAATGCCCGGATGACGGTCGCTAACCACCTGCAGTGCATAGTGCATAGTATCTTTGTTGGCTATGTATTTATTTAAAAGTTGAATGGTGTAATTTACTGGTCGCAGCACCTTGGCCTTCACCGTAAAAACATCCTCCTGACGACTTACCTGGGCTTGCTCGCCAGCAAAGGCAAACTGAATTGTTTCAACATCTTTGGTCTGAATAACCCATTCCACCTGAGTGCCTTCAGGAATGGTAAAATCTCCCACATTATTTAAAGATTCATTCTTTCGGTTGATGTAGGCAGGATAGTTCAGATTAACTTTAAAATTGACAAGAGTAGGATTCGGCAACACATCCAATTGATAGGTATTAGAATGGTATTCGCCATCAGTAAAACTAAAGGTATGACTGGCAGTCAGATTAGCCATCTCATAAATAAACTGATTCTTGCCACTCGATTCCATCTTGATTAAATGGTTATCGATTTCTATATAGACTACTGCTGGCAATTGCTTGCCTTTTACTTCAATCTCAAATTTATAGTCAGAATTTTTAAGGGTCTTTAAACTGGTGTTGCGCAAGACAAATTCAAAAGGCGCTTCCCTGGCGAACTGCCTGTCGTAGCCAATAATGCGTTCGGCTGGCTTTGTAATCATACTGCTCTGAAAAATCAGAATAGCAACTAAAACCGAGAGTGGTAATAATGTATACTTGCCGTATTGTTTAGCTGAACCAGATAAATCGATGGCCGAAGAAAATCTAAAAGGACTGAGCTTTTGAATGCGCTGGTTGATACTGGCAACTAATAGTTCGTTATCAGAATGACTTGCCTGTTCTTGCAACTGAAGGGTGTTGAGCAATTTGTCCTTTATCTCCGGAAAATGTTGCCCAATCAGCTCAGAAGCCTGACTGTAACTGATGACTTTTCCAATCCTGAATCGCTTGAGCAAAGGCAGTACCCAGTAAAAAACTATAACGACAGTTGCAAAAATCAGATAACTGAAAAATAGAAAACTGCGAAAACCCTTACCGAAATGTGCAAAATACTCGAGTAAACTTGCAACTAAAAAAAACGCTAATAATCCGCCAACACTGATGAGCAAACCCTGAATAAACCTGTTGATGTAATACTTTCGTATAAACTCATCCAGTTTGTCAGTTAATATGTTTGGAGTGTCGGGCATCAGTCAGACAAATATAACGCAAATTGCCCGATTTTGTTACCATTGCCACGAAATTTTGACAGAGTTTGAAAGAATTTTTTTTTGGCCCTATTTTTGGTTATTTTTGTATAAAAGAAATCTTATGTTTCGTAAATTAATTTTCATCACACTTGCCTTAACTTTGGCAATAGGCATTAGCTCAGCATCTTTCACCGAAAATCAGCCAAAGCCTACTAAAAAAGCAGCCAAAAAAACCAAGGCTAAAAAATCTAAAGACGACGACAAAACACCTGCAGCAGCCACTGCCAATACAGAAAAACTTACCTGGTATTCTATGACCGATGGTTTTGCTAAAGCGAAAAAGGAAAAGAAAGTGCTTGTTGTGGATGTTTACACCGACTGGTGCTACTGGTGTAAAGTGATGGATAAACTTACATACGAGAACAAAAGCATCGTTACTAAAATGAAAAAATACGCCGTGGCTGTAAAATTCAACCCTGAAGTAAATGCTAACCACACAGTCAACGGACAAGTAATGAACTCAGATCAACTTGCAACCTACCTTAATAAAGGTGGCAGAATCCCAGGCTACCCAATGACTTTCGTTTGGAAAGACCTAAGCAATTCAAGTAAAATTGAACCTTATTCTGGCTATATGGATACCACTACTTTCAATGCTGTATTGAACAAATCTATTCAGGAATAATTTAATAGAAGTCGTACAGTCTTGTCCAGAAAATACAAACAAAAATCCTTTTTACTCGAATCTGTTGCCATCTCTGCCGCTGCGGCCGAAGGCAAAGCCATTGCCAGGCACGAGGGTAAAGTTATCTTCATCCCTTTCGCTGCTCCCGGTGATGTGGCGGATATCAAAGTTACTAAACAGAAAAAAAGCTATGCCGAAGGTGAAATCGTTAAACTGATTGAGTCTTCGCCCATAAGAACAACCGTTACCTGCTCGCATTTCGGTAAATGCGGTGGATGCAAATGGCAGCATGTGCAATACGAATCGCAGCTGGCTTTCAAAGACACTCAGGTGAAAGACGATTTGCAAAGAATCGCTAAAGTAGAGGTCGAAGAGTTTCTCCCTATCCTCGGATGCAACAACATTTTTCACTACCGAAATAAGCTGGAATTTACGTTCAGCAATAAAGCCTGGGAAGAACATTTCGATAAAGCAAATCCTAAGCGCTTACCGGCCCTCGGCTTTCATATTCCAGGTATGTTTGATAAGGTGCTCGACCTCGAGAAATGTTACCTGGCACCCGAAGCGGCTAACACCATACGCGATACCATTAAAGAAAAAGCCATCGAAATGGCCATTACCTTCTTTGATATCCGCGAACAACACGGTTTCTTGCGCAACCTGATGCTGCGTTGCAATACCGCCGGCGAATGGATGCTGGTGCTGGTTGTGGGAGAAAACAACCCAGAACTGGCAACAGAACTTCTAAATGCCGTAATGCCACAACTTAGCATGGTGACCGAATGGTGCTTTGTCATCAACGAAAAGAAAAACGACTCGTGGACCGATCTCGAAGTGCATACAATCAAAGGCAATGGTTACCTCATCGAATCGCTCGAAAATCTTAAGTTTAAAATCAGACCTCAGTCGTTCTTCCAGACCAATGCCGCTCAGGCGTTAAGACTTTACCAGATAACGCGTGAGTTCGCCGGACTAACTGGAAACGAAATCGTTTACGACCTATACACAGGCACCGGATCAATCGCACAATTTGTTGCTGCAGGCGCCAAAAGTGTCGTAGGAATTGAATATGTGGAAGCCGCTATTCTGGATGCCAAAGAAAATGCCGTATTGAACAACATCGACAATACGTCTTTCTATGCCGGCGATATGAAACTGGTGCTCAACGACGAACTGATTGCTAAACACGGCAAACCTCAGGTGATTATTACTGACCCGCCTCGCGACGGTATGCACCCAGATGTGGTTCAGAAAATCAATGAACTTCTGCCAGATAAGATTGTCTATGTAAGCTGCAATCCCGCGACTCAGGCGCGCGATATCGCTTTGCTTGCAGACAACTACTCGGTGAAGAAAATTCAGGCCGTTGATATGTTCCCACACACGCATCACGTCGAGTCGGTGGCTCTGCTGATCCGCAAATAATTACTCTTCACTTACCGGTGTTACCGTATAAGTAAATGTCTTAAACTGATATTTAGAAATTGTTGGATTGTAAATTTTAACATTGCTAATCCGAACGGTATAGGCCACATTAGCATTCACTGCTGCGGGCATCTGCCACACCAGGGTGTTTAAGGCATAACCATACTCTGGCTTTTCTTTAACTACTCTTAAAGGCTTTCCTGCTGCATTTACCGTTACTATTGACTGATCAAATTCGGCATCTTTGTAAGAAAAACTCCAGCGCTGTGGCACTAATGCCTTTGGAAAATAATCGGCTGCAGGCCAAGCCACAAACTGCGTATCTGGAAACAACAAGGTCTTTTGTAAAGTTTTATTGCTACTGCCAAACACATATAAACACATGGCATTGTCGGTACTACCATGACCGAATACATTGTTAGTCGGATTGAGTATCCAGCGACGATGACCGACGGCCCCGTTATTGGGACCATCATCTTCAACCTGCCCCATCAATGCTTCAATAAATCCATAGCCTAAAGATAAGTTCCCGCTGCCCGCAGCTAATGCCCCGTCTTTGGTATAACACTTCCAGGAGGTTTTGGGCGCGTGACTTAATTGATTATTGGCTTCCATCATATAGGCTGCCTGCTGTGCCTTTTTATTCAACACCGGATCCAGCACACAAGAATCGTACACCCCTGCCAGTCGCCTAACATAATTAATACGCTGTAGTAATTTCTGATCGGATATGGCACTGACCAAACCCGCATCGCATTTTAAAGGATTGGTTTTACGGTCGAGCACCAGACTCAGCTCGCTCATTGCAACAACATGTGCTTTGTAGTCGGCCAACACCCACTGTCGCTTAAGCTTTAACAATTCGGCATTGGCTGGATACATCTGCAATGCTTTTCTAATATTAGTACCAGCTTCTGTGTAGCGGGCATTATCTATTGAAGCTTTAATACTTTTTACAGAGGCGTCCAGAGTAGAACCAGTAGTAGCAGTGGTTTTTTTGACAGGCTTAGGTTGCTGCACTCTGCTCATGAACGTAAATCCAGTTGCAAGCAACAATACCATTAACCCAATTAAAACACTCTGCTTCTTCATCTTTATTCTTAACGGCACTTTGTTAAGATTTATTTTACAGTGGTACGAGCCAATATCTCCTTAATAGTATTGCGCGAAACAGCATGGTATCCTCCAGACGCTTTTCTGAAAATACGCAATGCTTTTTCCTTACCTTCAGGAGTTAATACCAGACGCTCATATAGTGGCTCTAGGAACTTGCGTCTTCCGACACTCATCAGATAGGCTTCCAGATATGGATCAGCCGCTTTATAATCGGCAGAAATGCACAACAAATACCAGTCGCATTGAATCTCACTATTGGTACTGGCCGACAATTGATAGGCCTTGTCCATCTCGGGCATCAAATCTTTTATTGAATCAGCTTCAAGATGTCTCAGCAAATGCATCCAGTGCTGTGTTGTAAATGCAGCAGTATCGAGCGCTTTCAACGACTTCTCTGTATTAATACTATTGGCCATTGCCTCTACGCGATTAAGTTCTACACTAACAATTTTAGGACAGCTTGCCGGCAAACCTACTTCATAAATCCAGGCATCTAATTCTGGTTTAATTTTAGGCCACTTCGACATATGACTTTTGAAGTACTCGATAAACTCTTCGGTGGTTACGGTCTGCCATTTGAAATGATTGAAATAGGCATTTAAGAAATCGTCAAATACTTTTCTTCCATATAAGCCTTCTAAATATTTTAAGAACATCGCCCCTTTGACATAAGCAATATCGGACACGCCATCATCTGGATTGCGGTTCTTGAGATTAAGTTTTAGTTTTGTGTCCCCGGGACCGTCTTTCATGAGTGTTTCGAGGGTATGATTTAACTCGCCAACACTTAATGCCATTAGCATATCGGCATATGGTTTACCATAAACTGCCTCCATGATACGGTCTTCGAAATATACTGTAAATCCTTCGTTTAACCAGAAGTCTTCCCAGGTTCTGTTCGTTACTAAATTACCACTCCAACTATGCGCCAGTTCGTGCGCCACAAGGGACACTAAACTCTTATCCCCTGCAATAACCGTTGGCGTCGCAAAAGTTAGTCGCGGATTCTCCATACCACCAAATGGGAAACTTGGCGGTAATACCAGTACATCGTAGCGACCCCAGGCGTATTCACCGTACAGTTTACCGGCAGCATCAATCATGGCAGGCAATTCAGAAAACTCTGCCGCCGCTTTCTTCAGCATCTCTGGTTCTGCAAACACTCCAGAATTCGCACTCAAAGACTGAAACTCAATATTACCAACTGCCAGTGCCATCAGGTAACTCGGAATTGGCTGTGGCATTTCGAAGTGGTATTTGCCAGTAGTGTTCTTCTTGAAATTATTGGAAGCACTCATCAATGGCAGATAGGCTTTATCGCATTCGATATCCGCAGAATAAGTATACCTTACCGCCGGCACATCCATACAAGGCACCCAGGTGCGGGCAAGTATAGCCTGACTCTGAGTAAACATAAAAGGATGTTTCTTACCTAAAGTTTGTTCTGGCGACAACCACATCAAGGCTTCTGCATCTTTGCTGGTTTCATAATAAACGGCCACTTTTCGGGTTTTCGGACCGAGTTCAATCACGAGCGCGCGACCAACAATTGGCACTTCTTCACCCAGACTCCAGGCCGCCGACACCGAATCATCCAGCAAAACATCGTCTATTACCAGCTGTCGGGTATCTAAAATCAGATAGTGACAATTGGAGTGGTTGTCGATCTCTAAAACCGCCTTTCCTTTTAAAATACGCTGATCAAAATCAACTTTCAGACTTAAGTACATGTGCTTAAGTGTTATTGAATCATAATTCGAAAACGAGTGATTCTTTACCGAAAGGACCGGCATCTTTCCTACATTCTTATGACTGCAGGACGCAATAGAAACAACGAAAACAGCTATGACTGTAATTCTGGATAGTATTTGTAACATGTCGAATTCACAAAGGTAATACATGCGCAAAAAACTATTTAAAAAATATCTCAGTATTTACTACATTTGCCCTTCATAAAAAAAATGGTATCTTATTTGTAATAAGATTGTCATATTTACGTTACTACACAACAATGAGAATTTTATTTTTATTAGTTTTCACTTCAATTTTCATCAGTGCAAAAGCACAACCTGAAAGTGATCCCTTTGGCTCGAGTTACAATTACGACTCAGCAGCCTATGTTGATTCATCTTCTGGAATAACAGAAACTGTAACAACTTCTGCCAATCCGGATGATATGCCAACATCCTACAAAAAGTACGAAAGGTTCAAAGCGCCAATGGATACCGTTACTGAATTAGTAACCTATATGGGTATCGTTCCTTTTAAACCCCTTCCTAATGATGTATATGATGGCGGTACAATTGACTCGCTATACATGAGAGCTAAACTCTACCTCATGCAGAAGTACATTAAAGACTACAGAGCATCTAAAAATCCAAAAGACAATATCTTTCCTAAAGATATCCTTATTGAAGACATGAAGCCAGATGGTGAAAACGGTAGAATAGTTATTAAACCTACTGTGCCGCTCTATATCAGCTCAAACAACTTCACCAAATCTGAATGGGGTACTCTGACCTTCAAAATTGAAATTCGTGTCAAAGAAGACAAATACAGATACAAATTCACCAACTTTGTACACAACACCGTTGAGAAAGGTTCTGAAAAACCTACAAAAACCTATATCGAGTACTACGCTAACAATACCCGTGGCTTTAAAAGCACCGATCAGGTTTTGATAGCCATTGACAAAATGGTTAAAGACATTGTTAAAGACTTAGCTAAAGTGATGAAAGACCCTATCGTTATCGATCAGGACAATTTCTAATCACCAATACAATACTTGAAAGCCCTGTTAATCGCAGGGCTTTTTTTATGCCCCTTAATGAATACTTATTTAATTTCTTCGTAGTCGATGTACTCGCCTTCGTTCTTGTCCTTCGACTTGTTAGAATTTGCTTTAGGCTCTGGTCTGGACATGTCTCTGTCCATATCGCGCATCTTTTCGTGAAACTTCTCTTGTGTCTTGTTAACGGCAAACATCATACGAATCAACTGCCAGATGGCATAGACAACAAATATATTGAAGATTAATTTTAACACTGACTTAGAATTATTACCGCAAAATTAATTTATTTCAGGCATTGAGCAATGGTTTGAAACTTATTATTTGTTTCTTCCAACTCATCTTCTGGTACCGATAAATGGTTAATGCCCGCTCCGGCTGACAAGAGATACAACCCTTTGTAAACTGAGGCACAGCGAAGATTTACAAAGAATTTAAAGGCAGTATCTTTCTTCACTAAACCAAGATAACCAGCATAAAATGCCCGGTCGAAACCCTCATTATTTTTGATGAAATTAAGCGCAGACGCATAAGGCATGCCACAAACCGCAGAGGTTGGATGCAATACCTGTAGCAATTGTAAATCGCTTTCAATACCCTTAGAATCTAGTCTGATCTCACTTCTTAAATGCTCTACCTTACCAGCAAGTCTCTCTTGCACGGGCATTACTTGAAAGGTGTAATCCAGTTCACTGATACCCTCTGTGATATAGTCGATAATCTGCTGATGTTCCTGGTGCTCTTTTTCTGTATACACGCCGTGCGTTTTGGTGCCTCCAAGTGCTTCGGTTTTTAATTGTCCATTCTCTAAACTTAAAAGGGTTTCTGGACTGGCACCAAGCATCGCTTTACCGTCTACACAAAAGGCATAGACAAAGGCGTCTGGATACTTTTCCTCTAAAGTAAGAAAGACTTCACTAAAATTAGTTTCCGAGGCTATTACTTGCTGTCTGGCTAAAACAACTTTGTCAAAACCACCTGATTCGATCTCTTGAATAGCCAGCTGTACTATTTTGGTGTAGGATACAGACTGCTCATTATTTACAGACCATTCGGGCAAGTGCCATTCATTGATGATTGCACGTGCCTTCTCTCCATCAATTGATTCTGAATACCCTGTTAATCGAATAGCTGCCTGCTGCCGATCAAATGGATGTATGATGAAAACATCATCTCCCTTGTCGGTATAAAATGCCTGAATCTGGTTGCTACCAGGTAATCTGAAAACTATTGGTGACGCTGACATTATCGCTGTTTAACCGCCATTGTCAGTCTGCTGATATGAGCGAGTTTACCATCTTCTGTTTCAATTTTAATTTCCCAGACTTGTGTGGTATTGCCAATGTGAATAGGCTTGGCTATGGCAAACACCCAACTGCCTTCCATTACTGGTCGCAAATGGTTGCCATTAAGGTCTAAGCCCAAAGCGACATATTTACTGCGGTCGAAAACCAGATTAGCGGCCATACTGCCTACACATTCTGACATGGCCAGACTTGCACCGCCGTTCAACATCCTTAAAGGCTGAACTGTTCGGCCGTTTACAGGCATGCGCGCCTTTAAGTAATCATCCCCTAATTCTATGAACTCTATGCCGAGATACTCAACCATAGTATCTTTATTGTAGGCATTCAGCCAATCCATCTGTATATTTGCGGTATCGTAAAATATGGAACCCATTTCTGAAAATAAAAAGACAAAGATACAAAAAACCATTCATTTGATCAGACACGGTCAAACAGACTTTAACCTTAAAAACATCATTCAGGGAAGTGGTATCGACAGCGATTTAAATGCGACCGGACTCGATCAGGCAAAACGTTTTTACGAGCATTATAAAACCTATCCTTATCAGCATGTGTATACCTCGAAATTAAAGAGGGCTCAGCAAAGTGTGATGCAGTTTATCAATGATGGTATTCCGCATACTGCTCTGACAGAGTTAAATGAAATTAACTGGGGCATTATGGAAGGTGCTCAGAGCAAACCCGAAAACGCCAAACTCTACCATGAAACTGTACAGAAATGGAGCAGCGGTATCCTTGATGAAACGGTAGAAGGTGGCGAAACACCAGAAGCAATGTTTGAGAGACAAAGCAGAGGTTTGGAACAATTGATGAGCAAAACTCAAGAAGAAAAAATACTCATCTGTATGCATGGCAGAGCAATCCGAAGTTTTCTGTGCCTCTTAACCAATACGCCGCTGAAAGAAATGGAACAATGGCATCACAGCAATTTATGCTTGTATGAACTGCAATACAATGGCGAATGCTTTGATGTGGTAAAGGCTAATGATATCAGCCACTTCGAAAGCGACTTTAGCTAGTACAGCCTCGAAATCTCGTTGACACGGTTAGCGTCGAGCTTTAAAAATGTGAAGAGTAACATACTGAAACTAATCAGCGACGAACCTCCGTAACTCATAAACGGCAAAGGAATTCCGATTACCGGCAATACACCTATGGCCATCCCTATATTGATAAAAAAGTGGAAGAATAAAATCGCGCCAGTGCTATAACCAAAAACGCGACTAAAGATATTTTTCTGCCTCTCTGCTAAAAAGAAAATGCGTCCTATAAAAACCAGATAAACTATAAGAAAAATTGATGAGCCCACAAAACCGTACTCTTCACCTACCGTACAGAAGATAAAATCGGTATGTTGTTCTGGCACCAGTTTAGCTTTGGTTTGCGTGCCGTTATTAAATCCGTTACCTAACCATCTGCCTGCACCAATACTGATTTTAGACTGCCTGACATTATAACTGTAATCGCGCTTCCTGTCTTTCTTCTCATCCTTCTTGCGTTCAAATTTGAAGATACTGAATCCCTGTGATTTCTTGAGATAATACTGATCAACATCCTGATCTAATGTCACAAGAATCCTTTGTTGCTGATGGGGTTTCAAGACTTTCGAAAACACAAAATCAAGACTCAGAATATACACAACGGAAGACACAAAAATCAACACGGTAACAAAGACAAACTGCCGCTGCTTTCTAATAAAATAAATGAATCCGGAGACGATCAAAAGCAAGCCGAGAATAATATAAATTGAAGGATATAAGATGGTGACAACAAATATAATCACCAGGTATAAACCCAATATCAGCCACCAGCCTGAAAGGCCTTCTCTAAATAATACCAGGATAAAACAGGCAAACACCAATGCCGATCCCGTATCATTTTGCAAGAGGGTAAGCAGCATCGGCAAGAGTATAATTCCAAAGCAGATTAACTGATTTTTGCGCCCTTCAAATTTTATATCAAATGTGCCCAGGAATTTAGCCAGCGCCAAAGCTGTCGCATACTTAGCAAACTCTGACGGTTGCAACTTGAATGCACCGATTTTAAACCAGGCCTGAGCGCCCTTATTAAACGAACCCGTTGCTAATAAAACCAGCAACATACCAATAATCACAACATAGATACCATAAGCAGAAAAGTTAAAAAACTTGAAGTCGGTCAGCAAAATCATGAAAACAATCACTGCACTGATGCCAATCCAAATCACTTGCTTACCATACTCTTTAGAAAAATCAAGCGCCAATGGTTCATCCACGCCGCTATTGGCCGAATAAATATTAACTGCGCCAAAAAGCACAATTAGTATGTATAAGATCACACTCAGCCAATCGATATGTATTTTCTCTTCCAAGGTTATTTAACAATAAAATTAGCCCGTTTTAAAGAATCTGAAGCACTGAGTTTTTTACCCGTTAAGTTGGCATTCAGCATGCGTTTCTGCATATCTGGTTTTGAAGATGGCAACTTGCGATCAGGTGACAGATAGCGTTCTATCAAAAGATTTGAAATCGGCGCAGCATAATCGGCACCAAAACCACCATTCTCTACAATGACACAAATCGCAATTTTAGGATTCACACGTGGAGCAAATGCAATAAAGATTGAGTGATCTTCGCCATGCGGATTCTGCGCTGTTCCTGTCTTTCCGCAAATATCAACGCCTTCTATGCCAGTTCTTCCTGCTGTTCCGCCGGGTATACAAACCTTAGCCATACCCGCAATCACAGAATCGAAATACATGCTGTTCACCATAGTATAGTGTTTGGTTTTAAACTCGCCCGGAATAAAGTGTTTATCGCCTATAGAACGCACCACATGTGGTGTGTAGTAATACCCTCTGTTGGCCAAAATGGCAGCTACATTGGCCATTTGCAAAGGCGTCAAACCTATTTCACCCTGACCGATAGACATGGAGACAACGTTAGACGAGCGCCAGTTTTTACCAAATACTCGTTCGAAATACGCTGGCTTCTTTAGAATACCCGGAGATTCTTCGGGTAAATCAATACCAGTCTTTATACCAATGCCGAAACTATTCAAATATTTACTCCATTGAACATAGGCTTCCTGAACACTACCATATTTAGGATTGTCCAAAATGCTTCTGTAGACATAACAATAATAAGCATTACAACTCTTGGCAATACTGTTCTCAAGATCCAAAGGTGAACCGTGAGCGTGACAACCAACCGTAATTGAACCCATATGGTAACCTCCATGACAAGGGTATCTCGTGCCAGGTGTTAATACACCTTCTTGTAAGCCTATTAGAGCCTGCACCGTTTTAAAGGTAGAACCCGGAGGATAGGGTGCTTTAAGCGCTCTGTTAAATAATGGCTTACTTGGATCTAACAACAGAGCACTAAAGTTCTTATTACGTTGCTGACCAACCAATAAGTTAGGGTCGTAATTCGGACTGTTAACAATGCAGAGAATCTCTCCCGTCGAAGGCTCTATAGCGACGATAGAGCCAATTTTATTAGCGAGTAATTGCTCTGCATAAATCTGCAAATCCAGATCAATTGAAGAGATGATATTTTCACCTGCAGAAGGCAGACTGTCAAATTTACCTCCGGCAAAACTACCCTGCTGCTTGCTAAACTTATCGACTAAAACTACCTTCTTGCCTTTAACGCCTCTAAGGTATTGCTCATACGATTTTTCAAGTCCGGTAATCCCTTTAATATCTCCTGGTTTATAATACCAATCGTTTTCCAGTTCCTTCTCACTCACCTCTCCCATATACCCCAGCAAGTGCGCTGCACCATCGATGTTATAACGACGATCGATTTTTGTTTCTATATAAAATGCCGGAAACTGATAGAGTACTTCCTGCAAACGGGTATAAACGTGAAAGGGCAGATTTTTATAAATAACCGAAGCCTCTCGGGGATTGTATTTCGCAGCTTTTTTAAGTCGCTTGTTAAATTCAACAGTATCAATCAACAGCTCCTTGCAAAGTGCCACTTTATCAAAATCTTTGGCTTTTTGAGGAACCACCATTAAGTCGTAGCTGGCATCGTTATACACCATTAAGCGACCGAAACGATCGACAATGGTACCTCTGGCAGGATAAATAGTAATATCGTTAGAGCCGTAGGCCTGTGCTTTGTAATAATTGGACGTATCAACAATCTGCAGGAAAAACAGACGGGTAATAAAGATAACACCTACAAGTACTAGTACGCCCAGGAAAACATATAACCTGCTGCTTTTTTCCATGGTTTAATTTCTAGTAGGTTTATAAATAAGATTCTCGAAAATCAAGACCAGTAAGAATGCCATTACGGTACTACTGACAAAGGCTGGCAACATTCGTGTAAAGAAATTATTGCCATGTGTTTCAATCAAAAGATAGAGAAAATGATACAGTCCAATAAAGGTCAGGAAGTAAGTCCATTTCCAGGCACTGCCCTTTTTAGACGTCCATATTTGGTTGTCCTCATCTCTGGCAGCAATAACAGTTTCAACTTCTCTGGTAGCATAAAATCTGGTGAAACCAATTAAGGTCGCTACAGATGCATGAATCCCCCAGCAATTGAAGAAAATATCGAAGAGAAATCCAGCCAGAAACGATACAATAATTAACCATTCGTGAGACATAGAGGCAGGCAATAACAGCAAAAACATTACGATGAGCTGTGGCTGAAAAAGAAATGAATAAGAACTGCCAATAAATATATTGTTCAGGATGAACAACTGCACTAACAGCACAAAGAGATACAATCCCAGATATTTAAGTACTGATACTATCATTTTACTTTCTTCTCCTTTTCTTCTACTTGTTTTTCCAGTTTATCAATCTCGTCCTTGAACATATCTATCACCACATACACCGTCTGTATTTTACCAAAATTTACAGCCGATTTAACTTTAACTCTGTAATAGGTTTCCTTTGGGTATTTAACGAGCTTCTCTATTGTACCAATCGGAATATCTTCAGGATAATTTTTCGAATACGGACTGGTAACAATATGATAGCCTTCCTTGAGTGCTTCGTATTTATTAATCTCCCGCAGGTCGAGATAGTTAGGATCTTTGCCATCCCAAACAATGGTACCTTTGGTATAGTTCAATTCCTTGATTTTTGGCACTAATTTAAAACCACTGGTATTTAACACCGAAGAGGCGATAGCGTAGTTCTCTGAAACTTCAGTGATAGTACCAACAATACCATCAGGACAAAAAACACCCATTCCCTTTTGAAGTCCGGAACTTGAGCCTCTGTTAATAGTAATATAGTTGTTTTGTTTGTTGGTGGAATTGGTAATTACCTGAGCAGGATAATAGCGATAGCGCTGTTTGTAGATAGTGTCATTGACTTCAAAAACGGCTTTCGACTCCAAAACGTAATTGGTTTTCATTCTTCTGCGCAACTCGAGGTTCTCGTTGAACAAGGCCTGATTTTTATTGTAAAGTGCAAAGTAATCAAACAGCGAACTATTCATTTCGTGCAGTTTTGTACTAAGACTGCGAGTGTTGCTGTAGTAAAAGGAAGCCTGGTAAGAGTTGAAACGGAAGATCGCGATAATGCATAACAATTCAAGCACAAGAAACAACAGCACATGTAATTTGCTCCTTAGGTACTTGAATATGGAATTCATTTATCAGGAATTCATTAAAAACTTAAATTTACCAATGTTTTTCAGGGCGATACCAGTTCCTCTAACAACGGCCCTAAGAGGATCTTCGGCAATATGTACCGGCAATTTGGTTTTTGCAGCCAAACGTTTATCCAGTCCGCGCAACAATGCACCTCCACCAGTCAGGTAAATACCGGTTTGGTAGATATCTGCTGCTAATTCAGGCGGTGTATTTTCAAGCGCTTTAAGAATTGCTTCTTCTAATTTAACGATAGATTTATCAAGCGCTAATGCTATTTCTGAATAAGACACAAACACTTGTTTCGGAATACCTGTCATCAAATCACGACCGTAAACGGCGTAATCTTCAGGCGGTGTATCAAGTTCTGTCAGAGCAGAACCCACATTGATTTTTATTTTTTCTGCTGTTCTTTCGCCGCAAAGTAAGTTATGCTGACGTTTCATGTACTCAGAGATGTCCATGTTGAACTCATCTCCGGCGACACGAATGGACTGATCGCAAACGATACCACCAAGCGCAATAACTGCGATTTCACTGGTACCACCCCCGATATCAATCACCATATTACCCATTGGTTCAGTGACATCAATACCAATACCTACCGCAGCAGCCATTGGCTCGTGAATCATGTATACTTCTTTACCACCCGCTCTGTCAGCACTGTCTTTAACAGCGCGCTTTTCAACTTCAGTGATACCAGATGGAATGCAAATAACCATTCTGAGCTGTGGCGAAAATGTTTTACCAGACTTGTTGATTTTTTTAATCATCCCTCTGATCATATGCTCTGCAGCCTGGAAGTCGGCAATCACCCCATCCTTTAAAGGACGGATTGTCTTGATATTGTCATTTTCTTTACCATACATCTGCATGGCTTCATGACCAATAGCAATGACTTTACCAGTACTGCGCTCAATGGCAATAATAGATGGTTCATCAACGACGACCTGATCTTTGTGAATTATTAGCGTGTTTGCAGTTCCAAGATCTATCGCCAGTTCTTGTGTGAAAAAATTAAACCATCCCATTTCTTAAATAAAGTGTTATTTGCCCACGCAAAATAAACATAATTTCATCAATATTTAAGTTTTTATTGTAAAAAAATAATTTACCTTCCACAGTAATTTTTTAATAATTGGCATTAAATTTGATGATAATTGGCAAAATGGAAACTCCAATAGAAAATAAAATTGAGAAAAGGAAACCTGGCAGACCATCTACCAACGATTCCAGACGTAAAGAAATCCTAGAAAAATCAACAGAGTGTTTTATCAAATTTGGATTCAACAAAACTACACTAGACGAGATCGGTGATGCCATCGGTTTTAACAAGGCTGCGCTTTATTACTATTTTAAGAACAAAGAAGAATTATTCATTCAGGTAGTAAACAATCAGCTAACCCTTGGACTGAACAAATTACAGGCAGATTTATCTGACATGCCAGATACCGAAGCCAAGATCCTTAAGTATTTGTGGAACAGAACTCAGGTGTACACCAACCTGATAAAAATTACCAGTTTATCAAGCGAAAACATCCTTGACCTAAACAACACTTTCGAAGAAATTTACGCCCCTTACAAGAAGTCTGAAATTAAATACCTCAGCAGCATCCTTGTAAAAATTACAGATAACAAAACCATTCACGAAGTGGATGAATTCTCTGAAACCATGCTCGACCTTGTAAACTCAATGGGTCTGTCAGCTTTATTAGTGAAGAACATTAGCAACCAGATTCAGCATTTGGAAAACCATAATGCTAAAAAAGAAGCGGTTGTAAAAATGCTACTTAAAGCCTTCAATTGTAAATAATTAAAATCTCCAATACATGGTATATCCATGGTAAAAGCCGAAATTGCAACTTCAATGATGCGAAAACTGCTTCTACCATGGATATTTTTTTTGTCCTGCCATTCCGACACTGTCAGACAAGTCCAAAAATCTGACATTATTGCCATCGCGCCGCTAAATAATCCCACAATAGCTTCTGTCACAGAATTAAAAAACAATATTGAGAAGTTTTATAGCTGCAAAGTTATCCTGCTGCCTAACCAAAACATCCCCTCTTCTGCCTTTAATAAAAAACGTCAGCGGTACAGAGCCGACTCATTGCTGATTTTCCTGGAGCAAATCAAACCAGATTCTGTCAACTTTATCCTTGGTCTGACAGATTTCGATATCTCTGCCACTGTTTCCAACTATAAAGACTGGGGCGTCTTCGGCTATGGTCAGTGCCCCGGTGTATCAAATGTCATATCGACTTTCCGACTGAAAAAAAATGCTGACAAAACCAAAATAGCAACTCGTCTAAAGAATGTGGCGATTCACGAAATCGGTCATAACTACGGTCTGCCCCACTGCGGCGACACCACCTGTATTATGAAAGATGCTCATGGCAAACTTTCAAGTATTGAAGGAAAATCGCGTTATTTGTGCGGCAAATGTCAGACAAGAATTCAATATCAGGCGCCTCATTAAGCAATGTTTTGCGCGCGACTCTCAATAGTCGCCATGCCTGGATTTTCCTGCTTTTCCTTGGCATTGTCATGAATGGCCTGTTTGCTCTTAATCCGCTTTCTGCCGATGGCTCGGATAGCATATTGGGCATGTTCAGATTTTATTGCAATCTGATAGTAGCCCTTGGATTTTGCTACGCTGCTTTTCTAAAAAGTCTGCGCATCAGCAATTTTAAACTCACTAAAACATACTGGTTTTTTATTATCCCTTTTGCGCTTCTATTAAGACTGCTAATGGCTCAGCTGGGTGGCAACTACGACCTGGAGTCATTTGAGATTACGGCTGATATCATACTTCGCGGTGATAGTGTGTATGCCTCAACCAGCAGGTACAATTACGGACCAATTTGGGCCTATTGGCTTGGCTTGCTAAAATTCCTGTCTTCTATAGGTGGCGGTTACAATAAGACCCTATTTCATTCGTATATTGTAATCACTTTGTTTCTTGCCGAACTGGCCTTACTGAAAGGCATAAAGAAACACGGCTTCTCTGACATCACTTGTCTTATTCTTTTGTTTAACCCGGTTAGTATCATTTTGATTGGCCACCATTCTCAATTTGATATGCTCGCTATTGCAACAGGTTACTACGCTTACCATAAAATCAAAAAAGAACAAATGCTTGGCGGACTCATACTCCTGGGTCTGTCATTTAGCATCAAACACCTCCTGGTGTTCCTGCCACTGCTGATGCTTTTTGACACGCGAATCCGTCTTAAAAACCGCCTATTGACTATCGTAGTTCCAGGTCTGATTTTTGGCTTGTCATTTCTTCCTTTCCTGGCAGATTTTGTTGCCATACAGAAGAATGTACTCTCTTATCAACTCAACCACGGACAGACATTGTTTTATAAACTATTTGAAATTGCCATACCGCATGCCTTTAGTGAATTCGAGTCTCTACAGTTAATCCCTCTGATAAATGGCTACAAACCTTTGTGGATCGCCAGTTTCCTGGGACTTGGCTTTCTCATCAATAAATATAAAACGGGACATACCTTCGAATTATATCTGGCCTATCTGGTTGCCAGTTCTCTGGCCATCAGTGAACAGTACTTCCTGATTCCAGTCTTAACAATTGCATTGTACAGAAAGCAATTCATTAGCTGGCTGTATTTGTTGCTGAGCAGCTACTATATAATGTTTGTATCCGCGCATAACACCGCCAAATATTTCAATCTGGAAAGTCTGGGTATTTATCTGCCTGCCAACTGGTACAGCATTGGATTTGCACAGATACAACTGTGCCTCCTCATACTGGTTTTAAGTACCGTTTTAAAAAATAAATTTAAAGAATCGACTGTATCACTTCCATGATACGCTCGGTACTTTTGCCATCCCATAAAGGAGGCACTGCCCCTTTTTTGAAGCTTCCATTCTGAATTTTTTCAATTTGTTCTTCCAGATCCTTTAAAGTATAAGGCACTAGAACATTACTGCCTATGTCTATCGTACTTGGTCGCTCCGTATTATTTCTCAAGGTCAGACATGGCACACTTCTGAAGGTTGTTTCTTCCTGTATGCCGCCACTATCCGTTACTACAAAACTACAGGCTGCTGTAAGTTTCTGGAACGCAAAATAATCCATTGGTTCACTAAAAATCAAGCCCTCTAAATGTTCGATTTCTTCCCACAACCCGAACTGCTTTAATTTAGCAACCGTACGCGGATGTATTGGGAAAACAAGCTTATAGTTTTTAGTAATACTTTTTATCATTTGTATCAATATCACCAATCCCTCTTCACTATCCACGTTACTTGGGCGGTGCATGGTCATCAAAACGAACTTTCCTTTTTCAAGTTGCATCTCGTTCATGATCTCACTTTGCTGTACTTGTTCTTCGAAGGCCACTAAACTATCAATCATAGTATTTCCGACAAAAAACACGGCATTATCTGGTTTTCCTTCTGCTTTTAGATGATTCATCCCACTTTGTTCTGTAACGAAATAATAATTGGCAATTTCATCCGTCAGCAAACGATTGATTTCTTCTGGCATATCTCTGTCGAAACTTCTCAAGCCACTTTCTAAATGCGCCACTTTAATACCCATTTTATTACCGGTTAAAGCCGCCGCAAACGTGCTGTTAACATCACCAACCACCACAAGTAAATCTGGTGCATACTCAAGACAAACTTTTTCAAGTCCAAGCATAACATTAGCCATCTGACTATTGGGAGTACCCTGACCGATATTCAGCATGAAATCTGGTCGGAGATCAAACTGATCGAAGAAAATCTGACTCATCTTCTGATCGAAATGCTGACCAGTATGCACAAATTTCACTTCCAGATCAGGGAAATTCTGAGCTACCTGTCTGAATCTGGTAACTTTTATAAAGTTGGGACGGGTGCCAACGACGATGAGAATCTTTTTCAAGGCTTATATGAGATTTATTCGGGCAAAATTAAGACAATTCGTGTTTAAATTTATATTTCTCAATAATAGAGCGTATTTTTGCAGGATACAGAATTAACAACCATTCCACAAAAAATGTTAAATATCGTTTTATTCGGACCTCCGGGTGCAGGTAAAGGCACTCAGTCACAGAAACTGGTTGATGCTTTCAACCTTGTGCACTTATCTACCGGTGATATCTTCCGTTTCAACATTAAGAACAATACCGAACTTGGTCAGTTAGCCCAATCATACATGGACAAAGGCAATCTGGTACCAGATGAGGTAACCATCAATATGCTGGAAGCTGAAGTGGCAAAATACCCGGATGCTAAAGGTTTTATTTTTGATGGTTTCCCAAGAACCACCAATCAGGCTGTAGCGCTGGATAAATACCTTGAATCTAAAGGCACTTCAATTTCTTTGATGCTTGCCCTACAGGTTGACGAAGAAGAATTGATTCAACGTCTTCTGCTTAGAGGTAAAGACAGTGGCAGAGCGGATGATACCGATGAGTCAATCATCAGAAACAGAATTAATGTCTACAACGAACAAACTGCGGTTGCGGCTGATTATTACAATCAACAAGGCAAATTCCACAGCATTCATGGTGTGGGCAGCATAGAAGAAATCTTCGACAGACTTTCTTCTGTAATCGTAGAAAAAGGCCGTTAAACCCTTCAAGTTTAACACAAAAAAACAAACATGCAGGATTCCAATTTTATAGATTACGTCAAAATCTTCTTCCGAAGCGGCAAAGGTGGCCGGGGCAGTGCCCACTTTCACCGTGCCAAGGGTTTGCCGAATGGCGGACCAGATGGTGGCGACGGGGGTAAGGGTGGCGATATTCGTCTAAGAGGTAATGCTCAACTTTGGACGCTCCTGCACTTAAAATACCGCAAACACATTCATGCCGAAGATGGCGAAGGTGGAGGCTCTGCGCTTTGCACTGGTGCGTCTGGCAAAAACGACTTTATCGAAGTACCCTTAGGCACCATCGCCAGAGATGCCGAAACAGGTGAAGTATTGCTCGAAATCACCAAAGATGGCGAGGAAAAAGTACTCTTAAAAGGTGGCAGAGGCGGATTAGGCAACTCGCACTTTAAAACCTCTACCAAACAAGCGCCAACCCACTTTCAACCTGGCGAGCCTGGTATTGAAAAATGGATTGTACTCGAACTAAAAGTATTGGCGGATGTGGGACTGGTAGGCTTTCCCAACGCTGGAAAATCTACTTTACTGTCTGTAGTTTCTGCCGCTAAACCTGAAATCGCTAATTACCCTTTTACCACCCTGGTACCAAACCTGGGTATGGTGCAATACCGCGATTATCGCTCGTTTGTAATGGCTGATATCCCCGGAATTATCGAGGATGCTCACTTAGGCAAAGGCTTAGGTCACCGTTTCCTCAAACACATTGAAAGAAACGCTGTGCTCCTGTTCATGATCCCAGCCGATAGTCCGGATATTAAAAAGGAATACAAAATCCTTCAGAATGAATTAAAACAGTTCAACCCCGAACTTCTTGAAAAAGAAAGAGTGGTAGCCATCACTAAATGTGATATGATGGACGATGAATTAATGTCGCTCATGAAAAAAGACCTTAAATCAATGAACCCTCTGTTTATCTCTGCAGTCACTGGTCTAAACATCCAGAAACTAAAAGACAAACTCTGGGATAAAATTAAACATACCGAAGAGGAATGGGACTAAAAAAAAGCCGCTTAAAAACTAAGCGGCTTTTTTATTGATTATCGTTTTTAACTATTCTTTTACGAATTGTTTTGCTGATGTATTGACGCCGTCTTTAATGATAATGGTGTAAACACCTGAACTTAAATCAGCCGTTGAGATGGTCATGCCATTCACATATTCGTTAGTGCTGATCATTTGACCAAAACTATTCAATATAGAATAAGTACCGTTAGCAATTACTGAATTGTTCACTGATATCATTGCAGCACAAGGATTAGGGTAAACTGAAGTTAATTCATTTGACATAGTGCTGACAGAAGTTGCTGTCCATGCCTGACATAAAATAACCACATCATGATAATCCATTGGGTTGTTCTCTCTGAAGAATCTCACTACCATAGTACCAGTACCTCTTACATTTTTAGGATAGAAATGGAAAGACAATGAGCCTGAATCCATACCTGAAAGCTGAAATGATCCTGTATCTACTTCAACACCTCTGCAGCTCAAAATATCACATACCGCTGAAGTCCATTCCGAACTTTGCAAAGCGTTTGTGGTTCTAACCCACTTAATAGTTTCTTTCTGCATAGCAGTGTGCTTAATTTTAGAATGAGCTTCTAAATCCACAAAAGAGCTGGCAGTTTTTCCTGCATAACCTAAGGCATACAAGGTGTCGTGTTCGATTTCGAACTGTGCCTGAGAATTCAATGCAAAGGCAAGTGTACAGATAAGTAATAATCTTTTTAACATAATGCAAAAATAACGAAAAAAATTCTGAGAATTTATATAATAATTTTAAAGCTGATATCCAGCGACTTAACAGAATGCGTCAACATTCCTAATGAAATAAAGTCGACGCCCGCTGCAGCATATTGCTCAATATTGTCCAAGGTTATTCCGCCTGAGGCTTCAGTTTCACATCGTTTATTGATAAGCTTTACGGCCTCGGCGGTGAGCTCGGGACTGAAATTATCCAGCATTATTCTCTGAACAGGCATAGCATCCAGGGCTTGCTGAACTTCATCCAGATTTCTGGTTTCTACCTCAATACCAAGACTTAGCTGATGGTCTTTCAGATACTGCTGTGCCCTCTGAATTGCATTGCTGATTCCGCCAGACACATCGATATGATTGTCTTTTAACATAATCATATCATATAACCCGAATCTGTGATTGGCGCCTCCTCCTGCTGTTACTGCCCATTTCTCCAATACTCTCAGATTTGGGGTAGTTTTACGCGTGTCCAGCACCTTGGTCGGATAAGCGCTAATCTTGTCCTGAGCCTTTCTGGTTACTGTAGCAATACCACTTAAACGCTGCATGATATTCAACAACAGACGTTCACTTTTCAATAAACCATGCGCCTTACCTTTTGCAGTAAAGCCAATATCGCCATAGGCAACCGCATCGCCATCCTGTTTAAAAACCTCTATCTCTACATCCGGATCATTTAATTTCAGAATGACATAAGCGATATTTAATCCCGCAGCTATACCAGTATCTTTAAAAATCAGACGCGCTGCCGAAATTTTAGAATCACTGATGCACGAGAGCGATGAATGATCGCCAGTTCCAATATCCTCCTTAAGCGCGGCATGGATGATATCCAATACCCTTGGATCTTTGCTGATATCTGCTAAAATGTTAGACATAAAAAAAGTACTGCAAATTAACGCAGTACTTTTTATTTACACTAAATTATATTCTAAAATCAGGAGATTTTGAATTCGTTGATATAAAAGGTGCCGGCTTTATAGGTGCCGGAAATAGAAATACGGTATGTACCATTTTTAGTTTGAAGACTTATTACTATCATACTATTGGTAGTACCGCTGGTTTCGTGAGTAACAGTAGCCTTAATGGGCTGATGGTTCTTGAAGAAATTGTCTAATACAATTTTAGCCTGCTCTTTGGTATTAACACCTGAAGAGGCCGGCGTCACCAGCTCGATGCTGGTATTAAACATCTGAGACAACTCTGAAGTATTAGCGGCCTGGATGGCATTGGCAATCCTTTCGCTTTCGCTTGCTTTAGCGCTGATACTAACAAATGCAACTAATGCTATTAAAATACTTTTTATCATTTGATTATGATTTTGCACAAATCGTGCCAAACGGATTAAAACTCAAGTTTAGATAGATTTGACTCCGGCAAGTATACGAAAAACCTTTGAAAAACAAGCACGACTAAAAACTCAAAGCAGCCTGATACGACTATACTTTAGTATTAAGTCGCTTAATTCTCTTCTTCAAATCTTCGATCTGATCTCTGTATCGGGCGGCCTCAATAAATTCCATTTCTTTGGCAGCCTTCATCATACTTTTCTCGGTTTCTTTGATAGCTTTTTCCAGTTCTGGAATCGTCATGTAATCAAACACCGGATCTGCTGCTGCCGATAATTCAGCACCTTCATTATTGTATACTGCATCAATATCGCCTCTCTTAGCATCGGCAACGCTGGTTTGATTCATAATCTGTTCTTTAGATTTCAGAACCGTTGTCGGTGTGATATTGTGCAAGGTATTATAGGCTATTTGCTTTTCTCTTCTGCGCTCTGTCTCATCGATGGTTTTGCGCATACTATCCGTTATTCTGTCAGCATACATAATCACCTTACCATTGGAGTTTCTGGCTGCCCTACCAATGGTTTGCACCAAACTGGTGACGCTTCTTAAAAAGCCTTCCTTATCCGCATCCAGAATCGCCACAAAACTTACCTCTGGTAAATCCAATCCTTCTCTGAGCAAGTTGATCCCTATTAATACATCAATCTTACCCAGTCTTAAATCTCTTAATATCTCCACCCTGTCAAGGGTCTTAACCTCACTGTGAATGTACTGACATTTGATTCCCAAACGGGTCATGTACTTCGCCAGCTCTTCACTCATTCGCTTCGTTAATGTCGTTACCAGAACTCTGTCGCCAGCTTTCACGCGCTCATCTACCTCATCCAGTAAATCATCTACCTGATTGGTACACGGACGAACTTCAATCACCGGATCTAATAAGCCTGTCGGGCGAATTAACTGCTCAACCACCACACCCTCAGACTCTGTAATCTCAAATGGTGAAGGTGTTGCACTGACATAGATAACCTGGTTAACAATACTGTGAAACTCTTCCCATTTCAATGGTCGGTTATCCATCGCTGCAGGCAACCTGAAGCCGTAATCTACCAGATTGATTTTTCTCGCTCTGTCGCCGCCATACATGGCTTTTATCTGTGGCATACTCACATGGCTCTCGTCAACTACCAGGAGAAAATCATCCGGAAAATAATCCAGTAAACAGAAAGGACGTTCTCCGGCATTACGCCTGTCCATATATCTGCTGTAGTTTTCTATGCCACTGCAATACCCGAGCTCGCGCATCATCTCTAAATCAAAATTCACTCTTTCCTCAAGTCGCTTTGCCTCAAGATGCTTGCCTTGCTCTTTAAAAAATTCTATTTGTAAAACCAGATCATCCTGAATATCTCTGATGGCCTGATTCAATCGTTCCTTAGGCGAAACATAAATATTGGCTGGATAAATCGCAACATCCGTCAGGTCATTTAATATCTCTCCCGAAGATGGCTCAAAGGCTTGAATCTCCTCAATCTCGTTTCCAAAGAAAGACACTCTGTAGGCGAAATCATTATAGGCTAAATAGATGTCTACTACATCGCCCTTAACCCTGAAATTTCCTCTTTTAAAATCATCAGTGGTTCTGCTATATAAACTATCCACCAATCGATGCAATAAAGCATTTCGGGCCAGGGTATCGCCTTTGCTGAGTCGGATGATACTGTCTTCATAGTCTTTCGGATTTCCTGCACCATAAATGCAACTCACCGATGCCACAATTATGACATCCCTTCTGCCGCTCAGAAGTGTAGAGATGGTTTTAAGACGCATCTTCTCTATCTCTTCATTGATCGCTAAATCCTTTTCAATATAAGTTCCGGTAGTTGGTATAAAAGCCTCTGGCTGGTAATAATCGTAGTAACTAACAAAATACTCTACAGCATTCTCCGGAAAGAACTGCTTGAATTCTCCATACAATTGAGCTACCAGGGTTTTATTATGACTTAATACAAGAACCGGTCTTTGAACCTGCTCGATAACATTGGCAATGGTAAAGGTTTTTCCACTTCCAGTTACTCCAAGCAATGTCTGTGAACGAACTTCCTGCTTTAAGCCAGCAACAAGCTGCTTAATCGCTTCAGGCTGATCTCCGGTAGGAACAAAGGGGGCATTAAGTTGAAAGGCTGACACGACTTACTAATATAGTTAAAAACAGAGAAATAAACAAGCAATTAGGCTTGTTCCAAACGGAAGCGTTCTCTTCTGAATTCGCTATAACCCAATGGATTTTCTTTAAGCTGACCTGTTTCAATTCTCTGATGATACAAGGCAATCGCTTCAAATAACGCATTGGTGAAACTCAATGGAGATGCACAGTTTTTACCGGCAATATCGTAGGCTGTTCCGTGGTCGGGACTAGTTCTAACAACCGGTAAACCAGCAGTGTAGTTAATGCCATCGTCAAATGCCATCGACTTAAATGGAATTAAACCCTGATCGTGATACATCGCCAGAACCAAATCAAAATTGTGGTAATTGCGCATACCAAAGAACCCATCTGCGCTATACGGACCGAAACAGAAAACACCTTGTTCGTTGGCTTCTTTTACTGCAGGCTCGATGATGTCTTTTTCTTCAACACCCATCTTGCCATTGTCGCCGTTGTGCGGATTTAATCCCAGTACCGCAATCTTTGGTTTATTAATTCCAAAGTCTTTTTTAAGACTATCACTCGCAATTTTAAGTTTCTCTATGATGGCCGGTTTTGTAATTGATTGTGGCACTTTAGCCAATGCCAGATGCTCGGTTAATAATCCAACTCTGATATCATCATTGTACAATACCATCAATGAATTATCGGCACCTAATGCTTTTGTAATATAGCCTGTATGACCTGTAAATCCTTCAGGATGTTTAATGCTTGATTTGTCAACCGGAGCGGTAAGGATACCGTGCAGTTTACCACTCTTCGCATCCTGCAGCATGCGATCTATAGAGGCTAATGCTTCCTTGCCCGCTGCTTCAGAAGCCTGACCGATCTGTACTTCAAAGGCCTCGTTACTTGATACAATTAAGTTAAGCTGATGGCCTTTTACTTCGCTGATATCTTTTACCTGAACATATGCAGGTTGCTCAATTCCAAGTAATTTCTTATGGTAAGCAAAGGTTTTCGGATTGGCATATAAAACCGGAATGCAGTAATCATAAATCATAGAATGCTGAAGTGTCTTAATGATCACTTCCAGTCCTACACCATTAGGATCACCTTGTGTTATTCCAATTATTGGCTTATTCATATTGAATTATTTCTTTTTACTTTGTTTCACTAAAAAATCAATCATTAATCGCACACCAACACCTGTTCCGCCCTTAGGCTTATAAGCATCTGGCGCATGATTGAAAGCTGGACCGGCAATATCAAAGTGCATCCATGGATAATCGGTAAAGTGTTCTAAAAACTTAGCAGCACTAATTTGTCCGCCTTCGCCTTTACCCAAATTGGTCATGTCCGCAATACTTGATTTTAGCTCATCAGCATATTCCTGCCAAAGCGGAAATTCTACTAAACGCTCGAAAACAGAGTAACTACTTTCGAAAACTTCCTGCTTGATCGAATCATCTGCCTTGCCCATAACGGCTGTGGCGTACGGACCGATAGCACGAACCGCTGCACCTGTCAGAGTCGCAAAATCACATACCAGAGCTGGTTTCAGTTTTTTAGCAAAATGCAAGGCATCTGCCAAGACTAGTCGACCTTCCGCATCTGTATTTAAAATCTCTACGGTAGTGCCGTTGTACATGGTGATAACATCACCAGGTGCGTAGCTGTTTTCACCAATCCAGTTATCGGTAGCAGGCACTAAACCTACTACATAAAGTGGCAATTCAAGTTTAGCAACAGCGTTCAAAACACCTGCTACTACTGCTGCTCCAGCCATATCACACTTCATGTGATCCATACTCATTGGCGTTGGCTTCAAACTTAATCCACCAGTGTCATACACCACACCTTTACCTACAAGCACATACGGATGTTTGTTCACCGCATTCTTAGGCTTGTACTCCATGATATTAAAAGTTGGAGGTGTCTTACTGGCTTTATTAACGGCTAAAATACCCCCCATTTTCTGAGCAGTAATCTTGGCTTCGTTCCAAACTTCAACTTTGAAACCAGCCGATTTTCCAATCTTCTTAAACTCTTCAGAAATCTGCAATGAGTTAAGAAAACTGTGTGGCTCGTTTACAAGGTCGCGGGCAATTAGCGTAGATTCAACAACAATATTCAGATGTTGTACTTCCTCTTCTGTCAACTTTGAAACACAAAGATAGATATGTTTCAATGATGCAGGTTTTGGATTCGATTTATACTTTAAAAACTCATAAGAAGCTAAAGCCATTCCTTCTGCAAAGGCTAGTGCTTCATGCTTACTTTCTGACTCTATACAAACAGATTCTTTGCTGTACTTGTTCATCAAATCAGTGGCTTTAGCGCCGCTTTTCCTTAAACTTTCAGACAATTCCCAGCCTTTAAGATCTGAATACAATACCACCATGGTAAGTTTACCTGCATTGTTAAACACCAGCTCTTGCTTCTTGTTTTTTATCGCCTCTGTAACAGCTTCGTTATGGGCTTTGTCCAGAGATTTGCTGGCTTTAAACTTTTCGGCATTTACAATCAGAATTAACTGATCTTTTGCACTTGGTTTTGAAATGATTTTTATAGGTTTCATGACTGTTTGTTTATTCTACTATTACTAAGCAATATTCTTTTTTACCTCTCTGTGCAAGTATATACTTACCATTGATTAAGGCTTCTTTACCGATAATGTTTTCAATATTAGATACTTTATCTCTGTTGATGCTGATGCCATTGCCTTGCAACATCTTTTTGGCTTCAGTTTTACTAGGCAGGAGATTGATTTTTTCACTAAGAAAATCAACGATGTTAATTCCCGCTTCCAGCTCTGCCATTGATACTCTTGCCTGAGGCACACCATCCATGGCGCTTAAAAGCGTTGATTCATCAATGGTCGCTAATTCTTCCGCTGAACCTTTTCCGAATAAAATTTCGGTGGCTCTTACAGCTTTTTCATATGCTTCCTCTCCGTGAACTCTAATGGTAATTTCTTTGGCGAGTTCCTTTTGCAACATATGCGAAGGAATTGCTTCAATCTCTTCTTTCGTTCTAAGTGAGAAAATACGAATGAAATTTTGCACATCCTCGTCGCTTGAGCGAATCCAGAACTGATAAAAGGCATATGGCGATGTACGCTTTGGATCCAGCCAGATGTTGCCACCTTCTGTTTTTCCAAATTTAGTACCATCCGCTTTCTTAATCAATGGCGTTGTTAAGGCAAAGGCTTCGCCACCTTCCATGCGTCTGATTAGCTCAGTACCAGTAACAATATTACCCCACTGATCACTCCCTCCCATCTGTATCTGAATACCTTTGGTTTTCCAAAGATGGAAAAAGTCGTAGCCCTGAACTAACTGATAAGAAAATTCGGTAAATGACATCCCTGTTTCAAGGCGCTTTTTCACTGAATCTTTTGCCATCATATAGTTCACGCTGATGTGTTTGCCCACATCTCTGATAAAATCAAGGAAACTGAAACTTTTAAACCAGTCATAATTATTGACTATTTCAGCACTGTTTTCACCACAGTTAAAATCAAGAAATTTCTCTAACTGAGCTCTCTGACAAGCAAGGTTGTGCTGAAGTACTTCTTCATTTAACAGATTTCTTTCTGCACTCTTTCCACTTGGATCGCCTACCATACCAGTTGCGCCGCCTACCAGTGCAACCGGCTTGTGACCAGCTCTCTGAAAATGCAGTAAAGTCATGATCTGAACCAGGTTACCAACGCCAAGTGAATCTGCAGTTGGATCAAATCCAATATAACCAGTAACCATGCGTGAATTCAATAAATCCTCGGTTCCGGGCATAATATCCTGCAACATGTTTCTCCAGCGAAGCTCTTCTATAAAACTGTATTTCGGCGACATATCTAGTAAACTCAATCTTAATTAGGTTGGCAAAGATAATCCAAATAAGGTCAAAAGTCAGTATACCATCACTAATGTGAATTAATTTATTTAAGTTTGTGTACTGAATGAATTTTATAGCCCACTATCACTTTTACCAATCCGATGATAGTTACTTTAACTTAGGCCTGGTTTTACCCGATTTGGTAAAGTCATTTTGCAAGACCCACCTTAAGCCAGCAGAGCGAATGGTACACCCGCAACTGAATGCACTGAACCAGGGCAGTATAATTCATCTGAACGCCGATAAATTATTCCATAACTCTTTCTTTTTCACTACCTCAGAAAAGCATTTATCCAACCTGGCTGATTCTAAAGCCAAATGGCCAAGAAAATGGTTTCTTAACCACCTACTTTGTGAAATCATACTCGACCGCCTGATCATGGACCAAAACCCAGACGTTTGTGCCCGGTTTTACGATGATTTAAAGTCGGTTAACAAAGAGCAAGTCGAATTATACCTGAAGATGTCTGGCATTGCCAATTATCAGAATTTTGGCGCAGGACTGGATAAATTTGTCACCGCACAGTTTATTTTTGACTACATACACAATGAAAAAATAATTTTGGCGTTAAGCAGGGTGTATCAGCGTCTGGGTATTGATTATGAATGGACTGACTACGACAAAACCTGGCTTTTAGAAGTTATTCCTCAACAACTGGAATTCATGAAGCTGGGTTACGAACACCTTAAAGTAGAACTAAAAATAGATTAAAATAAAAAAAAATGAGATATTTGCGGGAAAGTATGAAACTATACGGCATCGTCATCACACTATTATTGTCAGCTTTCGGACTGAATGGTCAAAACGCCACAAAATACAGTAACGAATTCCTTCAGATTGGTGTTGGTGCTCGCTCTCTTGGTATGGGCGGCGCTATGATTGCTTCTTCCAGAGATGTGTATTCAGGATACTGGAACCCTGCAGGTTTAGCGGCTATTGAAGACAATGCTCAGGTTGCGCTGATGCATGCCTCTTACTTTGCTGGTATTGCTAACTACGACTACGGTGCATGGGCCACTAAAACCAGCGACAACAGTGCAATTGGAATTAGCATGGTACGATTTGGTGTAGATGGTATTGCCAACACTTTCGACCTGATCAGAAATGGCGAAATAGACTACTCAAGGGTCACCTCTTTCAATACCACCGATTTCGCGGCTATTATTTCTTACGCCAGAAAAGAAGATATCAGAAGTTTAAGACAAGTGGATTTTTCGTGGGGCGGGAATATGAAAATCATTAGCCGTAAAGTGGGTCCTTTTGCTAAAGCCTTCGGATTTGGATTTGATGTCGGCGGTAAATTCGTGAACGATAAAAAGAACTGGGAACTAGGCGTGGTCATCAGAGATGTTACTTCTACTTTCAATAGCTGGAGGTACACTTTCACCGATGCGCAAAAAGATGTGCTTGCGGCAACTCAGAACGCCATCCCTAAAAACACCTTAGAAATTACCTTGCCAAGAATTATGGGTGGCTTCGCTAAAACATGGGAAAAAGACAACTGGTCTTTCCTTGCAGAAGCCGACATGAATATTACTCTGGATGGCAAAAGAAATACGCTGATTAAAACATCTGCTTTCAGTATCGACCCATACATGGGAACTGAAATAGGCTATGATATCAGCGATGCTAACCATTTATATTTCCGCGCTGGTATTAATAATTTCCAGCAGTACACCAACAGCAATGGCAAAAAAGTAGCTTCAATAATGCCAAACGTCGGACTTGGATTCACCTTTGGTAAATTCTCTTTGGATTATGCCTTAACAAACCTTACTGCTGTTGCAGGTAGCGGACCAGCTTTGTACAGCAATATCTTTTCCCTGAAACTCGCCATTAACCGCGAAGGGAAGTAATTATCATTTATTTTTATAGGATATAGCAGAATAGCATCTGTTTATTCTTTTTTTATTCTGTGTCAAAGTCCTAACTTTGCAGACCCTAATTTAGTAGTGTCTTTCATTGATAAACTTAAGAGCAGATGGCAGGTTAAAAGCGGCCTTCAGGTATTAATCATTCTGGTGGTTTTTGCATGCACAGGTTATTCTATCGTTTTAATTAAACATCTCATTGGTATCAACGCTGAAACTTCGGTGTCTAACAGAATTTTGTTTTATGTGGGAGTGCTGCCGATATACAATTTATTGCTGCTTGGCTATGGTTTTATCTTCGGTCAATTCAAATTTTTCCTGGCATTCGAAAAACGTTTCTTCTCAAAAATTATAAATCTCTTCAGATCAAAAAAATGAGCATTAGCGAAAAAGATATTCTTCAAGCTTTAAGTCATGTCGACGACCCCGACCTGCACAAGGATATTGTTACCCTTGGCATGGTAAGAGATATTACAATTGACGGCAATAACATTGGCTTTTCGGTCTACCTGACCACTCCGGCATGCCCGATGAAAGAGGTCATTGAAAACGCCTGCAGAAATGCCATTGCGCATTTTATATCCGATACTGCCACTGTTAAAATTAACATGACAGCCGATGTGGTGGCAGGTAAACGCAAAACTGAAGTAATGCCAAGTGTTAAAAATATCATTGCCGTTGGCAGTGGTAAAGGTGGCGTGGGTAAATCTACTGTATCTGCTGGCCTAGCTAATGCCCTTCACCAGGCAGGTGCTAAAGTCGGTCTAATGGATGCAGATATTTACGGACCATCTGTACCTATTTTATTTGGTGTTGAAAATGCCATCATAGAAATGGACATGGTTGATGGCAAAGAGCTGATGCGACCAGTGGATGCTGGTGGTATTAAATTATTCTCTATAGGATTTTTATCGAAACCTGATGAGGCTGTTGTATGGCGAGGCCCCATGGTATCATCGGCTCTGAAACAGTTCATGAACGGTGTTAACTGGGGTGAACTGGATTATCTGATTATTGATTTACCTCCAGGCACCGGAGATGTGCAATTGACTTTGGTTCAAAATCTACCTCTAAGTGGGGCGGTCATCGTGAGTACACCACAGCACATGGCAGTGGCCGATGCGCGCAGAGCCTGTGCCATGTTCAATATCCAGGGGGTTAACGTTCCAATACTCGGACTGGTAGAAAACATGTCCTATTTCACACCTGAAGACCAGCCAGACAAAACATACAAGATCTTTGGAGAAGGCGGTGTCGAAAAACTATCAGCAGAATTTAATGTACCTGTTATTGGCAAACTACCAATCGAACCTGCCCTCATGCAAGATTCAGATAGTGGCAATATCAGGCATAATAAAAATGTCAAAAATTTTATAGAAATTGCAGGCCGTTTGGTTCAGCAGATTGCTATATCCAATGCAAAATAATATGTCAGATTACAGAAGTAAAATAGAAGAAGCTTTAGAGTCAGTAAGACCATTTTTAAAAATGGATGGCGGTGATGTAGAGTTTGTCGAGATGAATGCTGACAATGTTGTCATTCTTAAATTACTGGGCTCTTGCAATGGCTGTTCAATGAGTCACATGACCATGAAAGCTGGCATTGAAGAAGCGATTAAAAAAGTACTGCCAGAAGTAAAGTCAGTGATGGCCCTTAACGATTAAGCGCCTTTATAACATGACTCACAGCGGGCTTCGTAATGATTGTCCTGCCCTATTAAAATCAAAACCTTATTATCTGTTTTACGGTAGGTGTACTCAGCATCTTTCCCGCAACACTGACATTTAGCCTTCAAATGTACCCGCTCTGTAGCAATTTCTAACAGTGAAGACATCAGTCCGAATGGTCTGCCCAGATAATCTTTATCCAGTCCGGCCGCCACAACCTGTATCCCTCTGCCCATTAAACGCTTGAGATCACTAAAGAATACTTTGTCAAAAAACTGAGCCTCATCTATGGCTATCAATTTGGTAAATGGCGTGACATGCTCAAAAATATCCAATTCGTTTGAATAGATAATGCAATCATGAGATTTGCCATCATGTGTGGTGATGGTCGCTTTACCGGATCTTATATCCACCGATGGCTTTAATACCAGAAATTCATTCTGTCTGAAGTTCTGCTCGCTAATGTATTTAATAAGCGAAGTGGTTTTACCTGCAAACATGCAACCAAAAAATACCGTTAATTTTCCTGTACCAGACATGATTTATGACCAGCAAAATTGACTAAAATTTCGCAGACCTGAAACTCTGTTTATAAAAATCTGCAAAAATATTTCTCCCGTAGGACACAATTTGATTAATATTGCTATGGTTATATCAATATGAAACAGAAAGAGCAAATGGATAAAATGAAACAGCTTGTAAGCGCCATCTCAAAAACTATCTCCGAAATAGAGAAAGGCGAAAATTTATCTTTCTATAAATCCTTGCTTCAGAAACAAAGCATTGAACTATATGAACACGCTGAATCTATTACAGCTGAAGGCAAATGCTCCACTCCTCCTCACATTAAAATTGTTAAGCAGGAAGAAGTTTTAGAAGCCGTTAAAACGCCAGAACCTGTAAAAGTTCCAGAACCTGTCATTGAAAAAGTCAGTTTAAAACCTGTTACAAGTACACCAACAGAACCTAAAATTGAAGTCCCTGAAAGTGTTGTTATTCCTCCTCCGGTAGAAATAAAACCTCAAGTGGTCGTTGCGCCTCCTGCACCAGAACCTATT
>JAIXYV010000030.1 GCA_027490055.1 Bacteroidota bacterium | reverse complement strand
CAAGGAGCAGTACTGGAAAGCGGTGAACTTAGCGAACACGCCTCTAAAACTTATGCTGAATGGTTAAAGAAAAGTGAATACAAACCTATAATTAATATTGAAAAGAACGGCGGACCAATGGTGCCGGATTTTTTGGAGAGTGGCGAGTTCAATCATGATACCATAGGTATGATAGCCATTGATGCCGATGGCAATTTAAGTGGGGCCTGCACTACCAGTGGCATGGCCTTTAAAATGCAAGGAAGAGTTGGCGACTCGCCAATTATCGGAGCAGGCTTGTATGTCGACAATGCCGTTGGTGCAGCCACCGCTACTGGTCAGGGTGAAGAAGTGATCAGGATCTGCGGCAGCTTTCTGGTGGTCGAATTCATGCGTCAGGGTTACAGTCCTGAGCAAGCATGCAAAAAAGCAGTGGAACGCATCAAGGCCGTTACTCCCAGAAAACCTGAGAGCATACAAATAGGTTTTATCGCAATTAACAAAGCCGGAGAATACGGTGGCTACGCCCTACACAAAGGTTTTGATTACGGCGTTACTCAGGGAGAAGGGAAAACCATACAACACGAAAGCAAACACCTTATCCAAAAATGATTACACTAGAGATAGCCTGTAACTCTTGGGAGTCTTGCCTCAATGCCCAAAACGGCGGTGCTGATAGAATAGAACTAATTGAGAACTTACACGATGGTGGTTGCACGCCTTCTGCTGGCTTGATTAAAATGTCAACTAAGTTGTCTATTCCAGTCTATGTAATGATACGACCAAGAGGCGGTGATTTTTGTTATACAGAAGAAGAGATTAACATCATGGAATCGGATATTGACATTTGCCATTCAGCGGGTGTAAAAGGCATTGTTTTCGGCTGCCTTACTAAAGAAGGTTTAGTTGATACAGCCTTGTGTAAACGTTTATTAACGCGCTGGAGCGGTTCAGCCACTTTTCACCGGGCAATAGACGAATGCAAAGATATTAAAGGCGCCTGTCAAACAATTATAGATTTAGGATTTGAACGCATCTTAAGCAGTGGTGGCGCTCAGACTGCCATGGAAGGGATTGATACTATTACTCGAATTCAGCAGCAATTTGGCCAAAAAATTTCTATCATGCCAGGTTCAGGTATTACCTCTAAGAATGCTGTCGAAATTATCCAGACAACGGGTTGCAAAGAGCTACACGCAACTTGTAAAACAACACAATCTTATCCGAATGCTCAACTAAAAGGTTTGTTCCATGAGAGAACTACTTCTGATGAGAGAAAAGTCAATGAATTACAATCAGTGATTCAAAATCTCTAAATCAATTCTAACCGAATTAAACTTCAGAAGGCTTGATTACTGGCATTAATGTGCCGCTTCAACTGCTGCTGATTCGTAGATTGAAGAGAAGTCATACTCCTTTTCAAAAACAATGGATGTGCCATCAATCGTCCACACATTGTTCTTTGAGTCGGTGTAAGATTTCTTACCTTCTGACTCTGAGCTAAACTTAAAGCCACTTTTCTTGATGAAATCTGCTAACAGTTTTTTCAATTTTTCTTCCTTAGCCGATTCAACATCATACTTCACAGAAACATAATAAATTTTAGCATTGGAATTCTTTTCATAGCCAACAGTTTCAGTCACCGGATAGGTATATCCCCAATAAGCGTCTGTCTTGTAAACCGTATTGGTTATTGCACTTTTAATGGTGTTATCAAACCAAACTTCCAAATTAATTTCACTATTTCTGCTGATTGAAATATTTTTAGTTAGCGACCTTTGGTAATTGCTCCAGTCTGGGGCCTGATCATTAATAACCGGACTTGGCACTTCGCTTTGAGTTTCCTCTACTGGGACATCCGCCTCTTCGGCAATCGTTTCTTCATTCTCATCTGCATAGCCGGCACCAATAAAATAGTTATTGAAAACGCCCATCCAGATATTTGCACCACGTTTAGCCATTCCTTCTGATTCTTTTTCTTCTTTTGCTGAACCATTGTCACTTAAGGAAATGGCATTCATTTGTTTCTCGGCCATTATGCAGTTAGCATCCAGAGTGATACCCATAATAGAGTTCTGATTGATCTTGTCCAGACTTTTTTCTATTACACTCCAGTCGAAGTATTGTGAACGAGTACCATTAGATTCTCCGTAACTTAATCTTAAATATTCGTCGAGACCGTCAATGACTTTGAAAGTTTCTTTGCCAACTGCTTCTCCATCCTGATTTTTCAATTCATAGTCCTTGCCATCTAAAACAATGATATGACCATTGCCTATAACGAAGGCCTCGTCGGTATCCTGTGATTTTAACACTTCGCCCTTATTATCCAGAATCTCATATTTCAGATCATCGCCATCTTTTTTAATCCCTAAAAATCTGTCTGAATTAATTCTTGACAGTCTGTCGTATTAAGAGCGAATTTTAATTTCTCCTTTAGCATCCAACATCCCCCACTCTTCATCCACAGAATAATATATATCGCCATTTCGTATAATGATTTGCTCGTATTTACTGCTGGCAGTAATCAGCTTTTCTTTGTCTTTTTCTACATTAATAACGCCGAATTCGTTTTTAGTATTCGAGTAGGCCATCAAGCCTCCGTCTATGTTTCCTGATAGAGCGTAATCAAGTTTTGTGATCTCTTTTCCGTCTTTGTCAATCACCTGGATATTGTCTTTATTCTTGACGTTTTTAGAAACTCTGGCTAATCCACCTTTGAAATCCTCAGCATAGTCATATTGAGGTTTAATAGCAACTTTACCCTCTTTATCCAGATAGCCCAGATAGCCATTCTTGGCTCTGAACACAATCATGCCTTCGTGGCACTGACCGACATATTCGAAGTTCACACCATTCTCTGGCTTCAGTTTAAACAATTCTTCGCCTTTTGTATTGATAGCAGACACATAATCATCTTCTTTACAAACGATGGCAATCCCTTCAGTAAATGGCTGAGCCGTGTAAAATGGTCCGGCAATTTGCTTATAATTTTTCTCGCCTTCAATTCTGTTATAAAACTTTTTCCCTTTATCGTTTTCTGAAATAAAAATTCCCTCTACAACCACAGAAGGTTTGTTTTTAAACTCGCCTTCAAACATCAATTTACCGGTCTTAAGTTCTAACAGACTCCAGTTACCATCCTCCTTCAATTTCACTGGAATATGGGTAATTTCAACTGCAGATCCAGTTTTTGAGCAAGAGGCAAAAAATGATGCTACAAACAGCAATAGAATCATTAAATTAATTTTTTTCATTATTTAAAGAAATTAAAAAACGAAAATACTTCTATTAACTTTTCGAAAACCCGTTCATTAAAAAAAATAATTATAGGTTCGAGTGTTAAAAAATCAAATTTTCGAAAAACACCGACCTTCCAGGTCGACGACCTGGAAGGTCGGTGTTTTTCGAAAACGGCTTTGCCCCCGAAAACATTCACCTTTTTAAAAAAAACGTTAAAACGTTTAGACCTGGCAGGTTGTCAACCTGGAAGGTTGAGAACCTGCCAGGTCGGGTTTTACCAAAAAATCTCCTTAATTTTGCATCAATTTTAATTACAACCCATCATGAAACTAAAAATGTTGCTGGCCTACGCGCTGATATTCGCCTCAGCCGCTTTCGCTCAGACAGAATCTTACAACGATGCTAAACTGACTATCGCTTCCTCTGCTTATGGATTCTGCTGGGGTCAGGAACTATCGCTATTAAACATCGGTAAAACCTATCCTGATCTTAAACCAAAAGCAACAGCTGCACAAAATGCTTTCAATGCGAATTTTGGTTCTACCAAAGCCTCTATCGAATTGTACCTTAAAAATAGTTTAGGTGATACTTCCTTTAATGCCTTTAACAAACAACTGAAAGACGATATTACCTCTATGGTGGATAGTCAGAATACTACCAAAGCAGAAGCTATAGAATTTATCAAAACCGTTGAGAACCGCGCTAAAGGCGACATCACTTCACCTTACCTGGAAAATTTCCTGATGTTTAAATACGCTGCAAACCCTGTTGGCGAATTTACTGCCGGTCACACCAACACTTTTAACACTACAGGCGAAACTTATGCTAAAAACTCTAAATGGACCGTTAAAATTCCAAAAAGCTGGACTGCCGAAGAATCAAGCTCTCCTGAAATTATCAAACAGTTTAAAAGCGAGTGCGGAACAGGCACTCAATTGATCATGCTGCTAGCCATCGAATTGCCTTATGATGATACTTATGTGATGACCCCGGAAGAAATTGAGGCTACCTTTAACGAAGAACAAGCCAAAACCATGGTACCTGAAGGTGCGCGTTTTGTATCGTTCTCTAAAATCGTAGTTGATGGCATCTCTGGCGGTATGCTTGAAGTAGAGCAAGATGTTGAAGGCATGGGTGTTCCAGTAACGATTCGTCTGGCTCAGTTCATGGTGATTAAAGGTAAATATATGTACTGCGTTCAAGGTGCAGTGAGTGGTGACGCTCCAGGTGCTAAAATTACAGCTGATATGAAAAAATACATGCCTTTGTTTAAAGCAGTAGCTGGCTCTGTTGATATACTGCCATAAAGAACTTTATAATAAAAAAAAGAAACCCTGCAAATTCAAAACTTGCAGGGTTTTTTTATGAGTTTGTAATTTTTATTTACCGGCGATTACAAATAATAATCCCAGCAACATAAATAATACACCAATTAGAATACTAATAATCAACACAAAAATAATTCCCAGAATAATAAAAATCCAACCAATGGTTTTTAATGCTCCACTACCATCGTGGGTCTCCTGAACCTTACTTAACTGAAGAGCTTTCTGTAGTTTGTTTATTTTTCTGATTTGTTTCTGAGTTTGCTTATCTGCAGCAAGCTCTTTTTGCGATGCTTTAGTCACTTGATTGTCTTTCTTTTCATCCAGTACCACTACAGGTGCATCAGACACCACTGATTCGAATGAGTTGTCGCCGACTTCAGGCGCTGCTACCAACACCTCATCTTCCGCAGCGATCACCGTTGTTTGAATCGTCTCAACAGGTTTTGTATGACTTTTTTTCGTGGTCTTTTTAGTGTCTTTCACATCATCTTTTCCGCTAAACCAAGCAATATTGAGTCCGTTGCTATAGCGTTTCTGTGAAATTGAAATTGAGCCACAAGAAGAAAAAAGAATGGCCGTAAGGGCGAAGAAGCATAGTTGTTTTAAGTATTTCATATTATTATTTTTTAACAATAATAGAAATTTTGATTCTATTTTAAAAGCAAATTATCATATTATATTTTTGTTAAATCTTGAATGTAATTGATTTTTGGGTGATTAAATGGGCATAGTAGATTTTTTTTAAATGCTTAAGGTAAATCCCATATGACATCTTCAATGAATGTTTTCGCCTCATGCCGGCGACTGGCACTTACTTTTCTATTACCGTGAACCGCGGGTTCGACGGCTATACCAAAGAAAAGTAAGCAAAAGAAAGCTTGCGCCCATACTATGCAACCATGTTGCGGCTGTTCAAACACGACCCTATTGTAATGATCTCTTCGTGCCTCAGAGCTATTACAATGGGTGCCCCGGTTTGAATGCATCCGCTGCCATGGGCATAGTATGAATGGCGCATAACGGTCTATTCCATGTGTAATGTAATTTTAAATAATACGTCAGATATCGCTTGAATACGATATTCTATATGTTAAAAAACAAATCTTCCTCAGCACCTCAAACATCTCGCGGAGCGAGACTAACGGATAATTGAATGTAGAACAATCTTATTGTGCTCTATGTCTACTACACCCTTTGGGCTATGTGTCGAAAATTGTATTTAAAAATAAGCTTCAACCATAAAAATCCACCACGCAAAACGAGGTAAAATTTGTATCTTTGTTTTACTCTCTTATGCGTCAATTGCTTCTTATTGTTTTGTGCCTCCTTGCTGTTAAGATGAATGCTCAGGTCGTTTACCTCGACTCTGTCAATCAACATTACCTGCGCTTCGACTCCCTGAACAAGAAACGTTTTCCAACTTTTGCGGTGCGCGAATACTATGGCGACCGTCTGCTCTCGCTCGGAAAAACCAGTTTTGTTCCTGATGAGAACTACATGGACTATCTCAGAACAACGACTATGAGCTCCATTCGCCTGCTGTGGACCGATACCATCATTACCTTCGATCTCTACGGTGATACCCTGAGCTACCAATTAATTAAAAATCATAAAAGCATCTTTAAAGTTTCATATAAAGACAATCGACGCACCGAATTGTCGTGCTTCATTCCCAGGCGCATCGACTATCTCTACTTTGAAGACGGAAGCGTTGAAAAATACTACCGAAAGAAAAAGTTGTATAAACTGGTACTCGTTAAAAACAATCAACGTCAAACCTATGTCTACACACAAGACCTCGATCAGGCGCCTTATTATTCAAAGACCGATAAATGTTACTATAGTTTTAGTGTCAACGATTTCAACTCCGCCAATGTTAATATTACCTGCACCGCCATTCCGCTTGGTAGAAGAACCTATAAAATTAGCTATAACTATACCGACCATAGAATTGACAATACCTATTGGTCGATACACCATCGTTTACCCTTCTTTAAACGTTTAAAATATACAACTTTCAAAAAATACTATCGCCACAGAGATCGCAGCCGGATAAAATATTACTTTAATGAAAATTCTAATTTCATTGAAGAAAATCAATACGACAGACATGAACATCTGGTCGTGCACAAAAAACATTTCCGTAAAAATCACAACATCAACGAATCTTATAATAAATACGACCATCTCTCTGTCGCCATTAACGACAACACCTTTCGCTACGCAGCCGATAGCTTTATCGGGCACTTTAATTTCAAACGCCATTCCTTCGTTCATATCGATTCCTTTCAACACGGCGACTATCT
>JAIXYV010000052.1 GCA_027490055.1 Bacteroidota bacterium | reverse complement strand
TCGTCTGAAATGCTGCTACAGCCTTCCCATGTGTTTATTTTCCCATCTTTTAAAATAGCTACTCCGGTATCAGTAAATTTAAGGCCTGCATTTTTGCCAAAATACCAATTAGCTGTTCTGCCAATTTGCGCATTAGCTGAACAAACAACAAGTAAAAGAAAAACCCATAGCATTAGTTTTTTATGCATAAAACAAAGTTATGGATTTTATTATTTTCAGGCAAAAGTTTTATCAGAGAACGTGTCTTACACCACCACATTCACAATTTTACCTTTAACGATAATGACCTTTTTAGGGGCTTTACCTTCCAGGTATTTTTGTGTTTGTTCGTCGGCTAAAATGGCATCTTCCATGGCTTTAGTGTCGGCATCCAGAGCAAAATTGAGGTTGAACCTTACCTTGCCATTGAATGAAATTGGGTAGTTAAATTCGTTTTCTACAAGGTATTCAGGATTGAACACCGGCCATTCTGCAGTTGAGATGCTATTATTGTTTCCGCATTGCTGCCACAATTCTTCAGCGATATGCGGGGCATAAGGCGATAAGATGATACATAATGGCTCAAGGATACTGCGTTTATTGCATTTAAGATCTTGTAGTTCGTTGACACAAACCATGAAAGCAGAGACAGAGGTATTGAAAGAGAAGTTCTCGATATCTTCGGTCGCTTTTTTGATGGTTTTATGCAAGATTTTCAGTTCGGCTTTATCAGGCGCTTCGTCTGATAAGAAGAAATTTTCTTCGGGGTTGTTGTGGAACAAGCGCCAGAACTTTCTTAAAAATCTTAAAACACCTTCAATACCCTGAGTGCTCCACGGTTTGGCATCTTGTAATGGTCCCAGGAACATTTCGTACAAGCGCAAAGTATCTGCACCGTAGTCGTTGCAAACATCGTCGGGATTGACAACGTTCCACTTCGATTTTGACATTTTCTCTACTGCGGTATCGCAAATAAATCCAACATTTTTGTCACAAATGAAAACATAATCTTTAAATTGATTTTCATTATTTATTGCATCTATATCGAGGATATTTACTTCTTTTCCATTTATACTTTTATAGCTTGTATATTGAATAGGAATATTTCTTTTTGAAAAATGAAAAGTATCTTCTTTTTCAGATAGACTCAATGATTCTCCATCTAAATGGGACACAGAAAATTCATTAAGTTGTGACTCTACAAACTGAATTGTTTGATTATATTTTTCATTTGTTTGGTCTGATAAAATGTCACATAGTTCACTTGATAATAAAAAAGTATACTTAAAAAATGAATTATTTGGATCTTCTGTTCCAACCCATTTTGAAACTTTTAAATTGTTTGCTAAACTTGAAACACCCTGAATCATCCCCTGGTTGACCAGTTTGCGGGCAGGTTCATCGGCTTCTATAAAGCCCAGGTCTTTTAAGAACTTGGTCCAGAATCTGAAGTATAATAAATGCCCGGTGGCGTGTTCGCTACCACCTACATACAAATCAATTTCTTTCCAGTATTTCAGGGCCGTTTCAGAGGCAAAAGCTTCACCATTATTTGGGTCCATATACCTCAGGAAATACCACGAAGAGCCCGCCCAACCAGGCATGGTAGTGGTTTCGAGCGGCATGCCTTTATAGGTCCAGTTTTCGGCTCTTGCCAAAGGCGGTTCGCCAGTTTCGGTAGGCAGGTATTTATCAATTTCTGGTAATTGTAATGGCAGGTCTTTTTCGTCCATGCACATCGGGATACCATCCTGGTAGTACACCGGGATTGGTTCGCCCCAGTAGCGCTGTCTGCCAAAGACAGCATCGCGCAAGCGGTAATTGGTTTTGCCTTTACCTAAGCCTTTTTGTTCTATGGCTTCAATGGCTTTTTTGATGGCATCTTTAACTTGCAAACCATTAAGGAAATCGGAGTTCACCAATTCACCTTCTTTGGCATCATAAGATTCTACAGATAAGTCGCCACCCTTTACCACTTCGATAATTGGCAAATTAAAATGTTTGGCAAAGGCATAATCGCGACTGTCGTGACCGGGAACAGCCATCACCGCGCCGGTTCCGTAGCCACCCAGCACATAATCAGCCACCCAAACAGGAATTAACTCTGCAGTAAAAGGGTGTTTGACATAAGAGCCAGTGAAGGCACCGGTAATATTTTTTACTTCCGCTTGTCTTTCGCGTTCGCTTCTATTTTTTGCTTTTTCGGCATAGTCAAGAGCCGCCTGGCGTTGATCGCCGGTGCAGAGTTCGTCTAAGAGCGCATGCTCAGGCGCAATGGCCAGAAACGACACACCGAAGATGGTATCCGGGCGCGTGGTAAAGACTTCCAGACTATGGTTGTCCTTGATTGGTTTTTCGAGTTCGAAGTGTAAGCTTGAACCTACGCTTTTACCAATCCAGTTGCGTTGAGCTTCTTTGATACTATCACTCCAGTCGATGCCATCCAGGCCAGTCAGTAAACGTTCGGCATAGGCAGAGATTCTGAGGCTCCATTGGGTCATCAGTTTGCGTTCGACAGGGTGTCCACCTCTTTCGCTGACACCATCTTTTACTTCGTCGTTGGCAAGTACAGTACCCAGAGCAGGGCACCAGTTTACCATGGCTTCGCTGAGGAAGGCCAGTCTGTAAGACAGCAGAATATTTGATTGTTCTTTATCAGACATCGCTTTCCATTGTTCGGCAGAAAACTGGTGTTGTTCGTTATTGCAGCCAAGGGTTTCAAACTGTTGGATCAGTTCGGAGACAGGTGCCGCGCTATTTTTTTCGGTATTGTAGTACGAATTAAAGAGCTGGATAAAGATCCACTGGGTCCAGCGGTAATAGGCCGGATCGCAGGTAATAACTTGTTTAGACCAATCGAAAGAGAAACCAATTTTATCCAGTTGTTCTCTGTATCGGGCGATATTTTCTTCGGTGGTTTTAGCCGGGTGTTGACCGGTTTGAATGGCGTATTGTTCGGCAGGCAAGCCAAAAGCATCGTAGCCCATTGGGTGCAGCACATTAAAGCCTTTGAGGCGTTTAAAACGTGAAACGATGTCCGAGGCGATGTATCCGAGCGGGTGCCCGACGTGCAGACCAGCACCTGAAGGGTAAGGGAACATATCCAGCACATAGTACTTAGGTTTAGAGGTATCCACAGAGGCTTTCAGCCATTGGCTGTACACGGGGTGAGAGGCCCATTTTGTCTGCCAGTCTTTTTCAATTCTCCTGAAATCGTAATTCGCCATAAAAATAGTTTGCAAAACTACTATATCTGCAGAGGATTACCATATTGTGCTTATTAAGAAATGTAAAAACTTGATTTAAAGCAGAATTCGACCAATTTCCATGAAATTTAATTTGATAAATGCGGTAAATGGTTAAATTTGCAACCCTTTAAAGCTTTTAAATAAAGAAAAAATGAGTAACGCAACCATTCACAGCAACCTGAATCCATTGGATTCGATGATGAAGCGCTTTGATGAAGCAGCAAAAATCTTAGGTTTAGACGAGTCAGCCTACAACACCTTAAAATACCCTGCAAAGATTGTCACTGTTCACCTTCCGGTGATTATGGACAATGGCAAGGTACAAGTGTTCGAAGGACACCGTGTTCAGCACAGCACCACATTAGGTCCATCAAAAGGCGGTATCCGTTATTCAATGGATGTATCTTTAGATGAAGTAAAGGCCTTAGCAGCGTGGATGACCTGGAAGACAGCCGTAGTAGGTATTCCTTACGGTGGTGGTAAAGGTGGTATCAAATGTGATCCAAAGACCATGAGCAAAGGTGAGTTAGAGCGTTTAACCAGAGCGTATGCCGCTTCAATGAGCGATATTTTCGGTCCGGATAAAGACATTCCTGCACCAGACATGAACACTGGTCAGCAAGAGATGGCATGGATTGTAGACGAATATTCTAAAATCAAAGGACAATATACGCCAGCTGTTATCACTGGTAAGCCTATTTCAATGGGTGGTTCACTTGGTAGAGTTGAAGCAACAGGTAGAGGTGTGATGGTATGTACCAGATCAGCTTTAGCTAAGATGGGATTAAAACCAGAAGAGTGCACTTGTGTGGTTCAGGGTTTTGGTAACGTTGGTTCAATTTCTGCTAAATTAATCGAAATGTTAGGTGTTAAGATTGTAGGTATATCTGACGTAACAGGCGGATACTACAATCCGGAAGGAATTAAAGTTGAAGAAGCTATGGCTTATTCAAAAGCCAATGGCAACTTAGGCGGATTTACAGGTGGCAAACAAATCAGCAACAGCGAATTGTTAGAGTTACCATGCGATATATTAGTTCCTGCTGCTATGGAAGATCAGATCACTGATGCCAATGCGGGTAATATCAAAGCTAAATTGATCGTAGAAGGTGCTAACGGTCCGACTAGTGCCAACGCCGACAAAATTCTTAACGACAAAGGCATCATTGTAGTTCCAGACATTCTGGCTAACGCAGGTGGTGTAACAGTATCCTACTTCGAGTGGGTACAAAACAGAATGGGATATTTCTGGACAGAAGAACGTGTTAACAGAAGAGCTGACAGAGTAATGAAGAGCGCGTTTGATGTAGTGTTTGATAACGGTAAGAAGCACAATGTAAGCTTGCGTACAGCAGCTTATATCGTAGCGATTGACAAGGTAGCCAGCACACAAAAATTCAGAGGCGTATTCTAATGTTAATTCACAGAGAAGGATATAAAATCATTATGATAACAATGTTGATACTTGCGGGTATCAACATTGCTGTTTTATCAGGATTTGGAGATGAGCATCTTGTAAGCAAGATAGTTTTATCTATTTCATTGGTATTTTTCATTTTGATAGTACAGTTTTTTCGAAATCCATTCCGCAATACTGTCATCAACGAAAACCATGTAATTGCGCCAGCAGATGGCAAGGTAGTGGTAATTGAAGAAGTAGAGGAGCCAGAGTATTTCAAAGACAAGCGCAGACAGGTTAGTATTTTTATGAGTCCGGTAAACGTGCATGTCAACAGAAATCCGATTGCTGGTATTGTGAAATATGCCAAGTATCATCCGGGTAAATATTTAGTGGCCTGGCATCCAAAGTCATCTACCGAGAACGAAAGAACGACGGTAGTGATAGCAGGTTCTAAAGCAGAGGTATTGTTCAGACAGATTGCCGGTGCACTAGCTAAGCGTATCGTTTATTATGTAAAAGAAGGCGATAAGGTAGAGCAGGGATCAGAGATGGGCTTCATCAAATTTGGTTCAAGGATTGATATTTATTTACCATTGGATGCGACCATTAATGTGAAACTGAATCAGAAGACCAGAGGTGGCGAAACTGTCGTTGCTACTTTGGCTTGATTTTTGACACTAATTAAGAAACCATTTTAAAGAAAAATAATATGAAAAAAATACTTTTTAGCTTAGCACTGATGATTGGATTCACAGTTGCGGCCAATGCACAAGCAAGTGCTACCAACACACCAGGTAATGTACCAAGCAAGCCTAAAACTGCTGTAGAAATTTCTAAAGCAAACGGCACCGCTGTTACTCCGAAAGACACAACCAAAACTGCAACAGTAGCAACAGAAAAGCAATGTGCTAAGAAATCTTGCTGCAAGAAAGAAGATGCTAACGCTGCAAAAGCTGAAAGCTGTTCACATGACAAAGCTAAAGGCGGCGCATGTTGCAAAGACAAAAAGGTAGAAGCTACCAAAAAAGACTAATCATTATTAACTGATATATAAGAAGCTCCTGAAAAGGGGCTTTTTTTATGCCCTCAGCAGACTTGTTCTATGGATTGAAGTATTGCTGAGGATTTGTGCCAGTGATCTTTTTAAAGGCTTCCAGCAGCTTGTTTTCATTATCGAAGCCAACCAGTTTAGCAGAGGTGCTGATATCCTGATTTTCAGAAAGGCGATAATGCTCAATAAACGCTTTAATGCGATAGGTATCCATCAGTTCATTAAAGCTCATACCCATATAGTGGGTTATAAAAGAAGAGAGATATACCTGATCAATAGACATAGCGCTTGCCAGATCGGATAAGCTAAGATTTTTCATCATATAGATTTTATTTTCAATGATGATTTTATCAAGCGTTGCTTTAAGCTGACTGGCCTGAGCTTCGGCAAAATATTGTTTATCGTGCTGAAGGTCTAGCGAGAGGGAAGCATTATTTCTGGATTCTTTTAGGAGTTGTAGGGAGTGTCCAAGAATATCGTTGATGTGTTGATCAATATGAAGTTTTTGCTGGCTAATAGTGAGCGCATTCAGCATTTGTTTAGCCTTTGATGGCTTGTCTTTACTGATCCAAAAGCCTTTGCTACCGTATAGCAATCGGGGATTAATAAGAATACTTAGTGGGTAAAGGAAGTAAAGCAGTAGGCAAGGTGTAACGAAGATATATTCTTTAATATCAATTTCGACACCAATGGTACCTTTTAAAACATCAGGCAGGCAAGAGGCAATTAGCAGGAAACTCCACACAGCAAACCATTGAATAATATGAGCATTGTCCTGATAATAGGCTTTGCCGCCAATTTTAAGGAGTTGAGCGATGAGACGCAGCTGCATAATTCCGAGCAATACACCGAAGCTATTTTGCAGGATATAATAGGTACCCGGGGGCATCCATCTGGATTGAAGATGCTGGTAAACGGTTTGATTAGCAATATCTGATTGCAGGGCAATTAATTTTGCTGCAGAGCTTTGAAAGAAGAAAGGCAGGTAATCGATCAGAAAGATGAGGGCCGGGAGAAATAGCAGGAGATCGACAAGTTTAAAGCGCGATTTTTCAAGGGTATATTTAATAAACAGGAAAGACGCTGGCATATACACGAAGGTTGAAAGCGTCCCCAGGCGATAGAAGTGAGGGTAATCGGAGATAGAAGAAGTAATGTTCAGGTAATAGACAATGGTAATGACTATCAGGGCGAGTAAAGAGATATTAAGGAAGGCATCTGACATATTCTTTTTAGACGAGAAGCAGCATCTGACGACGCAAACCACGGTGACAAAGAATGAGCAGATTAATACCAGTTTATCCATTAATAATTGTATCAGTATACGGTATTACAAATATAGTGCAAAAACAAAAAAGGCGGACTCAGGTCCGCCTTTTTTGTTAAAATTATATTTAAGATTAGTAGGCCAATTTGAAGTCTACTCTTCTGTTTTTAGCTTTACCAGGTTTGGTTTTGTTATCAGCGATTGGTTTAGTATCACCGTAACCAGTAGCTGTTAAGCGGGTTTCGCTGATACCAGCGCTTACTAAGTAAGCTTTAACGGCATCAGAACGCTTCTGAGATAAAGTTAAGTTTTCGGCAGGAACACCTACGTTGTCGGTATGACCTTCGATAGATACTTTAGCTTCTTTGTATTCGTTTAAGATTTTAACCAGGTTATCTAAGTCATCGAAAGATTCAGCTAAGATTTTATCGCTACCAGTTTCGAAGTTGATACCTTTAGCGGCCAATGCGATTCTTTCAACTACTTCTTTTTTAATCTCAGGGCAACCTTTGTTGGTAGTAGGACCGGCAACTTTAGGACAAACGTCTTTGTTGTCGTATACACCATCACCATCTGAGTCAGGGCAACCTTCACCTTCGGCAGGACCGGCAACAGTAGCACATTTGTCTTTTCTGTCTTCGATACCGTCACCGTCTGTATCAGGGCAACCGTTGAATTCTTTAGGACCTTTAACGGCAGGGCATTGGTCTTCGATGTCGATGATACCATCACCATCAGTGTCAGGGCAACCATTGTTTTCGATTGGACCAGCTTTTTCAGGGCAACGGTCTTTGCTATCGATGATACCGTCATTGTCTTTATCTGGGCAACCGTTGAACTTGCGAGGACCAAATTGGTAAGGGCAAGAATCTTGGTAGTCAGGAATAGTATCCTGGTCAGAGTCTCTAGGGCAACCATCTTCGTCAACAGGTAACTGCCAAGGTTGAGTCTTAGGACATTTATCCAGTTTATCAGTAACACCGTCTTTATCTTTATCTTTAATTGAACCACCAGACATACCAGCAGATTCGCCGTAAGGCAGGTTAATGAAGAAGCCTAAAGAGTGAAATGCGAAAGCATCGTTGTTTTTGTTACGGGTGTGAACCAGGTAAGCATAAGGCTGACCATCCCAGATATCGTTGAAGGTATAGTTAAAAGTAGATTGGTATCTGAAACCAAAAGACTCATTAACGCTATATTGAAGACCAAATCCACCTGCTACGTTACCAGCTGCGCCAGTATAAGAGTTAGGATCCTGACTTACGTTACTGTGCAAGTAAATACCACCGGCACCCAACATAATGTAAGGAGTGAAAGGTTTGTCTTTCAAGAATTTGAAACGGATACCACCATTAACAGTAGCAACGTTTGCTCTGAAATAGGCATCAGAAAGTTCTGGAATAACATAAGGAAGTTGGGTAAAGAAACCAACATCTCCACCTGAACCAAAGAATGCCAAATCAATATTTGGATTTAAATAGTAACTAAGAGAATACCCAACGCCTTGGTAATTTGGCTTTTTAGCAAAGAACAGCGCAGAACCCAGGTCGCCCTGGTATTCGTTTAACCCACCGCTTAATTCAATGCCGAGTCGTTTCTCTGCGGACTGCGAAAAAGCCTGATTAACAGACATTATTGCAAGAATAGTAAATAGTAATTTTCCCTTTATCATAAGCTGCTTTTTATATGTAATTTGTTGATATAACTCGACAAATATATAAAAAGGTTTTACTTTATAAAGAATTTTTTTAAAAAAAATTAATTTTTGATATTGAGGAGATTGCCACTGCGCGTGACCTGGTAATGTTTCAGGCCATAAGCGGCAGGACCGGCAAAAACTTCGCCATTCATCCAGAATCTGGAATCACAGCATTTCTGGAAGCCGGAGCTTGTAGACTGACCACATCTAAAGAGATTAACAGCACTGTCAACTTCAATAATGGCGCAGCTTGTTTTAGGCTGGTAGCTACAGCTGCGGTCGAAAGCATAGAAGTTATCGTCGGTGTAGTGGACAATAATTATTCCTTTAACGCCACCCGGTTCGAAGACAAAGGTACCCTGATCCAGCAAATGGCTGTAAGAAGGCAGAGCCATATTTAGAGTAATAGACACAGGAACATTGTCAATCGGTTCAGGATTGATATTATTGTTTTTGCAGGCGCTTACAGTTAATATTACGATTAGTAGGCCAATTAGTTTATTCATATTTATAAAATCCTTCTTTTGTTTTTCGGCCGTGCAAGCCAGCATCAACTTTTTGCTTCTGTATACGACTTGGTCTGAACCTGGCTTCATGGTTAAACAGGTGGTACTGACTTTCGGTAACAGAGTAGTTGGTATCCACACCTATTAGGTCCATTAGTCTGAAAGGTCCCATTTTAAAACCACATGACTCCATAATTTTATCAATGGTTTCAAAATCGGCAACACCTTCTTCCATCATTTTCAATCCTTCAACATAATATAGGCGTGCTATTCGGTTGACGATAAAACCAGGAGCATCGGCAGCGTACACAGGTACTTTATTCAAAGATAGAACGAATTCACCAGAAATCTTGACAATATCTTCATTGGTTTTAGCCCCTTTAATGATTTCAACCAGTTTCATGATTTGGGCAGGGTTAAAGAAGTGAATGCCTAAAACCTGAGTTGGGTATTTAAGTGGAGCCGCGATTTTGGTCACCGGGATAGAGGAGGTATTGGTAGCATAGATGGTATCAGGACCATTAATGTCCATCAATTGTTCGAACAGGCCAATTTTAGCTTCAAGTTTCTCAATAATAGCTTCAATAATTAAATCGACTTTCAGATCCTTGATATTACTGGTATAGGATATAGCACTTATAAAGCTTGTTTGCTGCTCGCCGGTAATTTTACCCAGACTAACAAGTTTATCCAAAGAAGCAGCTATTGATTTTTCGGCTTTTTCAAGCACACTGGTATTAAGATCAAAAAGGACGACTTTATAATTCGCTTGAGCGCATACCTGAGCGATACCAGCACCCATAGTGCCAGCGCCTGCAATACCTATCGTTTTTAACATTGTACTCATATATTATTTTCTGGCCAGCCAGCTTTCCGGGTTTTGTTTATCTTGGTTATACCATAGTTCGAAGTGAATCTCGGTAGATCCATCTTCATCTTCGGCCACAGTGCCTATAGTTTGTTTGAGGTTAACAGTCTGACCTTGTGAAACCGTTACATCTTTAAGTTTAGAGTACACTGTGAAGTATTCGCCGTGGTTGACAATAACAGCATTGCCCATACCTGGAATATAAATAACTGCCGTTACAGTTCCTTTATGGATGCATCTGGCAGTTGATCCCGCATTGGTTTGAATATCGACCCCATTATTTTGAATGGTTACCTGATCCAGTTTTTCGTGGGCATGTGTTCCGAATCTTTCGCTGATAAAGCCTTTTTCAACTGGCCAAGGCAGTTTGCCCTTATTAGCGGCAAAGTTATCAGACAAGAGTTTAACCTCTGGCGTTACGGTAGGCGTTTTACTTTCGGTTTTGTTAGTTTTATTATCCGTACCAGTTTTTTGTCCCGAGGTTTTTGCTACCTTTTTAGCTTGCTGATCGCGGGCTTTTTGCATTTCTTTAGCAATAATAGCATTGATCTGAGCATTGAGGTTCTCTTTGGCCTTCTTTTGTTTTTCCAGTTTAGTTTTCAGTTCGGCCTCTTTACCGGTTAGGGCAATTACCACTTTATTTTTAGCTTTCTTGTCGCTCTCTAGTTCGCGGACTTCCATCTCCTTGTTTTTGGCAAGAATTTCTTTGGATTGTTTCAGACCAATCAGTTCTTTCAGACGACCTTCGAGCATCAGTTTCTTATTGTTGATTCTCACCAGGTATTTTTCCTGAGCTTCAGACAGGTATTTGCTGAAGCGGTATCTAAGCACCCATTGATTAAAGGATTTAGCAGCAAAAAGATAAAGGGCATTGTTGTATACCTTTTTATTTTTATAGGATTGAACAACCGCTTTTGCATAGTTTTTCTTTTCCTGATCAATTTGAGAATTGAGGCTATCCACCTGATCTTTTTTCTGTTCAACATCGCGACCGACGTAATCGATTTCGGTATTGATAGTTTGCAGGAGGTTTTCTCTTGCTTCAATGAGTCGTGTAAGGGTGGTTATTTCTTTTAGACTTTGTTGTTTTTTACTTTTAGTCTCTTTTAGAATTTTTTTAGTGATGGCAATCTGTTCTTCAGTCTGCTTCCGCTGGCGTTCGAGTTCTTTCCGGGTTGTTTGTGCCGGCGCCTGAGCGAACAGTATGACACAAGCCATAAATAAGGCAATAGGTTTATTTAGTCTTTTCATAGGATGCCGGAATTGTAAAAGGGAAATTAACCTCAGTTGTAAAGTCAACTTCAGAATGCTCTAGTTTTAGACGCAGTGAATTATTGACAGATTTTGCTGAGATATCGTTATTGATGGGGAAATTGATACCATCTATCACAGAGTAGTTGCTGTAGTTTGCTACAAAATTAGAGCTTGATTGATTTTTGATAGAAGTACTATCAACCGTTAAAAAAGCTTTTTTGTAGTAATGAGAGGTGGTAAATTTTTGCTGAGGATATTGAATAGACAGGGCACTGTCTTTACCAAAAATCAGTTTATAAAACTTCAGGGCAAACACGGGTTTACCCAGTAATAGATTTTGAATCTGGGTTACAGACAAAGGCGCATCACTTAAGCCTGCCAGAGATTGATTACTCATTACCTGATAGGATCTTCCGAGTTTATTAAGAATGACCATAGAGTCTTTATTAATTAAGATACGGTAGCCTTCAACACCAAACATCCCTGCAGATACCCAGATGAGCGAATCTTTATACATACGGCTATGAGCACTAGCTTTGGTGGTATTGCCATTTTGTTCAAACTCGAGTTCTACTTTAGAGGAGAACCAGGTCCACTGATTTAAAGAATTACCCAGCAAAGATTCAGCGGTCATAATAGAAGCTGTATCCGTTTTCATTACCACAACCGGAGGTGCAACAACAGACTTTTTAGACCGGCATGCCGAGACCAGTATGATTAATGCAGAAACAGAAAAGATCGTCAGTTTATTCATAGTATTTTCTGTCTGAAATTTTTTTAGTGAGCATATTGTTTGGAGTACCTTTATCAAGCGCTTTCTGCCATTGAGCGAGGGCCTGATCTGTTTGATTAAGTTTAAAGTAGACATCGCCTAAAAGGTCGAAGTACCTGCCTTCACTATCATTGTTAAAGTTACCTGAATTGAGTGTTTGCAGGGCGGTTTTAAAATCATTTTTAAAGAACTCAGCCTTCGCTTTATAGTAGGTCAAATTCTGAATATCTGCAGAAAGTAACGCAAAACTTAGTCCCGAGCCGGTATAATTGATCACACTATTCCAGTTTTTTAACTGAGAAGCATTAGCAGCAGCCAATGTATAAAGGGAGGCAGTATTTGGGAAGTATTCGAGAGCAGAGTCTATTAAAAGCAAAGTTTTTTGAGGGCCATACAAGGTTTGGTGACAGCGGATAGCACCTAACCAGGCATCGTACGTGTTTGGCATCAGGTTAATAGACCTGGTATAGCTAATGTCAGCCTTTAAGAATTGTTTATTGAGTTCGTAAAAGCCAGCAGCCGTATTTAGTGCATTAGCATTATCCGGATATTGCTCGGCGAAGGCATTTGCAAACAATAAAGTATAGGGTTTAAGAGATGAATCTGCGGCTAGGTTTTTATTGATTTCAGCAGCAAGTACAGCTTTAGTTTCAAATCTGGTATAAGGATCATTCAGTCCGGTAAGCAGATATTTAACAGCCATGCTTGTATTTTTTTCTGACTGATAATGTTTGTACAAGGTTTGGTTTAACAACCAGTTATTGGGATTAATAGTAAGGGCTTTTTCAAAGTTGATAAAGGCATTTGTTTTATCGCCATTTTCCAGATACAAATTGCCATCTTCAATAAAATACTGAGCCTTACCAGGAGCTGCTTTTTTAATTTCATCGTATTGCAGATGTGCCGAATTAAAATCTTTTTTCTGTTTATAGAGTTCAATCAGTTTGATGTTATAATTCAGTTTAAAGCCCTTGGCCTGAATTAGATCTTTCCAGATAGCAATCCTTTTATCAGTGGCGCTTTGCAAAGCGTAAACAGCATCCAGATCTTTTACAACATACTCATCTTTTGGATTTAATTTTCTGCAGGTTTCGAGTACATTGATTGCTTCACTGACATTATTAATATTTCTGAGCAATCGGCCGTACCACATGGCATAGTATGGGTTTGCGGCATCGATCTGATTGGCTTTCAGAGCAAACTGCAGAGATTTTTCAATGTTATTATCAGTATTGTAGATGCGACTAAGCTGATAGTAAACGCTGGCTTCATTGGGTTTAAGATCTAGGCACTTATTGTAAAGTTTAAGCGCCATGGGATAATTACTATTATTGAAGTGGGTAGTAGCATCAATAAAATAATCATCAAAAGAGATTTCACCCTGATGGCTACCGATAGCAGCCTGAGCAGCTTTTTTAGGTTTACAGGAAGACACGAGCAATATCCCACCAATTATCAGGCCTGACAGGAGGATATGTAAGCGTCTTTTCAAGAGGCTTTTAGATTAGGGTACTATAATCACCAATACTGAATTCCTTGCACTGACCGTTAATAGAAACGTGATTACCGATCATGCTATTAGTAAAATTCGCAGAATCAATTTGACAGTGTTTTTGAATGATGCTATTGGAAATAGTACTGTTTTTAATCACAGAGCCTTTACCGATAGAGACATGCGGACCGATGTTGCAATTTTCAATCACGACATCTTCGTCAATAAAGCAAGGCTCTATGATAGTAGTGCCCTGGTTAAATCTACCGGCAGGCACAGCGAACTCATCTTTTTTAATTTCGAGAACACGTTGGTTGGTAAAGACAGTAGCATCTTTATTACCACAATCCAGCCATTCTTCCACTTCGCCTGGTTTGAACACAAGTCCTTTGTTTTTCATGTTTTCAAGGGCATTGGTTAACTGGTATTCACCTTTTTCTTTGATATCATTATCGATCAGGTACATGATTTCATCAAGCAGGTTGTCACCATCTTTGAAGTAATAGATACCGATGATAGCTAAATCAGATATGAATTCAGTAGGCTTTTCAATAAAGTCTGTGATAGCGTTATTTTCATCCAGTTTAACGACACCGAACTGACTAGGATTAGCAACTTTGTGCACCCAGATGGTACCATCTGCACTTTTATCCAGATCAAACTCAGCTTTAAACAGAGTATCTGCAAAAGCTACGATAACTTCGCCTGTAAGAGAAGGCGTTGCGCACATAACAGCATGAGCGGTACCAAGTGCTTCGTCCTGGTAGTAAATTCTACCTTCAGCGCCGATGCTTTCAGCAATTTTCAGCAACTGTACTTCAACTTCGTGCCCGAAGTCGCCGATAACAAAGGCAACTTCATTGATCTGATCTTTACATACAGCAGCGATATCTTCAACAAGGCGTTGTACGATTGGTTTGCCTGCAATTGGCAATAATGGTTTTGGAACAGTTAACGTATGGGGTCTCATTCGTTTGCCCATACCTGCCATTGGGATAATAATATTCATTCCACTCATTTAAATTCTTTTTAACGGGTTCCGGTATGTCCGTAACCACCTTCTCCTCTTTCGGTTTTACTAAGTTCAGTTTCTGACAGCCATTCAGCTTGTTCGCATTTAGCGATTACCATTTGAGCAATTCTATCGCCAGGGGAAACCGTAAATGGATCGCGACTTACATTTACCAGAAGTACTTTGATTTCACCTCTGTAATCAGCATCAATGGTGCCGGGAGAGTTTAGCACAGTGATACCGTTTTTAAAAGCCAGTCCGCTTCTCGGCCTGATTTGAGCTTCGTAGCCTTCAGGTAGTTCGATAAAGAGTCCGGTTGGAATTAAAACTCTTTCAAGAGATTCAATCACTATTGGTTCATCAGTATTAGCATGCAGATCGGCACCTGCAGACATGGATGTCTGATAAGTTGGTAAGGGATTCGGACCTATGTTTTTAATCTTGACTTTCAAATCGAATTAACCGGGCAAATTTAAGCATTTTTTCGTTTTGGTTGTAGCAACCAAATTATCAACAGAAACAACGATAGCAGTGAAATATTTATTGCAATTTCCTGCCATTTGACCTGAATATGACAAATAAGTTGATTAGAGGCCATCCAAAGGAATAGTGCAGTTAAAAGGACAATCAGGTATTTGCCAACATGGTAAGGTATTGGATAGTAACGTTTACCCATGAAATAGGAGACTATTGTCATGCCGGCATAAACACCCAGTGTAATCCAGGCACAGGCCACAAAGCCAAAAGAAGGAATTAGAGCGATATTAAGCACAATGGTCAGTATAGCAGCACCTGCCGCAATCATTGCGCCCAGTTTGGTATTATTAGTAAATCTGTACCAGATACTCAGGTTATAGTATATGCCCAGGAACAAGTTAGCTAAAAGCAAAATTGGAACGATGAACATGCCATCCGGATTATCAAAGAATTCAGCTTTTCTGATAAAAAGATGTGCGAGTAAATCGATAAAGAACATGCATGCCATGAAGATGAAGGCACAGACACCGATGAACCAGTACATCACATTAGCGTACATTTTATTGCTTTCTTCACCGTCTTTTTGCTTGAAGAACAGTGGTTCAGCGGCAAAGCGAAACGCTTGTACAAACATGGTCATTACCATAGTCAGTTTATAGAAAGCGCCATAGATGCCATTTTGATAAGACCCTTCTGCCTCGGGTAAGAGCCGTTTAAGCAGGGTGCGATCCAGGGTTTCGTTAACAATACCTGCCAGACCAACAAAAATAAGCGGCCAGGCGTATTTCAACATTTTTTGATAGAGTTCTTTATCGAAATCGAAATTGATTTTGAATACCAAAGGTGACAGGAGGGTGAATGAGACCATACTGGCTGCTGCGTTAGCGATTAAAATCAGACTTACCTGATTAAAGGACATTAAAAAATCAGGAGTATGGGTTAAGAGCAATAGATTTAATCCGACGTTTACCAGGATATTGGCAAGTTTAACTGCTGCAAATTTTAGGGGTCTTTCTTCGTATCTGATTCTGGCAAAAGGCAGAACAGAAAGTGTATCAAAACAAAGGAATATTAGGCAAATGTATACATATTCGGTATTGGCAGGAAAGCCCATGAAGTTGGCGGCGGCCTGACTAAATACAAGTACTAATGCAGAGAAAACCAGAGTTGAGGCGATTAGGCTCTTTTGGGCGATGGCATAGACTTTTTGAGGGGCGTGTCCATTTCTGATAAAGTTAAAGTAGGTGGTATCCATGCCATAGCTAAGCAAGATATTAAAGAAAGCCATGAAAGCAAAGACTGTTGTAATATCGCCATAAGCACCGACAGTTTTAAGGTATTCGGTATGAGGAATGACGAGCAGAAAATTAATAAACCTGCCCAGCATAGAGCTAAGTCCGTAAATGGCAGTTTGAGAGGCTAGTTTCCTGAGTATACCCACAGGAAGCAAATTTAATCAAATAAACAGGCTTGTAATTTTTTTATTTCAACAGTTCCCAGCTTTTGTCTCCCAGCAGCCTGGCTGAGCAAACATGTCTGGTAAAGGGCATTTTACGGCCCCATTCTTCGGGTGCAACCAGAGAAAGCACTGTTTTATCACCCTTTTCGTAAACATGGTAAAGTGTACCGATAACGGGTTCAAAGTTTATATCGGCCTCATAAATTCTTTGAGAGATCTGCAGACGTTCTTCAATCATACGAGCTTGTTCAATGAGTAAATCAGCTTGTTTTTTGAGCATCATGACTTGCTGATTGGCTTGGTATTGCATTGTTTCGAAGGCATTAGCTTTCACCAAGCGCTTGTCTATAGGCTGTATTTTTGGGGAAGACACAGATAGTGGAATAGGAGAGAATTTATCTGGTCCCTGATAGAGAGCATCCTTTTTTAGAGGATCTATTTCGTCGGCTGTAAAGTTATTTTCCAATGTTTTTTCCCTTTCTAAAACACAATTAAGTTAAATTTGTTCATCTAATTATGAAAAGCATATTATTTACCATGGGAATATTAACATTTTTAACATCATGTTTTGTAGGCAAATCGAAAAAAATCGAAGGTGCTGAGAACATACAACCAGACAGTTCTATTTACAGTATTAGTTTAAAGACACTGGATGGCAAGGGCAGCATCAAATTATCGGATTACAAAGGCAAGTACCTGGTATTCGTAAACACTGCTAGCGAATGCGGTTACACACCTCAGTACAAAGATTTACAGGATTTTCATTTAAAGTATGCTGACAGCAATGTGGTGGTTATTGGCAGTCCGTGTAATCAGTTTGGCGGTCAGGAACCTGGCACAGCTGAAGAGATTGGCGCATTTTGCCAGAAGAATTACGGTGTAACATTTATGCTAACCGAAAAACTAGATGTTAAGGGCACTTCTCAGCATGCACTGTATTCGTGGTTAACACAGAAGGCAAAGAATGGCGCCGGAGATTTTGAAGTAAAATGGAATTTTAACAAGTTTGTTGTAAGTCCGGAAGGCAAATTGCTGCATTATTTCGGTTCAAATGTGAAACCGGGTGATCAGGAATTTTTGAATGTCTTTAAAAAGTAAGGTGTTTACTGATTATATCTAAAATAGAGAATAGATATAATTAGCAGCACATTAACGATTTCTTTCAGCACATTGATTTTGCTGTTAGAGAAATAGAAAGTAAAAGAGAATGCCAGTGGGATAGTAACGAAAGCGAATTCCTGTCTGGCATTTTGTTTTCCTGTCATCATCAGGATGAGGGAAGTAATCAGCAGTATCAGCATAAACTGAATTGATCGTCTCTGTTTAGTAGAGTTTCTAAAGAAGTTTTTATACATCCTTATAAAAGCCAGTATGCCTACCAGACCAATACTTGGCAGGGCAGAATATAAGGCCCAGTTTTGGTTGTTAAAATTACCGTAATCAGGAAAGAAAATATGAAAGGGCAGAAAATTATCATTTATGAGATAATTGATCATGGTCCCTATATACAAAGGCAGCAGAAAGCCAATAAGTGCCGACAAGTTTTCTCTGAAGTTGAAAGGTCTGAAAATATTGATACCAATAAGAACCACTACGAAAAAAGCGATATAGGTCATATTTAGCAGAGCGCTCAATCCGGCCAGTGTGGAAGCCGAGAATATAGAGATACTAGGGTTATCAGACTGATACAGCTTGAGGATAGCACCAAGAGATATAATAAGAAAGAAGTTAACAAAGATTACCGGACCTGCATAAAACTGATCAACAAAAACAGAGTTAAGAAGCACAAAGAAATAGGCTGGTAAATAAGAGGGAAAGATAATTAGCTCGTGCTGAATACAGATATGATTGAAGATAAGAGCTGTTACAAAGACGAATAAAGTAGAAATAATAAAACCCAGCAGAGGAAACTCATTGATAGAATTAAAGAAGTCAGACAGGTAATTTATATTAAGATTTTGGGTGGTATTGACATAGGGCACAAGCAATCCGGATGTTCTGATCACTATTGTGAAAATAAACAAAAACAGGATTGTTTGATTGAATGTAAATGAAAATAAACGTATCAATAGAGTAATTTTATGTAGGTGAAGTCGCGGTTCTGATTAATAGGAATTACAATGCTATTAGAGGTAACCTGATTATACTCAGCCGGAATAACGAGTGCGTAATACTGATCATTATTCAGTAGTATTTTTTTAGTGTGTTCGCCGTTTGGCTGATAGCTTACCTGAATAATATCGGCATTAGCATTTAGCTTATCGTTATAAAGTATATTGATCTGATCATCGTTAACCATCACGATGATGCCATTGTAATAACCGCCATCATTAACCGTCGATTGATTTTTAATAATCACATCCGTCCATAAAGTATTTCCGGTGCTGTCTGTGCTTAGGAGCAGGACTTCATCATTATTGAATATTTTGGCATAGCTGCTTTGAGGAATACCATTGACATAGAAGATTTCACTTTGAGTGGTGACATAGCTTCTTTCAGCAATGATAAGTATTCCACCATCAATTTTAGGGATTAGTTTTTTAATTTTAAACTTACTGAGTTGATCACCATTTTTTTCATTTTTAGCACCAATTATTTGAGAGACTATTTTTCTATCAAAGTCTTTGAAAACGGTTTGTCTGACATTTAACTGGCTGCAGTCAACGATGACAGAAAAATAGCCTTTGTTTTCATCTTCATTATCCAGACCGTGAAAACCAATTGCAGTAACTGTATTATTGCTATAGTTATAGGCTATTTTATAGGAGCTGACATAGGTTTCAGTATTGTTGATTAATTGATTCAGGACTTTGCCAGAATTAAGGTTATAACCGTATACATAATGAAAGAAATCCTCTGAGTTTTTGCTTCTGAATCTTTCAGATTTAGAGTAGAATATAAAGAGGTTGGCAGAGTCATCAATGGCGGCATCACCAACATAGATTTCAGACAGATTACTTTCAATGATGTTTTCACCTTGTTTGATGTAGTTATTGACACTGCAAAGGTGGTAGACAATTTTTGTTTTTTCACCTTCTTCCAGCATGTACCAGATTAGAAATTTGTCTTTTTTATGGGTATATTCAATTCTGAAATTAATGGTTTCGTTATTAAAACTTTCCGAATTAACAATTGTCTGTGGCGCAGATTCATTCATCGAAGAGTCGATGGTCTGCATTCTAAGGGTGTAGAAAAATCCTTTGCCATATACTTTCGTAAAATACACCACCTGATTTTCGGTAACGACTATTTTTTCCAGTTCACCTCCAGGGATTTTAAAAGTTTTACTTTTAAGGAGGTTCATTTTTTTATCAAACTGTTCGAGGATGAAATAGCGTCTGAAGGTGCTGTTTTTATGTTTGAGCACAAAGACACCGAAGCGGTTCTGGCCGATTACTTTCGTAAAATCGGTTCGTTTATCGAGGTTATTTTTATTGGCCCAGATGACTTGCTGAGCGTTAGTTTGAGGCACAGAAAGGCTAAGCAGTAGCAGTAGGATTAAATAACGGATATTATTTTGGTAAAGACTGATCAAACCATGCACGAATTGAATGGCTAAATTACTATGTTTGCGGTAGTTTTACAAATTATATTTCCACACTTGAAGTCACAATACCATTATACCGAAGTTAAGAGAGAGCGAGCCATTCTTGTAGGCGTCCATGAAAAGGGCGACAAGAACGACAGGACAAAAGAGTATCTTGACGAATTAGAGGCTTTGACGACGACAGCGGGCGCCATCACCATGGGCAGATTGACGCAAAATCTGGAATATCCGAATCCTCGAACCTATATTGGGGAAGGAAAACTAAAGGATCTTGTAGAGATGGTAGCAGCTTACAATGCGGATCTTGTCATATTTGACGACGAGTTGAGTCCTTCTCAGATTAGAAATATTGAAAGTGAGTTTAAGGAGGTAAAGATCATAGACCGCAGCATGTTGATTCTGGATATTTTCTCAAAGAATGCCAAAACCGCTCAGGCAAGAACTCAGGTAGAGCTGGCGCAGAATCAATACTTATTACCAAGGTTAACCAAGATGTGGACACACTTATCGAAGCAAAAGGGAGGTATTGGTATGAAAGGTCCGGGGGAAACAGAGATTGAAACAGACAGAAGGGTTATCAGAAGTAATATTACCAAGTTAAAAGACCGATTAGAGCTGATTGAAAAGCAGAATAAAGTGCAGCGTCAGAATCGCACAGACAAGAAGAGAGTAGCCTTGGTGGGTTATACGAATGTGGGGAAGAGTACGATAATGAATTTATTAAGTCATTCTGAAGTACTGGCAGAGAATAAGTTATTTGCTACATTAGATTCTACTGTGCGCAAAGTTGTATTTGAAGATCCAGACAATGAGGGCATGCATATTCCATTGCTCTTGAGTGATACGGTAGGGTTTATCAGAAAGCTACCAACCTTGTTAATCGAGAGTTTCAAGAGCACTTTGGCAGAGGTAGTTGAAGCAGATATATTATTACACGTTGTTGATGTATCGAATCCAGAATTTGAGAATCAAATGGAACTGGTTAAACAGACCTTATTTGATATTGGCGCCAAGAATAAACCAACTCTGTTGGTATTTAACAAAGTTGATAGTTATGTTGAACAGAATCCAGACACAGTATTAACAGAGTTCGAGAAGAGTTGGATTAGCAAGGAGCACAATCCTGTCGTGTTCATATCAGCCACAAAGAAGACAGGCATCAACGAGCTAAGGCATCAAATAATAAAACAGATAAGCAGCCTTTAAAATTAGGTTTTACAGTCATTCTTTTCTCAATATAGAATGATAAAATCAACTCATTAAAATTTTCTATTGATTGGATTGTTCATTCGAAGTTTTCGGATTGAATTTTATTACAAAATCCGGCATTTAAAAGTTAATACTTTAAGAAGTTTAGGGTGATTTAATGTTAACACGATTTTAAAAAGGTGTTATCCGCTGATATTGTTTAGTGATTATTTTTATAGACAGCATATAGGTATTGCAAACAGGCACTCCATCGTTTTATGGCGTTTAAATATGATTCTTATTGTTTATAAACGATGAAGGCTCTCGTCAAAGGCGTTTAAATAAGAGGAAATTCTTAACTTATTTTGTGCATCAATACATGCTGAACCAATTACCATTTGAAAAGTTGCACAAAGAGTTAGAGGAAGAGTTTTCCGGTTTAGAAAAGTCGTTAGTAAAACTGTCTGAACTATACAAATCTCTTCCTATCGGAGAGTCGCAGAAGCGTCAGTTCACAGAGCAGACCTTAAAGCAGAAATCGGCCTGGTATTCGTGTCTGGTGAATCACAACATTGATATTTTGTTGTTACCGGAGTATTTGGAGAGTAAGCAAAGCAGAAACATTTTATTAAAGAAAGAGACAGATCAGTATTACAAATCAATCGAGAATTTTGATTTGTTGAATAGTAAAACAGGTTCCGATTTATTTGCGTGTTTGTTGTATTCAGAGGCTACTCAATCGGCGAGTAGTTTTGATTTATTTTCATCTCAGGTTGTAGAAACGGCAGTTTGTCCGCCTGCACTTGAAAAGATGATGCAGCAATGGCCAGGTAAATTTAATCAGTATGGTCAGTTAGCTTCTACGGTATTCGAATTCATAGAGTGGCATTCTGTCAATCGTTTTAGTTTTAATGCACAGAGGCAGATTATACTTTGGCTGAATTATCAGTTGAGGAAGCAGTATGGCAATATCAGTTTCATGTTGAATCACGAGCATTACTTTTTCCATCACTGGAATAAAGAGAGCAGAGACATGAAAGGTTCTGTAAAAGAGTTATTGCAATCCTGGAAGAAGTCGGCCGATCAGGTAGCAGAAGAGCTTAACAAGCTATACAAAGAGCAAATCAATTTTGAGCGATTAAATTCATCACAGAAGATTATTGCCAATCATTTATTTTCAACTGGATTTAAGGCACAGTATCCGATGCCGGTTCAGATGAGTCAATATCCTGCATTAAAGCCATTGCTTAAAATGGGATTTGTCAAATTAAGTGATTTTGTAGGAAAAGAAGATTTTGAAAAGTATCAGGAGATATTGGATCAGTTATTAGCGCAGAAGTTTATTCTACCGGTATATGAAGACGAGATATTTATCTGTTTAAATCCAGGATACGAGACCAAAAACAGCAGATTTGCAGCGTATCAAAATACCAATATTTCAGGTGAAGTAATTGACTGGGAAAGATTTAAAAATCAGAATATCGTTAAACCGATTGCACCTATAGAGGTAAAAATAGAGATACCTTCAACTCAGGAATCCTATGTTATTCCTGAACTGAAACCAGTTAAGAAGAAAGCTTTCTTCGGTTAGATTAATGTTCGTCTTCGTGGAAGAAGTAGTCGTCATCTGTCGGGTAGTCGCCCCAGATTTCTTCTATGCTTTCATAAGGCTCACCATCGTCTTCCAATTCCTGAAGATTTTCAACAACTTCCATTGGAGCGCCTGAACGGATAGCATAATCTATCAACTCGTCTTTAGTGGCAGGCCAAGGTGCATCATCCAAATAAGATACTAATTCTAATGTCCAATACATGGTAATGATTCTATTTTTTGCAAAAGTATGTTTTTTAAGCAATTATTGCTTACTTTTTTTCTTTATTTTATAATTACCTGCAAATCAATTTAATATAAATCAATTCGCAGGTAATAAAAAGATCTTTTTAATGTTGAACGATTAATTTCAGTGCAGTAGATTCATCTCCGAAACTGAGCTTAAGGGTATAGATACCATCAGCCAGATTTTGAGTTGAGATGAATTCACCGTTACTTGTTTTACCGTTAGCCACTGCTTTTCCGCTGATATCAAAAATAGAATATGTCAAAGGCAGTTGAATATCTGTTACGACTTTAAACTGGTCTTTAGCTGGGTTTGGAGACACAGAAAACAAGACACCAGAATTAATGCCTTCTATTCCTGTAAAGTCTCTCATCGTTATAGTTGTATCATCGGTGTTACAATTACCTGTAACGACTAATTTAACTATTTTATTGCTGGCATTGGTGTAGGTATGAACTGGATTTTTAAGGGTACTGCTATCACCATCTCCGAAGTACCACTTGTAGCTCATGCCAGAACCACCAGACTGGTTATCGAAACCAACAATATTCTTTCCGTAATAACCATAAATAAAGCTTGCTTTAGTAAAGGTATCGGTACCTACTGACACAACGCTGTTGCGAGGGTATGATTGATTTGAAGAACCTGAGACACTCACTTGCAGTGCTGCAGACTGATTACCACTGGTAGAATAAGTTACTTTATGCGGACCTTTTCCTGTTGCAGAGGCAGGTGTCCCGTTAGGGAATGACCATTGCCATGCAGTAGCATTCGTTGAAGAGTCAACATAGAAAACGGGTTCGTTGATACAGACAGATGACTTTGAAGCCCCGAAGTTCAGATACGCAAAGGTGATATTTCTTAGGGTATCATCAGTGTTACACGTATTCTGCGTAATTAGTTTGACTGGATAAACTCCAGAGAAGGCATATTGATGGGTAGGATTTGCGGCCAGTGACGAATCGCCATCACCGAAATACCAGATAGAGCTGCTAGGGTTATTAGATTGATTGGTAAAGCTGACGATACCTTTTTCTGCGGCAGCATAAGAGAATGCAGGAATGAGTTTAGCATCGTTCTGCACCAAGAGGTTTTTAGTTTTCTGAATATTACCTGTTAAAGTTGTTATCGTTAAGCTAACAGATTTATTACCGCCGGCAGAGTAGGTAACGGTATGCGGACCTTTTGTGCTGGCGCTGGAAGGCGTCGCGTTAGCACCAAAATTCCAGGCATAGGCAGAGATATTTCCCATCGATGAATCTGTGAAAGTAAGAGTGCCATTTTTTCATATTACTGCAGAGTTCATTGTAAAATTAGATGCTGGAGCAACGATGGCACAGTTGTTTGAGTTTAGTTTAGCATGTGCATTTTTGCCACAGACAGAACTTCCACTTTTATTAATGACATAGGTACCACCGGCAACATCATTGGAAGACAAGCCAGGTTTTGTTTGCCCATTTGCAATAGCAAAGTGCATGACTACTGCACTATTGATAACGTGACCGAGTTGGTGACCATGGCCTAGTTCGTGTGTGGCTACAGATTCAAAATGGAACTGAGTACTGGTGGCGTTACCAGTGGTATAATTCCAATTGGTAGAATTGGTTGGTTTTAGTCTGAAGCGAATATCCAGTTCGTTAACGAACCATTGCAGGTTAGGATTAAAGCAACCTGACCAGTAGCTAAAGCATTGCGCTAACACACCACTTGGCATACTAGAACTGGTATCCCAGGCGCACATGTTTACACCATCAGATTTGATGGCACTGTGATTAAGGCGACCAAGGGTATCCCAGTTGATATAGGTGCCGCATCTCCAGCGTTCAAGACTTCTGATAAAGGCCCCTCTTGCTCCCGAAGAATCATAAAAGCGCTTATTCATTTTCCAGGTAATGCCATTGCTGGAATTCATGCCTATTTCTTTAGTTTCATAAGAGATGGTATCACCACTTACCACATTTAAATGGGCGTATGGAATTTTGAGTGTATCGGTTGAATTGGCAATACCGTTACCAGCAATTACAACACGAATTTTACCAGTGCCCGCTTTTGTTCTGACCATTACTTTGATCATGGTATCTGACCATGAAATATAGTCTCTTTTAAGCGCTTTAATAAAGCTAAGTCCGCCATCATCACCATTTTTAAACTGAACAGAACTCGTATCAATGGTCGCATTAAAGTTTGTACCTTTAATAGTTAGCACGCTCGAAGTACCTGCATTGATGGTATTTGGAGAGATAGAGCTAATGCTTGGTGCAGCTCTTTTAGAATTAATCGTTACATTCGTTAGTTGAGCATTGATGGTAACAATGTTTTGTTTGGTATAACTTACTATGAGCGGTTCAATCGAATGTGCTGCATAGGTGTTAAAAACATCAGACGATTCTATGGTGTGTTTGTCAATTTTAACAAAGCCTTGTGGTCCGCTTTCTGGCACCCATTCGCCGTTTTTTTGAACCAGCATTAGAATTCCGATATCACCAGTTTCCAGTTCCAGTTCTGGTTCAACTTTTACAGCTTTAGTACCGATGGCACCGCCCATTGTGATAACATCTATAGTATAGGTGGATATGAGTTGGCTACCTTTAAATATTTTCGAAATCTGAAAAGTGTTTTTAGTATAAATCATGGTCTGATCACTGTTCCAGTGGCAGGATTTTGATTGCACAATACCTTCAACAACTAGGCTTGAGGCGTTGACACGTTCCTGCAGACTTAGAGGAACCAGGACACATTCAGAATAAAGTTTAGAGAAAGAAAAAAGTGTTAGTAGAATTAGTAGATTTAGAGGTCTTTTCATTGATCAATTGTAATTGGATTCACAAATTTAGCGGGATTCAGGTGAATACGCAAAACCACTGTGCTTTGAGCGTCCAGTTTACAGGTCTCTGACACAATATTTGGCAAAACAGAAAGCAAAATTCCATTGGCATCTTCCAAAACAAGTTGATGATCTCTTTCAGAGTGGGGTATTTTCTTATCTGTCAGAATATCAGAGACATTTTTCCTGCCTTTCATACCAAGCGCCTGAATTTTATCGCCAGATGCCCAGTTTCTAATCAATAAAGGGTAAGCGATTTTACCTGCGTCCAAAAATAGACAATCAGATTGACCAAGTTTTACCTCTTTTTTGTCAATACGATGAAAATCAACCGTTAGTCTTTTCAGAACTACTTTTTTAGTTTTTGGCGTAATTTTTTTAAAAATTTTTTCGGCTACTTGTTTTTTCTGAAGCATGAAGCCCTTCCTTTCTCGGATAATTTCCCAATTGGCAGAATATTGACTGAACCCGGGATTAGCAGATGAGGCATTGGCAATGGCATCCGTTTGTGTTCTGGTGAAACCATATGGTTTAAGCTGATAGAAGAGTAGCGCCGGGAAGATCTCTACAGGCAGATTAAATATCTCATCAGAAATAAAGAGCGCCTGATTTTTTTGGGTACAGATGCTTTCCCATTTTTCTTTCATGAGCATGCGGGACATGCTTTCAAATTCTGCTATTTCCTGACTGGATTTAAAGAAAGATTGATCAGCCTGAGTCTCAATTTTGAGCAGTTCGGGCACCACATGGTGTCTGATGGCATTTCTTAAGTAATAGTCGCTTTGATTGCTGCTATCTTCTCTGAATTTTAGTTTGTTTTTCTTGATGTAAGAGACAATCTCAGTACGTGTGGTAAACAACATTGGTCGGCATACGCGCTCACTGTTGAGGGTTATACCATGCAAACCGCTAATACCTGTAGAGCGGATTAAATTAATCAGCATGGTTTCGGTATTGTCACCCAGATGATGAGCAGTTAGCAGTTTATCATATTGATGTTCTGAGATCAGAGAATCAAACCAGGTATATCTGAGATGTCTGGCAGTTTCTTGGATACCGGTTTTGTTTTTTTCAGAAATACTTTGTGTGTCAAAGCGAGTAATGTGGCAGGTAATTTTATATTTATCAGCAAGTGCTTTGACGAATTGTTCGTCCTTGTCGCTTTCCTTGGCTCTTAATCCAAAATTACAGTGGGCAACAGAGAAATTGTAGCCAGACTGAAGCAATAAATGAAAAAGACAAACACTGTCAATACCGCCACTCAAAGCTAGTAATAGCTTATGTTTGCGCTTGAAAAGTGTGTTTTTTTTAATAAAATGCTCGAATTCAGAAACCATGGCATTACTTTTGACAAAGGTAAGCAAATCAGGAATTATACGATTACAATGACATTGGACGGATTTAAAAAGAAGGTTTTAGGGATGTTGATGATGCTTGCCATTACAGCATCTGCGCAAACTGATGTCGAAATTACTGGTGGGGAAAAGTTGACCGTTGATCAGAAAAAAAATTACACTTACATTGTAGGAAACGTGGTCATCAAACACGATGGTGTAGTTATTCAATGCGATTCAGCAATCAGAAAGGGCAATGAAGGTATCATAGAAGGATTTGGCCATATTTATATTTATCAGCCAGACACATTCACATTATCTGGCGGCGACTATTTGCGTTATACAGAGGCAGACAAGACCGCTATGGTAACGGGTAAAAATGTGATTTTGCAAGATCAGAATATGACCTTGCTGTCTACAGAACTGCAGTATAATATTAAAAATCAGGTAGGGTATTACACTAAAGGGGCAGATATCCTTAACGAACAAAACACCTTGAAGAGTCGCAAAGGGTATTACAACAGACGCAGTAATATTTTCAATTTCAAAGATAAAGTGTTGTTAAAAAGTCCTGATTATACTATGAGCAGCGACACACTTGATTACTACGCATCAACCCGCACCGCGTATTTCTTTGGTCCGACCAGAATTGTCTCCAAAGAGAATACAATTGTCTGCAACAGCGGCTGGTATAACACCATCAGTGAAAAAGCTGAGTTCAATAAAGGGGCTCAGATACACAGTAAGAAGTCCAGTATCATTGCGGATAGTTTTTATTACGATAGAAAACAAGGTTACGGCAGGGGCATAGGCAATATCAGGTTGTGCGATTCTTCGGAGTCGTTTACCGTTTATGGTCAGAAAGGGGAATATTTTCAGAAAACCAATGAAAGTTATGTCACTGTAGCACCAATGGCTATGCAAGCCAAAGACAAAGACACCTTGTACGTCATGGCAGAGACCTTTTATTTTAAGAATGATTCTTTAGACAAGCGCATGCGTGCCTACAAAAAGGCCTCTGTTTACCAGAAGGAATTGCAGGGTGTTTGTGATTCATTGGAATATGCTTTTAACGATTCGACAATAAGTTTATTCAATGATCCGATTTTATGGAATGGTAAAAATCAGATCAGTGGAGATACCATGTATATTTTTCTCAAGAACAGTAAAATCAATACACTTAGAGTATCTGAAAACGCCTTTCTGGCTTCAGAAGTGAAGACAGGGTCATACAATCAGATTTCAGGGAAGGAGATGATTAATAGATTTGACAGCAATGCCCTTAAGTCTGTGCAGGTAGAAGGCAATGCAGAAAGCATCTATTACTCACGAGATAATGAAACTGACTCTGCTGAGTATACCGGAGTTAATAAAGTGGCATGCGGAAAGATGCTGATTCTAATGGATTCATCGAAAGTAAAAGCCATTAAATTTTATGTTCAGCCTGAAGGGAAAATGTATCCGCTATTACAATTTCCAGAATCAGAAAAATATTTAACAGGACTTAACTGGAGGGTTCAGTTAGTGCCTAAAAAAGAGCAGTTTTTAGAACGAGCAGTTATCGTTGCACCTGTTGTTATTGCTAAGCCTGTAAAGTCGGCAAAGCCAGCTAAAAAGGCTTCAAAAAAGCCGACTAAAAAGAAATAGTCAATTACTTTTTATCGCTGTAGAATTTTCTTGAGCTGGTGGCTATAATATTGCCAGAATGGTCTCTGCTGGAGATTTCCAGAATTAGCTCAGTCTTATATTTTATTGTCTGAATATAGTTTTTGTTTATATCCAATTTATTGTCGTGGGTATGGATGTTTTCAGTATAGGCAATGATAGTATTATCAGCGGTTTTAACTTTTATAGAGATATCGTGTAGTGGCGCATCTGCAGACACGCTGGCTTTAATAAATACGGTATCACCCATTTTAACACTGCTGTTTTCGAAAGGTGTTTGAATGGTGATAGTAATAGGGTTTTGTTTGACTGATGTAAAACCAGTAAGGCCAATGAAAGCCAGTAAAAAGAAACTGTTTTTTAGGGTAGATAATATCATTAGAAAAGTAATATTTTGGTTAAATTAATGAGGATAAAGGCAAGGAATATGCCAAGAAGTGTATCATTTGAAATTTTGTTAGCCACCTTCACGCCCAGCGGCGAAGCCAGTCCGGCAGCTATTGTTATAGGCAGTATGGCCATCCACATGATATAACCTGTTTGAGCGCCTGGATATACTTCTTTTAGCGGCGTATTAATCATGTAAAAGACCAGAAGCGGCGCTGCGATTAAAGGGATAACCGAAAGGGATAATCCAGTTGAAAATTTAATAGGCAGTTTAAGCACTTTGTTAAAATAGGGCACCATCACTACCCCACCACCGAGTCCGGTAATTGCGGTTACTAAGCCTGCAATGAAACCAGCGGGAATAAAGGCTGTTAATTGTGGCAAGTTGATAGTATCGTCGGTCTTTTTCTTCTTTTGATTTCTTTTAGTCATCCACATTCTTATGGCTGTTATGATGAGAATTACAGCAAAAATGTAATTAAACATTTTTTGATTATTGATGTGATAGTGTTTAAGAATTAGCGAAAGTGAAACAGATGACAGGATAGCAAAAGCACCCGTTACAAGGGCTGCTTTGATATTGGTATTTTTAAGTTTGAGTTGTTTAATCGTGCCGCTAATACCAACAACAAGAACGATAGCCAGACTATTGGCCAGAACGTAGAAGGCTTTTTCTTCTTCTAATGCCGAGAACCTTACAATTTCCTGAATGATGGGAATAAAGACGATACCGCCACCAACTCCCAGCATGCCAGCCATAAAGCCACCAAAAGCACCTGCTAAAATGAAAATTATAAGATGCAGATAATCCATATTATTTCTGATTGCCTATGATGGTTTTATAGGAGTTATTATCATTCAATATTTCAATGGCTTTGAGAATATCCGGATTATTAGTAAAACTAATTAGGTACTCAGCTTCTTCGTAATAATATCTGCGTGCAATTTCGACTTGCAATGCTTTCATAATATCAGTTTTTGCAGCATCAATTTCAGCATTTTTTGATTTTTTCAAAGCCGCTTCCAGCGCTTCAATTTCTGATTTAAGCGCTGTGTTGTAATTATCATCTTTCAGCTTGTCTTTCAGTTGTGCAAGAGCGATTTCACTGGCATTCTGATGGGTGAAAGCCTGAGTACCGACATAGGTTTTAAAGGCTTCGAAAGTAGCCTCATCGATTTTAAAGGTTTCAATGTTGCCTATAGATTCGTGCTGGTTGCGGTATTGGTTAGCAAAGCCAAAGATGAGGTTACTTTTTTCAAGACCTTCGATGATGTTAGGTAATTTCTTTTTCTCAACGGTGATATCGGGTCTGACACCGCCACCATCCATGACTATTCTGCCATTTTTAGTTTTGAATTTTTTACGGAGACTATCAGCAAGTATTGAAGGTGAGCCATCAGGATTTCTTTTAGCGTAATCTAAGAGCTGTATACATCTTCCTGATGGGATATAGTATTTGGCAATAGTCACTTTCATCTGAGTTCGGTAGGTGAGCGGAATAACATTCTGAACTAAACCTTTTCCGAAGGTATTTCTGCCGATGATAACACCTCGGTCGAAATCCTGAATTGCACCACAAACTATTTCACTGGCAGAGGCAGATCTTTCATTTACAAGTACCACTAATGGGATATTGGCATCTGTTGCCGGGTCTAGTGTTTTGTAGTCTTTGAAGGCGTTATTGGAGCGACCTTTAGAAACCACTACAGATTGATCAGCACCGACAAAAATGTTCACGATATTAACCGCTTCGTGCAGCAAACCACCTCCATTATCTCTTAGATCCAGCACCACATTTTTGATCCCCTGAGTTTTCATTTTCAATAAGGCATCCTTAACTTCAAACGAAGCGCCATGCATAAAATGGTCGAGTCTGATGTATCCGGTAGTTGGATTGATAATTCCGTAGTATGTTACATTTTTTAGTTTGATTTCTTGTCTTTCTATGGTCAGTGGAACCATTACCCCTTGTCTGTCCACAGTGACATTAACTTTAGAAAGCGGAGCACCTTTCAGAGCTTCGCCCACTTCATCATTTGATTTTCCTTTGAAATTCTTACCATTTACTTCTACTATTTTATCGCCAATACGCATACCAGCTTTATCGGCAGGCAAACCTTTTCTGACATTGGTGATGACATTATAATCTCCTATTCTACGGCTATTGCAGCCAATTCCGCCGTACTCGCCGCTTTGCATAATCATGGCATCTTCGGCCTGAGACTCGTTGTAGAAATTGGTGTATGGATCAAGGGAAGCCAGCATAGCATCTATGCCTTTTTTCATCAGATCACCTGGATTAACCTCATCGACGTATTCGCTGTTAACGGTTTTATAAACGGTGCTGAATATTTCCAGATTCTTGCTGATTTCGAAGTATTCATCAGCTTGTTTAAAGGCAAACAGAACCATCAGTATGGCAGACAGGATAAGAATTTTTTTCTTAGAAAACATAAAAACAAAAGTAAGGATTTATAATTATAAAATGGTAATTGATACAGCCAGATAAACGCATAAAACCGACAAAATTATATACTTGTCTAAGCCATTTATTTATTATAGTTTCGGAACTTTAAAAAGTATGGATTTTCAGTCGTTAAAAAATGCACGTGTTTTAGTCACCGGAGGAGCAGGATTTATTGGGAATAATCTTGTCAGGAGATTGTTGCAGTATGAGGTGTCAAACATAGTGATAATGGATAACCAGTCGTCGGGTATGGCTGTTTTTTTACCCAACGATCCACGCATCACTTTTGTGGGTATGGACATCGACAAAATGGATAAATTAAATTTTGTCATCAACCAGCACGAATTTGATTATGTCTTCCATCTGGCGGCGCATTTTGCGAATCAGAACTCTGTCGATCATCCGTTCAGCGATATTCAGACCAATATAGTTGGTACAGTAGGGTTATTGGAGATCCTTAAGTTTCATAAGAGTTTAAGAAAGTTTGTGTATGCCAGCAGTAGTTGTGTTTATGGCACTGCTTCTCAGATGAACGAAGATACTTTCATCTATCCATCTGAGACACCATACAGCATCAATAAATACACCGCCGAGTTGTATACACAGTATTACGCGCATTTGTTTCACGTACCAACAGTGTCTATTCGTATTTTCAATACGTATGGTCCGTACGAACTGGCTGGTAAATACCGCAATGTGATTCCTAATTTTATTGAGAAAGCATTGAATGGCGAGGACCTTGTAATTACCGGAACAGGCAGAGAGAGCAGAGATTTTACGTTTGTGGATGACCTGATCGACCTGATGATAGCCGCGGCTTTAAATCCGTCTAAAGATGGCGAAATATACAACGGTGGCACAGGCTTCAGAACTGAAATTCTGAACATGGCTGAGATTATTAAGGAAGTTACGGGGTCGACCTCTAACATTGTGTTTAAGCCTGCTCGTAACTGGGACAAGGTAAAAGACAGGTTAAGCGACACCTCCAAATCGGCCGCAGAATTGAGTTATGCGCCGAGTGTAAAAATTAGAGAAGGTCTTGAAAAAACCATTAAGTGGTATAAAGACAATTACGATAAAGTAAAGTCATTAAAGAATTATTTTGAATAGGATGGAAGAGCGTAAATCAAGAGAAATACTGGTTGTTTTACCAGCATACAACGAAGAAGAGAATATTGGTGAGTTACTCTCACAAATCAGGTTTGCGCTTGAAGAAGACAGCAAAACAGGTTATAAAGTTTTTGTGGTCAATGATGGCAGTAAAGACAGAACGGGTGAAATAGTAACAGAAATGGCCAAAGAAATGCCCATCGAGTTACTGGTACACGAAGTTAATCAGGGTTTAGGTGCCACCATCAGAGATGGCTTGTACAGAGCGGTAAGCTATTCGTCCAAGAATGATATCATCATCACCATGGATGCGGATGCAACGCATAATCCGGGATTAATTCTGCGTTTGATGCGTATGATTATTGAAGGACATGATGTGGTGATCGCATCAAGATTTCAACCTGGTGCAAGGGTTATCGGCTTGGTGTGGTACAGAAAGCTTCTGAGTTATGTGGCTTCCTTGATTTTCAGAATTACCTATCCGATAAAAGGTGTAAGAGACTATACATGTGGTTACAGAGCCATAAGAGCAGATGTATTGAAAAATGCCATTGCCGAATATGGAGAGACCTTTGTTGATCAGGATGGATTTCAGTGTTTGGTAGATATTCTTTTGAAGCTGAGACGCCGTAAATTATTGTTTGGCGAGACACCACTTATTTTGAGATACGATCAAAAAGGAGGCATGAGCAAGATGAATGTTTCCAGAACCATCAAAAACACTTTGATTTTAATTGTAAAACGATTTTTTGTAAAATAGATTATGGCCAAACAGACAACTGTAGCACAGAAACCAAAAGCAGCCGCTGTAAAAGTGGCGAAGCCTGGTTTTATTGATAAGAACGCATTAAAAATCGCCCTGGTATTTGGCGTAATAGCCCTGTTTATCCGATTGTACAGGATTGGCTATTTGTCGCTGTGGGTGGATGAATACATGCATGCTTTAGCTGCTATAAAAGGCGAGTTTAAGCATGGCGAAAACAATGGTATTATTCTTACCTGGTTCAACACCTTGTTTGCTGGTATATTCGGCGATAACGAATTCTCAATGCGTTTTCCTGTAGCATTGCTTGGTGCCGCATTGGTACCTGCAACCTATGTGCTTGGTAATACTATAGCCAACAAGAAAGTTGGATTAATGTCGGCTTTGTTAGTGACATTTTCATTGTATTTTATATTCTGGAGTCGCGTAGACAGACCTTACGGTATGGTAGCAACATTTTATGTGCCATTGGTATTGAGTTTCTGGTTAATGTTAGAGAAGCCTGCCAAAGAAGGCAGTGCCTGGGCCTCATTTGGAATTAATCCGAAATTTTTAGCATTTACTTTATTGGCTTTTGCCTTGTCCATGCTGAGTCAGTTAATCTGTTTTTTATTTATTTTCTCTGCAGGATTTTACGGCAGTTTGGTAGCGATAGATGCATGGATTAATAAGAAGTTTACACCCCTCAAACTGAATGCCTATAATGTGCTTTTCTACCTGAATGTTATTGCAGTGGTATTAATGTTCACACCCTTTGGCAATCAGTTGATGCGCCCAATTATCGAGATATTCCTGCCAGGTAATATGGCAACACTTATCTTGCCTGATTTGAAAGCAGCGGCTGCAGCCTTTGATACCGATAAAGCCTACAAATCTTTTGATGTGTATTTAGGCGTTATCAATTACGATTTCAAATGGGTGAGTATACTGGGTTGGGTCGGAATGATAGCGGCGTTTTTGAAGAACCGTAAATTATCTTACATCCTAATTGCGGGCTTTGCCGTTCCGTTTTTCCTGATGAGTTTCTTCTTCAGAGAACCTTGCCACGCTAAATATTTAAGTTATATCTATCCTTTGTTTTTAATTAGTGCAGCGTATGCTTTGTATTACATTGCCTTTGTATTAGGGCAAATGCTAAGCAAAACATTTTCAGAGACCAATAAGACCTATTTAACGGTTTGTACTTTGGTGTTCTGTATGTTTGTTTTGGGAGCCAGTAAGCGCAAAGAGATTGGCAGCATGTTAAAGACCGAGGTGCATGGCAATGTGGTAGACAAAGCCATTTCAGAAATACATTTTGTGAACTGGAAACAGCCATCAGAGTTTATCAAAAAGAACCTCAAGAAGGGCGATGTGGTGATGGCAACAGTGCAGTTTGCTCCTAAGTTTTATCTGGGCATGGACTCAGTAGTGTGGTTCAGACAAATGCACTATGATGCCAAGAAAAAAGACTATGTATCTAATGCACCTGACCAACGTAAATTGAGTGCTACCACATACGAGCAATTGGTGAAAACGTACAACGAAAACCCAAGAGGCTGGTTGCTGGCCGACTATTATTTTGATAATGCTTTAACCGATCCGAGAGCTAAGCAATTTGTAGAGCAGAATTTTACTTACCATTTTGATGCCTGTGATGATGGCGGGGTTAAAGTATTTAGCTGGGACAAAGCCAAGCCTAAATCTTATCAGAGCGCATTTGTCATCGAGATGGGTAAGAATGCCAATCAAGTGGCCTCCATGCCATTTACCATGACGGTTAATAAAGCCACTCTACCGCCTAAAGCGTATATGTTCTTCTTAAGTCAGGGTATTGACAGCGACAACGAAGCGTATGTGATTATCAATGGTAATCAGGTGGCCATTAAAGCTAATGGAAAGGCCTCACAAATTGAAGGTAATATGGTGGAAGTACCAACTACGTACTTTGTAGATGGCGACAATAAAATCCAGTTTGCCTACAATGGCGAAGAAGGCAACGGCGATGTGATTAAAGGTTGTGTGATATACAACTTTGATTTGAGATAGTGATTGACTGATGCTTGTCATAAATTATGAGTGTTAAAGCTTGTAATTTTGTATCATGTTAATCGAAGTAAAACCAGATATGATGCTTAAGGATCTGAAAAAACAGTTCCATAACTACTATCCTCAGCTTAAAATAGAATTTTTTAACCAGTCGGCTTCTGCCGGTGGGCACAACAGCAAAGACCAAATGCTGCCGAATGATATACTTATTAGCAGTTTAACCGGAGACAGACAAGGTACTATAGAGTTCAGTGGTGAGACAAGTGTCAGACAGTTTGAGACTTTGTTTTCAGAAACTTTCCAATTGAATGTGCAGGTTTTCAGAAAAAGCGGTAATGTGTATTTGGAGACCACTAATACCGATGACTGGACTCTGGATCAGGAGCACAAAGAAGCTTTATCCTCTATAATGAAAGGTGAAAGTGCCGCTACTGATTTTACAGACAGAGATCAGTGGGAATAATTCGAATGAATTATTTAGAAGCGTAAAACTATGAGCTCTGGATGCTCAATATTCTGATTAACAGATTGATGTAAAGATTAATCGTGCAATTAGAAATCTACCAAACTACATAAAAAATCGCCTATTTTCTGACAATATGTCAGTAAAATGTAGTATCTTTGCACTCCTTATGATAGACACAGGTATATCAGCGACAGAAGTTAAAGCACCTGCAAGCCAAGGCAAGCAGTTTTATATAGAGAGTTACGGGTGTGCTATGAATTTCAGTGACAGCGAAATCATAGGATCTATACTTAGTGAGAATGGTTATTCGATTACACAGGATGAGTTCAGTGCCGATTTAATTTTATTGAACACCTGCGCAATCAGAGAAAATGCAGAGAAGACTATTCGCGATCGTTTAAAGCATTTGCGCAACAACAAGAGGAAGAACTCTGATTTAATTATCGGCGTTTTGGGTTGTATGGCAGAGCGATTAAAAACCAAATTATTAGAAGAAGAAAAACTGGTAGATATTGTTGCCGGTCCGGATGCCTACAGAGATCTCCCTAAACTGGTAGAGGAAGTAGTAGACGGTCAGCGTGCCATCAACGTATTATTAAGCAGAGAAGAAACGTATGCTGAGATTTCGCCATTGCGTTTGAACACCAATGGGGTATCGGCATTTATAAGCATTATGCGTGGTTGCGACAACATGTGTTCGTTTTGTGTGGTACCATTTACCAGAGGCAGAGAGCGCAGCAGAGATCCAGAAAGCATTGTTAAAGAAGCCAGACAATTAAGTGAGGCGGGTTACAAAGAAATTACCTTACTGGGTCAGAACGTAGATAGTTATTTGTGGTTTGGTGGCGGTCCGAAAGTAGAGTTTAAAAAAGCTACTGACGAGCAGAAAGACAATGCTGTTGGATTTGCAAAGTTACTGGAAATGGTAGCCTTGGTAGATCCTAATATGCGCATCAGGTTCAGCACATCTCATCCAAAAGATATTGGTGATGATGTATTGTTTACTATTAAAAAGTACGATAATATTTGCAAGTACATACACCTTCCGGCACAGAGTGGTAACACCAGAGTGCTTGAGGTGATGAACCGCACCTATACCCGCGAGTGGTATTTGGATAAAGTAAAAAGAATCAGAGAAATTATACCAGAGTGTGGCATCAGTTGTGATATCATTGCTGGATTTTGTTCGGAGACAGAAGAAGAGCATCAGGATACTTTAAGCATGATGAAAGAAAGTCGTTTCGATTTCAGTTACATGTACAAGTACAGCGAAAGACCTGGCACTCCTGCGCATAAAAAGATGACAGATGATGTGCCTGAAGAGGTTAAATCGCGCCGATTGTCGGAGATAATTGCCTTGCAGAAAGAATTATCTTTAGCCAACAATTCAGCTTATATCGGCAAGGTAGTAAGAGTGCTGACAGATTCTGTATCAAAGAAAAGTGAAGACGACTTATCAGGCAGAAACGACCAGAATACCAAGGTCGTTTTTCCTAAAGGCAATCATAAGATAGGAGATTTTGTAGAGGTCTTAGTAGAACGTGTTACTCCAACAACATTAATTGGTAAAGCTATAAACTAATGGAATTACAATCCGTAAAAAACAGATTTGAGATTGTCGGCAATTCACCGGCATTGAATCATGCATTGGAGACGGCTATTAAAGTAGCACCAACAGACATGAGCGTACTGATTACCGGAGAGAGTGGGGTTGGTAAAGAATCATTCTCAAAAATAATACATGCATTAAGTACGCGTAAGCACGGCAATTTCATTGCAGTCAACTGTGGTGCAATACCTGAAGGGACAATAGATTCAGAATTATTCGGACACGAGAAAGGATCTTTCACGGGCGCAACCGATGCCAGAAAAGGTTACTTTGAGGCAGTTAATGGAGGCACTATATTTTTAGATGAAGTAGGTGAGTTACCTTTAGGAACTCAAGCCAGACTTTTAAGAATTCTTGAGAATGGCGAATTCATTAAAGTGGGTTCATCAAAAGTTCAGAAAACCAATGTCAGAGTGGTTGCGGCAACTAATAGAGATTTACTGGAACGAGCCAATCAGGGTAAATTCAGAGAAGATTTATACTACAGGTTAGCGACGGTGCCTATCAGAGTTCCGCGCCTTAGTGAGCGCAAAGAAGACATCCATTTATTGTTCAGAAAATTTGCTACTCAGTTTTCGGAGAAAAACCATTCACCAGTGATTCAGCTGAATGCTGATGCACAAAGAGTGTTGGCTGATTACGCATGGCCGGGCAATATCCGTCAGTTAAAGAATATTACCGAGCAGGTTTGTGTACTGGAATCTGACAATAGTCCGATTTCTGCCGATATTTTAAGAAACTATTTGCCAGTTGCTGGTTCATTCTTGCCACTGGCCTATAACACAGGTGACAACTTGAGTTTTCAGGGCATGAGCGAGAGGGATATCTTCTACAAGTTTTTGGTGGACATGAAAAAAGATGTCAGCGATTTGAAGCGTATTGTTATGGGTTTGGTAGAGAGCAGTGGTAATCGCGAGGAGTTTATTCGCAATAACCAGGAGGAGATAAAACATGTTCTTTACAAAGACAATTATTATCAGGAGCCATACGAAAAGCCTGTTATTATACCACCAAGTACAGTGCAACCGATTCGCACGAATGTTATTGATGTTTCGCATGTAGAGGAGCAAGACAATATTGGAGCTACGATTGCTGATCAGGAGTTAGAAATGATTAGAAAAGCTCTGACAAGAAACAAAGGCAAGCGCAATAGAGCGGCAAAAGAACTGGGAATTTCAGAACGCACTTTGTATAGAAAAATAAAACAGTTTAATTTGGAGTCTATTTGAGGAAGTTTAAAATTATAGCGCCGCTTCTTATCCTGATTCTTTTATCAGGCTGTAAATCCTGCAAGTACAGTTTATCTGGTATTAATATTCCGGCTGATGTAAAAACCATGAGCGTGCAGTATTTCACTAATAAAGCGACATTGGTAAATCCAAGTCTGAGTCAGAAGTTTACAGAAGGATTAAAGGATAAATTCCTCAAGCAAACATCACTGACTGTTATTGCCAGCGATGGCGATTACAGATTATCGGGTTTTATTACTGATTATAAAACAGAACCAGTGGCTACAAGCAGCAGTACCGGTGCCGTTAAGAACAGATTTACACTTTCTGTAGCAGTGGTATTTGAATGTCCTAACCACAAGGAGATGAATTTCACTGAGACTATCACCAAGTTCCAGGAATTCCCTGCCACTGATAATTTTCAGACACTGGAAAGCAGTTTATCGGAAGAGGTGAGCAATCAGATCATACAGGAGATATTTAACAAAGTAGCTTTAAAATGGTAATGTTATGAATATAGAAAGACTTCAGAGTATATACCATAACACTGCACTGGCTGATAAAACCGACATCGAAGACGTCAGGCAATTAACAGAGGATTATCCTTATTATTCTTTGCCATACGTCATCCTATCCAAGTATTATTACGAGACCAGACATTACCGTTTCGAGGATATGCTCAGACAAGCCGCTATGCGTGTTAAGGACCGCAAAGCCCTTTATGATTATATACACAGTGTACAACAGGATATACCGGCGAATGTAATTGAAGATACGTATAGTCCTGAAGAGCTGGTTCACGAGTACAAAGAAGAAACAAGCGCATCTGTAACAGAATTCCTGAGTTCTGAAATCATAGAGCAAGAACCGGAACCTTTGATATCAGAAGAGGTGACGAAAGAGTTAATTGAAGTGGAGGTCCCTGCACAAACGACAGTTAGCGTAGTTGAAGACGTTAATACTGTAGTTGAGCCAGAGCCATTAGCAGAAGAATTTGTTATAGACACCCATACAGAAACGCGTTCAATAGATAAGATAGAGATTGATTACGACATTATTGGTGAGGAGATAGAGACAGAGTTTTCATTTTCTAAATCATTTGGAACATCAGAAGAAGAGACAGAGAGCAGCAGTAATATTGTAGACAATACCGGATTTTCAGAACCTGTTAAACCTGCAAGTGAGCCGCCTGAGTCAGAGTCACATTTAAGAAAGTACCCAGTTTACAGCATAGATAACTATTTCAAGGATCAGGCACCAACAGTTCCTGAAGTAGAGGAAGCGCCAAGTCCGGAGCGAGACTTTTTTGCCTGGTTAAAAGCGCCTAAGACACAGGAAACAGTAAAGGTAGTTGAGCAGGCAGTAGAAGTGGAGGGAGGCCTGGAATTAGCGCCGGCCTCAGACCAGCAACTTGAGGAAAATGTCACGAAAAAGTCAGAATCACTCGATTTAATCGACCGATTTATCAGCATAAACCCTCAAATTTCGCGTCCAAAAAAGGAGTTTTTCAATCCTGAGAACATGGCAAAAAGAAGCGAAGTGATTGATTTGGAGTTTGTTAGCGAAACACTAGCCAATATCTATTACGAGCAGGGCAACTATGAATTGGCGATAAAGGCTTACGAAAAATTAAGTTTGCAAAATCCCTCAAAAGAATCGTACTTTGCAGACCTTATTGAAAAAATAAAAAAGGAGAGAAAATAACTATGTTAAGTTTAATATTAATAATCGGACTAATTGCAGCAGCTTTAATGATCATCATCGTGTTGATTCAGAATCCTAAAGGTGGTGGATTAGCATCTAACTTTTCATCAAGCAATCAGATTTTTGGTGTAAAACGTACATCAGAAGGTGTTGAGAAGTTAACCTGGATATTTGCAGTAGCAATTTTAGTCGTGTCGCTTGCAGCTAGTTCTTACAACGGAACTACAAGCAAAGCTGGTGCAGCCACTCCAACTGATTCTAAGATGGAAGGTTACATCAACGCTAAAGCGCCAAAAGCGCCTAAGAAATAATTAGGGTTACTGAACGGCGTAAGCCAGACCAACTTTGATATTCTTATTGAATATCTGACCTCCGTGAATTCCTTTATCATCAAATGATTTGAAGCTCATGTCTAATTGGGCGTTGATGCCGAATTTTCCTTTGAGCAGGAAAGAGAAATTATTTTGAAGGTATATCTGTGTACCGTTGCCATTTTCATTAGAAAAGTTTTGATCAACAAACATGTGGTCGTAGCCCGCTAAAGTGGTGTAGGTAAGCCAGTCTTTTAATTTTATTTTAACACCTACAACAACCCCCACATTCATGGCATCAATAATTCTCTCGGCTTTTTGTTGAGGCGAGCTGTAGAATGTTCTTGAATCTAGGTTAACACCGAGTCCTAAACTAAAGTTATCGCCTTTCACAAGGTTTCTGCCGTAGGTAGCTGTAAATACTGGCAGATCGAGTCCCATTACTTTATTGGTATCATTAAAATTGGCGCTATCCTTTTGGCCATTGACAAGGTATCTGACCAGCCAGGTGGCGTCCATTCTAAAGAAGCTGGGCTCTTTAAAATTGATGTAGTTAAACGTCAGTCCGGAAGTGCTGATGTTTTTTCCTTTTTGATCGATGGTTTGTGGAATGGCACCTGCTTGTAAAAAGTTAAGCATGGTAATTTTTTCTTGTGCTCCGGCTTTTACTGTAAAAGCACAAAGCAATATCAAAAGACAGTGTTTCATGTTATCAATGGATTTGAAGCAAATATAGAAAAATATTGCAATTGCCATCAATACCACATTTGTGGTATATATCAGTCGATCAAATTAAAATATTGGGCACTATCTGGCATTTTGCGCAATTTCCATTCTGCAGGGAAGAGGTTATTGATGCGATTGCCAGCAAACTTACCCAGACCAATTACCTGATTTTTATAGGTGAGTAAGACATAGCCTTTTTTGTCTCTCTGGGTGATGGTAATAGCATTTTTAAATAAATAACTCAGAGCCTGAGCCTGATCCAGTTCAAATTGTTCGAAGGCATCTTTATTGATATTGGAAGCGAAAGGCAGATATGGCGAGACGCTAAAGAGTTTGTCTTTGCTGGTCCCGATACTTACACCTATGGCGTATATATGCAGACTACACAAATGATCTGCGAAGAACTCGAAGACATGGTTTCTAATGGCCAGAATCTGACCTTTAAAATCATAGAAATCGCCGGCATTGATCAATACGTTTTTCCAGGCATCATCAGCTTTAATGGGTTTAAGCTGGTGTTTTACATTGATTTCATTAGCCTCGTTAGTGCCATTGTTTTTAAGTAAAGAGATAAAAAATCCTTCACCTTTAATGGTATGTGGCATACATTGAAAAGTGCTGCAGGAGCCATTATTCAATGCAAATTCAGTTAATTCGAAATTCAGATTTTCAAGTAATTTTACCTGCTCCTGATTTTCTCCCGGGTTATAGGTACAGGTACTATAAATAATAAATCCGCCTGGTTTAACACATTTAGAAATGGATTCAAGAATGCGTTTTTGTCTCAGTTCGCAGGTTGTCACATTTTCCGGATTCCACTGATCAACAGCTTCCGGATCTTTTCTGAACAAGCCTTCACCACTGCATGGCGCATCAACAAGCACCAGGTCGAACACACCACCCAGCTTTTCGAAGTCGCTGCTATCAGAATTGGTGATGATACAATTTGGATAGCCATTTTTACAGAGGTTTTCGTATAGTACAGGCACTCTTGAGCGAATGACTTCGTTAGATACCAGCACATCTTCATCGCCGAGAAGATTGGCTAATAGAGTAGATTTTCCTCCGGGAGCGGCACAAAGATCCAGAACTTTCAGTGGTCCGTTTAGTGAAGATCTGACTATCAAAAAGGCAGCTTCAATCATCATACTGGAAGCTTCCTGAACATAGTAAGCACCAGCATGCCAGAGTGGATCAGAGGAAAATACTGGTCGACTATTTAGGTAGTAGCCTGTCTGGCACCACTCAACACGGTCGAGCGCCGGAACAAGTTTGATTTTTGATGGGTTGATTCTAATAGAAACCGGTGAATCACTTTCGAGAGCAGCAACGAAGGTATCATAATCAGCAGACAGCTGAAGGCGCATGCGTGACTCGAACTCAACAGGCAGTTTCATTTCTTAGTTAAAGTAATTCCTCCAAGAATTAAAAGCATACCTGAGACCTGAAATATACCAATAGGTTCGCCCATGATGATGCCCCACATATAGGCAAAAACGGGAATAAGATAAGTAACAGATGCAGCGAAGAGAGCAGTAGTTTTCTGTACCAGCTGATTAAACACTATGAGCGATATGGCCGAACCTATTACACCCAGGATCAGAATATATAACAGTGATTCGCTGGCTTCAGGGCGCATGGCAGCTTGCACTGTACCGGTAGACAGACCAACAATCAGAGCGGGCACCGAGATCAGAGTCAGGGGCACCATGCTGTTGATAATAGGCGTCAGATGGTTGAGTTTCGATTTAATGATATTGACATTGATGCCATAGAACAAGGCAGCAAGAATTACTTTAAGGCAAGGCAGTATATAGTCTGCTTCGAAGGTAATTCCCTCTTTACTTTTAGTGAGAATAAGGGTAAGTGCTCCGATAAGTCCGATACCTATACCAGCCACTTGTCTTATGGTGAATAACTGAGAAAATAGAACTACCCCAAAAATAAGGGCAAACAAGGGCGTTGTTGCATTTAATGCTCCAGAAAGAGAGCTTGGTATATCTGCGCCGGCAGAGGCAAACAGATAAGCCGGCAATAGGTTTCCCAGTGTACCAGAGAGCGCCAGAAAATACCAGTCTTTTTTCTCCAGGGTTTTATAGACTCTAACGAAGAAGAAAACAGCCACAGAACCAGCAAACACCAGGCGGAGAGATGCCATTTGTAATGAAGTAAAAGACTCAAGTCCTTTTTTCATTAATATGAAGGCACTACCCCAAACGAAACCAAGGAAAAGCAGAATTAGGATAGTTTTGGCATCAAATTTCACGGAACAAAGTTACAGTTATTTAAATTGTTCTTAAACAAATATTTGGAAACGGTTCAGCGGGTCAGAATGATATATTCTGAAATGACTTTGGATAGAAAAGCTTCTTTATCTTTCGGGATCTGTTTAAGTTGAAAGAATTCAACCAGTTTAAGTACCATTTCATCCATAGCTTTCTGATGGGCAGAATTGCGATAATTGCGATATCTGAAGATCAGTTGTTTCATTAGTATAACATCTTTTTCTTCCAGATTGACAGCAAGAGGATAGTCAAAATTATAGTTCTCTTTATCTTTCAGATTCAGTTTCAGAATATCATTCAATGTAAATCCATAGGAATTGTTTTTTCTGATAATAGTGGTCCCGGCAATGATATCTCCGATGCGCTGAGCATTTCTGTTACTGGCGATTAAAAGCATGGCAATGCTGCCAATTGAAAAGTAAATATCGATAATGCGCATCGACCAGCGACTGAAGTAATCGTAGAACTGAAGTTCTTCGCCATTAAGTTTGATCACTTTAATGCCCATTGCCAGTTTACCCAGCGACTGCCCGTTGCCAATTACTTCGCTCACCAAAGAATAAAAACCCAGCCATAGAAATGCAAAAAGTTGAAACAGAATATATTTTAAATCATTGTCAGACGAGCCTTCGGCAAAAAACCAGATGTAGTTAGCGACATACACCAGAATGATAATAGCCAGGTCGATGACAAAGGCAAAGATTCTCTGACCAAGTCCAGCCAGCTGGTAGTCTATTTTAACATTCTGGGGTGTGGTAATTTCTATCGATTTCATCACGACAGATGAGGTACATTAGTACTGTTCGTTTTCGTTCGGGAACTCACTGGATTTGACATCATTGATATATTGATGTACACCATCATGAATAGACTGATAGAGGTTAAGATATCTTCTCATAAATCTTGGAGAGAAGTCTTTATTAATGCCAAGCATATCGTGGAGTACCAGCACCTGACCATCAACCCCAGCGCCAGCGCCAATTCCGATTACAGGAATTTTAAGAGAAGCGGCCACTTTGGTAGCGAGTTCAGCAGGAATTTTTTCAAGCACTAATGCGAAGCAGCCAGCCTCTTGAAGTAATTGAGCATCTCTTACAAGTTTATCGGCTTCTTCTTTTTCTACGGCTCTAACGGCATAGGTACCGAATTTATAGATACTTTGAGGTGTTAAACCTAAGTGGCCCATCACTGGTACACCGGCGCTAATGATTCTTTTTACTGATTCGCAAACTTCTTCGCCACCTTCAAGTTTAATAGCATGGGCACCACTTTCTTTCATGATACGGATACTGCTATTAAGGGCTTCTTTGCTATTGCCCTGATAAGATCCAAAAGGCAAATCGACCACCACCAGCGCGCGTTTAACGGCTCTGATAACAGAGGAGGCGTGGTAGATCATCTGATCAAGCGTTATGGGAAGTGTGGTTTCGTGTCCGGCCATCACATTAGAGGCGCTATCACCCACTAATATCACATCAATACCAGCATCATCAATAATGCGGGCAAGAGAAAAATCGTAAGCGGTAAGCATACTGATTTTTTCATTGCGCTGTTTCATTTCCTCTAAGGTATGAACAGTTACTCTTTTAGCTGGTCTAGATGGTGTTACAGACATGGTTCAAACCTACTTAAAAAAAATGAATTGTTGAATATTTATATTAAATAATGAGCCTATCAGAGATGTTTCCAGCCCTGAGCGGTCAGTTTGTGTTTGATATTCGACTTAGAGATTAAGTGCAAGCCTTCGCCTTCGGCAACAGCGTGTCCAATAACGGTGATATCGAATTCTTTATTGAGTTTTTCGTAATCTGATTGCGGGAATGTGAAGAGCAGTTCATAGTCTTCGCCGCCACTTAGCATTGCTACTGTTGGGTCGATGCCCAGATCGATGGCTCTTTGATAGGCAATGGCATCCATGGGCAATTTATCTTCGTAGATGGTAAAACCCACCTTGCTTTGAGTAGCGATGTGGTAGAGTTCACTGGCTAAGCCATCACTAATATCCATCATGGCATTAGGAGTCACATTAATAGTATTTAGAATATCAATAATATCTACTCTGGCTTCGGGTTTTAACTGGCGTTGAATCAGGTAATCATTACCTTCAAGATCGGGTTGAAAATCCGGACGTTCGAGGAAGATTCTTTTCTCTCTTTCCAAGATATGCAGTCCGAGATACGCTGCACCTAAGTCGCCAGTTACAGCCACCAGATCACCTTCTTTACAACCACTTCGGTAGCTGACTTTATCTTTTGCAACTTCGCCGTAGCAGGCAATATTGATGATTAAACCTTTCTGACTGCTGGTAGTGTCGCCACCAACCAGATCTACTTTATAGACATTACAAGCGGTAAGTATACCTTTATAGAGCTCTTCGATTGCTTCTAAAGAAAAACGGTTACTAAGAGAAAGACTCACCACGATATGGGTAGCTTTACCATTCATCGCAACGATATCACTGATATTAGTAACGACGGCTTTGTAGCCCAAATGGAGAAGAGGGGTGTAGGTTAAGTCGAAGTGAGTACCTTCCACCATCATATCTGTGCTTAACAACTGGTATTTATCACCTGCATCAATTACTGCAGCGTCATCGCCAATGCCTTTGATGGTAGAGGCATGCGTCAGTTTCACATTTTTAGCCAGGTGGTCTATTAATCCAAATTCGCCTAGTTGACTTAATTCTGTTCTGCCAGAGTTTTCAAACATGGAGCAAAATTACTGAAATTAAGTGAAACCTCTTAAAATGAAAAATCCCGCTTTTGAGGGCGGGATTAGTTGGTTATAAGTTGTGTTACTAGTTGACAAAAATTGGAATGTTGCAGGAGTGGTAAACAATACCGGGACTGCAGGTACCGTTTTTAGAACCCTTCTGATATTTCACAGTGAAATTAAGGTTGGCACTGCCTGTAGAGGAAGATGTCTGCAACATGTTGACCAGGCCAATTGGCATTGAACCATCAGAGTCTGTTGCATTTACATTGATGCCTAATGGATTGCTGATACAAATTTTGTAATCTTTACCATTGGTTTTGATTTTATTGTGCAAGAAGACTGGGCTACCAGTGGCATCTTCAATAAAAAAGGTAACGATATAAGAGGCATTCTTTTTTAGCACGACGCCACCAACATTCGCACTTTTTGGTCCCGGACCATCCGGATCATCATAGCTACCGATTTCGGTAGTTGAATCGACGGTATTGGTAAAGTATACCATAAAAGTTGTTACAGAATCTTGTGGACCGGCCGGAAGTGTTGTAGTGCCGCCGCTTCCAGGTGTTTCGGTGTCGTCTTTAGAACAGGCTGTAAGTAATAGTGTAGTTGAGAGAATGAGTTGTAATACGATTTTAAACTTTTTCATTTTGTATATTTAATGCAATGGCTAAATTATCAAAAAATATGCCAAAAAGTAAAAAATAAATCCATGGAATCAAATAAATTGATTCTTAGCAAATGAAAATCAAATAATTAAGTTTTAAAAAAATTACTCAGCTTCAGCTTCAACAGCTTCAACTTGTGGTACCATACGTTTAAGTAGGTTTTCGATACCAGCTTTTAGAGTAAAGGTAGAAGAAGGGCAACCAGAGCAACTGCCTTTCATCACGACAGTAACGATACCATCTTTGAAAGATTTGAAACTGATAGCACCGCCATCCATTTCAACAGCTGGTTTTACGTGGTCGTCCAGGAGTTTAATAATTTTAGATTCAATTTCACCTTCTTCTTCAGGGCTAAGAGATCTTGAAGTACTGATTATTTCCTTACCGCTTTCGATGTAATTTTTAATGTATTCGCGAAGGGTGGTGATGTGTTCAGACCATTCAACATCAGGTAATTTGGTGATAGAAACAAAATTGTTCATGATAAAAACACCATTGGCAAATTTGAAAGTATCAAATATTTCTACGGCAAGAGGTGATTGACCTTCGGCTTTTTCTCTGGTACGGAAATCGGCGCTGTCATTAGGTAAAATCATTTTGCTAACAACAAATTTCATGCTGTCAGGATTAGGAGTAGCCTCTGCGTATATAGTTATGAAATCGCTCATGTTAATGCTTATTTAGAATTATTCTACAAAGGTAATGCAAAGAAATGATACTACATATCATTTATGCTTATAAATCAGTTGAGGGGATTGATGAGTTAAAAAAGGGTCGATGCAACCATATTAAAGTCTTTCGGTCAAAACAATATGAAAGCACATTTTTTAATTGTAATGATTGGATACTGTTCAGTATTGATGGGCCAGAAGGACTGTCAGCAAAGCCGCAAGGCGTTTGTTCCATTAAATGAACTGGGGACTGGGTATTTCAGGGGCCATCAGGGAGGTTTGTATTCTGGAGGTCTGAACAATCCAACAGGTACGTTTCTAGAGGATCTTAAATTATTTAGTGATGGAATAAAACCACTTGACTCAAATGCTCAGTTTAGTACTACTGGTCAGATAGTTTTTATAGGTGTTGGAGCTTCTAATCCACGAACTGAGTTTCAGGCTTTTCAAAAAATGGCAGATACTTTTAGGGGCATCAATCGCAGTTTAAGAACAGTGAATACATGTATAGGAGGACAGGGGGTTCAGAAGATGAATCAACTCAGCGATAATTACTGGAAGCAAGCAGATAAAATGATGGATTCAATGGGCTTGAGCAATCTTCAGGTTCAAATTGCCTGGATTGAAACTGAGAATACAGCTTCAGCGGATTCAAGTTTTCCTGGTGGTCCAAGAAGTTTAGTTTCTGATGTGCGAGTTTTATTGCAGATGATGAAAGTGAAATATCCTAATTTAAAACTTTGTTATTTAAGTGCCAGAACATATGCTGGCTGGGTAAGCGGCGGCACTGGAAGAGGCCTGGAATACCCGAGAGATTATTACAATGGTTGGGCGATGAAGTGGTTAATAGACAGCGCCATCAATCAGACTAATGGCTTTACTTACAAAGGCGCTTCACCATCTATTCCAATGCCTGTGTATTCAACCTACAACTGGACTAATGGTAATCAAACAAGACAAGATGGATTTTCGATGAATTGTGATACCGATTTTGGTGGGGATGGTTTGCATTTAAGTGTAGCCGGTGAAAATAAAATCGGTGAGCAATTATTTAACTTTTTCAGCAATGATGTCAATGCTATTAAGTGGTTTAAGGCTACGAATTCGACCTCAATAGAATCAAGTTCTTCAAAGGTCTTTCAACTCTATCCAAATCCAGGTAATGGTTTAATTAATTTATCCAGCATTGATTTAAGCAAGAGTCGTGTTCGAATTTACAATTCTGTCATGCAGGAGTTACGCAATTTTGAGATAGAAGGAGACAATCAGACTATTGATATTTCCGATTACGGATCGGGCTTTTACTGGATCAGACTGAGCACCGACCAGGAGGACATCATATTCAAGTATTTAAAATTATAAAGGTCTACCAAAGCAAAGCCAGCGCCTCTTTAGATTTACCTTCGGCTAGTAAAGATTTCGCGGTAAGGATAGGATCTTTGCCCGCAAATTCAGCTTTAACACCTTGAATAAAATCATTATCAGGTATGGTTTCAATATTACCAAGCTGCCCCAGGTCATTGCCACTTAAAACATGGCTTAGACGAATATGTTCAGGTAATGCATCAACGCCAATACCGCAATTGGTAAGTGGCTTTACCAGTTCGAACATAGCGTCTCCATGAGCGCGGCAATACCAGTCGCCACCCATTCTGGCTACCAGATCAATTTTTGTCTGATCAATCTGACCATGTTCGTTGAGTTTGCTTTCGTCGATATGCATTTTTAGCACTTTGCAGATTACCAGATTGCCAGCGCCACCATTTTGTCCCAGTTCCACTACTTGTTGAACTTCGCATTCCAATTGAATCGGACTTTCTTTAACTCTTGCAGGTTTTACAAGGTCAGAATCAATGGGTGTAAATCCAGATTTTACAAATTCATCCACACCTTTGGCGTATGGAGAACTAGTAAGCGACATCTGATGGACCATTTCGTAGGTTACCACATTAATCACCACCTGAGGCACTTCTTTCACATTATCGTGTGTATGTTTAGTTTCGTTGGTTCTACCACTTCTTGCTGGCGAAAAAACCAGAATAGGTGGATTGGCACTGAACACATTAAAGAAACTAAACGGCGCCAGATTGCGGTTTCCCTGAGCATCGATGGTACTGGCAAAACATATTGGTCGCGGTCCCACACTGCCTAATAAAAGCTGATGTAATTTTGGTACTGTTAGTTCTTCTGGAGTTACTGAAAGCATGGGGCAAAATTAGGTGGATTAAATGAAATATTTGCGTTTATAGAAAGGATTGATAGGGGAATTGAGGGACCTCCAAAACAGCATGCCCCTGAAAACGCAAAATTCGAAGTATATTTGCAGTCGGAAAATGGCAAAGGTTGTTGTAGGTTTAAGTGGAGGAGTTGATTCTTCTGTTGCGGCGTATCTGTTAAAAGAAGCGGGGCACGAAGTTATTGGCATGTTCATGAAAAACTGGCATGACACTTCGGTTACCATCAGCGATGAGTGCCCCTGGATAGATGACAGTAATGATGCTATGCTGGTGGCTGAAAGTCTTGGAATTCCGTTTCAGACAATTGATTTAAGTGATGAATACCGCAAGCGCATCGTTGACTATATGTTTGCTGAGTACGAAGCAGGCAGAACACCCAATCCGGATGTACTTTGCAACCGCGAAATCAAGTTTGATGTTTTCTTAAAAGCGGCAGAGCAATTAGGGGCTGAGTTTGTAGCTACCGGCCATTATTGTCAAAAGGACATTCTTGAAACAGCCGATGGGAAAGTATACAGGTTACTTGCCGGCAAAGACCTTAACAAAGACCAAAGTTATTTTCTATGTCAGGTTACCCAGTCGCAGTTAGCTAAGGCACTTTTTCCGATTGGCCATTTAACCAAACCGGAAGTGAGAGCTATCGCTGCAAAAATGGGATTGGCTACTGCTGAAAAGAAAGACTCTCAAGGCTTATGTTTCATTGGTAAAGTAAGATTACCCGAATTTTTGCAACAACAATTATTGCCCAAAAAAGGGTCTATCATAGAGATCAGTGCCAAGTCTGATAAATATGCCGAGAAGACAATAGAAGCGGGCGACTTAAAAGAACTCTGCGCTAAGATCAACTACGAAGAAAAGGACGGTAAGAAAGTTGGCGAACATAACGGTGCTCACTACTACACCATTGGTCAGCGTAAAGGACTGAACGTTGGAGGTATGGCAGAGGGTGTTTATGTGATAGCAACAGATACTATCACCAATACTATTTTTATAGGTATGGGAGATACCCATCCTGGTTTATTGAGAAATGGCTTATTTATACCAGCGGGCGATGTGCACTGGATCAGGCAGGATTTAAAGCTGGAGATAGGCAATCAAATTGACTATATGGTAAGAATCCGTTATCGTCAGACCTTGGTAAAAGCCACTTTGTATGCTCGTCAGGAAGGCCTTTATTTGGTTTTCGAACATCCTGTCAAAGCCGTTGCTGCTGGGCAGTTTGCTGCATGGTATTCAGGTGATGAACTCATTGGCAGCGGTGTTATTGGATAAAAAAAGAGCGATTGACAATCAACCGCTCTTTTTAAAATATTTTATTTAATTTTACTCTTCACAAGCCTTCTTCACAAAGTTTTCCCATTCTTCATCTGGAACGTATTGAAGTTTTGGTGTTTTCCAGTTGCCTGTGAAAATATTAGTTTTTAACTGACTGCCTTTACCAATCCAGGCATAGCGCTTGCCACTTTTTACAACATAAGCCATGAATACATCATTAGCGTGTTGTTTCTTTTCTTTCTTGGCGATATCAGGTTCGTTAATTGAATTTTTACCTTTGTTTTTTACAAACTTAGCAGATCTGGCAGTGTTGCTTTCTTTGGCACCGTATACCAGCAATACATTGTTGAACTTCTTAGATTTAACGGTAACATTTTTGGCAGGCGCTTCGCTACCATCACCGTCAGCCAAATCATTACCTTTACTACCTTTTTTATCTGTAGGTGTTACTTCAAGCAAAGCGTAGAAACCAGTGAAAGGCGCTTCAAATACCCAGTAGTCGCAGTTAGCTAAACCTTGGCAAGCATCATTCAAAACGATTTTGGTCGTCCAGTCTTCGAAGTTATCTTTTTTAGTATCTGCGGGTAGGATAGCATATTGTTTACCGTCGTGTGCAGGGAATTTACTTTTTGGCACCATGATTAATACTTTGGTTTTCTTAACCATAATCATGTCTGCAGTATCATTTTTAGCGGTAGTGACATTAAAGTCAATGAACTTTACCAGTTCTCTCTCATACTTTGGAATTTCAGGGATATTATCTACACCTGGCAATAAGAAAGCATTGCAGAAATTCAGGAAAGTTTCAGGATACAGATCATCTTCTACTTTAAAGTAAGCTTTGGTAGCATCCAGTTTTTTGAAGCAGCCATCGTTCAGGATGACAATAGATTTATCTTTACCGAAGTTGGCATAAGGGTCAGTTTTATCCGGAGTTTCAAGTCCGCCAAACGGATCGGCATTGCAGTAACCGCAACTAAATTTCTTATCGGCATTGTGCCAGATATTGAGGTTGATATTGCTAACAGAAGAAGTGTAGCATGGTTTGTCACCAGAAGTGAAGGAGTTTCTAAGATCAGATATTTTCTTGTCGGTTAGTTTCCAGGTAACAGGTTTGTTTTTTTCTTCAACACCAGTGTAAAGATTGTAATCCATGGCGTGGTTAGCCATTGGCAGTTCGACATCAACCGGAAGAATACCTTTAATAGGTTTGCCTTTAAAAGTAGCCGTTACTTTAAACATACCACCACTTAAGAGTTTGTTACCTTCATTATCCAGGTTGCTAAGGTTATACTTCTTCATGTCTTCAGCATTGTCGACATAAATGATGCTGAACACCAGTTCATCATTGTTATAGTTTTCGAAGGTATTAGCTTTAACTTTTACTGAAGCGCAACCAGATTTGATGATGGTATCTCTGTCTGGACGGGCCATGTAAAGCACCACATCCACACGGCGCATTTCGCTGAGGTCGGTTTCTTTGCCTGTCGCCATTTCACCGAAGAAGGCAGAAGCAAATTTTACTTTGAACTTCATCAGACCTTTACCTGTGATGTAGTTAGATACTGTATCGGTACGACGGTTAGACAATTCCATATTGGCTTCGGCGCCACCAGTTGTATCGGCGTAACCATTAACCTGAATACGTCTCACATTTGGATTGGTTTGAAGTAATGCCACCAGAGAGTCGAGCGTTTTATAACCTTCAGGTTTGATTTTATCTTTACCAATATCAAAATACAAGCTGTATTTCTGTGTAATTGGGGCGGCAGGTTGAGGTGCTGCTTTACCATCATTTTTTTTGGTTGTCTGAGAGAATGATAACTGAGTGCTTAGACAAATTAGCAAACTCAGAAGACCTAATTGTAGTCGGAAATTTTTCATGCGTCGCAAAAATATTGATAATTCAACGAATTTGCACCAAAAATATTGAGTGTATTCTTACACTTGTGCATATTTTTCCTGGTGAATAGTATTTATTACCCACAAGACTAAAAAATCGTTAAAATAGGATTAAGAGGGTCTTAATTTTTTAAGCAATTAAAAGTCAGTTTACTTTTAAAAAATCATACAATTAGGAGAATGTTAAATCATGAAAAAAACAGTCAATTAAAAATAGTTCATTTTCAAATTGAGAAAGTTTTTATACAATAATCACATCGCTCAATCGAATATTGCCGATAGGAAAAGCCTAAAAATCGGATAGGTATATTTCCCTTAAAAAGTAAAAAAGTGATGAAAAAAATTGCACATCAGATGCTCATCAGCGATAAAAATGCTGAAAAAATGATACTGTGTGAAAAAAGCTTTTAAGGATTAAGGCAATAAACGGCCGTACATTCTAGGGAATGGAATACTTTCTCTAACGTGTTTCAGCTGGCATAACCAGGTTACTAAACGTTCGAGACCTAAACCAAAACCTGCGTGAGGCACACTGCCATATTTTCTCAGGTCGAGGTACCATTCGAAAGCCTCCATTGGCAATTCGTGTTCGGTAATTTTCTCTCTGAGTTTCATTTCATCGGTTTCTCTTTCGCCACCACCAACGATTTCGCCATAACCTTCCGGAGCCAAAACATCGACACCTCTTGCAAATCTTGGATTATCAGGATTGCGTTTGAGGTAGAAGGCTTTCACTTCGTGTGGCCAGTCGTACACCATAATTGGCACATCAAACAAACGGGTAATAACGGTTTCATCGCTACCACCCAGGTCGTTGCCATATTCAAAGTTCTTAGCACTGGCAATCCAGGTAGGAATATTTCTTTGTTGTTCTTCAAGCTCTTTAAGATCGTTTTTAAGCGTTGCGATTTTATTCTGGTTGAAGTTGATTTCTCCTTTTTTCATACCAGGCACAGCAATTTTTGCTTCGCGATCAGCGATTTCAGCAATAGTGGTGGTGATAGCAGCTTCTACTTTTGCCAATTCTTCTTCCAGAGATTTGATACTGTTAACACCATTCACATCTTTTTCGCCTTTGATGATAGCTACTGCTTCGTCGTAGGTAAGACGAGGGAAAGGTTTCAGACTGGTTTTTAGGATATCGGTATTTCTGTCGATCAGTTGTAATTCGTTCTGGCACTTATCGAGAACTTCTTTGATAACGTATTGAAGAAAAGATTCGATGAGGTCCATGTTCTGATGGATATCAAAGAAAGCCATTTCAGGTTCAATCATCCAGAATTCAGACAAGTGTCTTCTGGTTTTACTTTTTTCAGCTCTGAAAGTCGGTCCGAAAGTATAAATTTTACCAAAGGCCATGGCCATAGCTTCGCCATATAGCTGACCACTTTGAGAGAGGTAAGCAGGATCGCCATAGAAGTCAGTTTCAAAAAGGTTAGTAGTTCCTTCGCAGGCGTTACCGGTAAAAACAGGCGCGTCCATCTGAACAAAACCCTCTTTCTGGAAGAACTGGTGGATGCTGTAAATGATGGTATTTCTGATACGCAGGATAGCCCATTGTCTCTGACTTCTCAGCCAAAGGTGGCGTTTATCCATTAGGAACTCGATACCGTGTTCTTTTTTAGCGATTGGGTATTCTTCGGCATACTGGTAGACATTGAGTTTAGAAACATGCACTTCAAAACCACCAATCTGACGTTCGTCTTTTACCACTGTACCAGTAATTTCTACTGCACTTTCGAGACCAAGTTTTCCGGCACATTCAAAGTCATTTTCACTGATTTTAGTCGCATCAGCAATGCACTGACATACACCGCTACCGTCTCTTAAATTTATAAACACAAGGCCTTTGCTGTCCCTTCTGTTGGCTACCCATCCTTTCAGAGTAACTTCTTGTCCTTCGAAACCTGATAGATCCTTAATATACATTTTGAATAATTATCTTTAATAAAACTGCAAAATTAGTTTACTTTGCAGATAATTTAGGCATCCAATCTAAAAATTCATGTTAAAACAAACTCTCAGTCAGAAATTACTGCAAAAATTGTCGCCACAGCAGATACAATTTATCAAGCTGTTGCAGATGACTACGGCTGATTTTGAGGAGCGTGTGGAGCAGGAATTACTGGATAATCCGGCTCTTGAAAAGGGAGAGGACGAGAATGATCCGGGTGCCTTTACCGCTTCTGAGACCAGAAAAGATGAATTCAGCAATGAAGAATCTCTGAACGACGACTACAACAGCACCGAATCATACGAAAGTGATGAATTTGATGTGTCGGAGTTTCTGACAGGCGATGATCATACCGCAAGTTTTAAAATGACGGATGATTACGGCGACGAGGAACACAAGGAGATGCCGATTGCTTATCAGCAGAGCTTTTACGATTTTCTGGTAGATCAGGTACATGCCAATTTTGAAGAAGGAGATGATCTTCAATTAGCCCTGCATCTGGTAGGTAATATTGAAGAAGATGGTTATCTGAGACGCGAGTTGAATGCCATCGTTAACGATTTGGCCTTTACAGAAAACATCAGTACTAACGAAGACCATTTAGAGCGAATATTAACAAAGATTCAGAACTTCGACCCACCTGGTATCGGAGCAAGAAATTTGCAGGAATGTCTTCTACTGCAGTTGTATAAGAAAGATTACGGCGGGAACAAAGCCCTGGATTTGGCTGAAAAAATTATTGCCGACTACATGGATGCTTTTGTGAAGAAGCATTATGACAAAATAAAAAGTTCACTAAAGATCAATGACGAGGATTTAAAAGGCGCTTTGTCAGAAATTACCAAGCTGAACCCAAAGCCAGGTCAATCTCAGTCGCAGTCAGTTTCTCAGTACATCATTCCTGATTTTACTGTAGTCAACGAAGATGGTATTTTAAGGGTTATTTTAAATTCCAGAAATGCACCAGAGTTAAAGTTGAGTCATTCATACAGCGAGACATTGCAAGCCTATGATAAGGACAATGGAAAGGATAAGAATCTGAAGGATGCGGTTCAATACATTAAGCAGAAACTGGATGGCGCTAAATGGTTTATTGATAGTGTTAAGCAAAGACAGCAAACCTTGCAGTTAACTATGACAGCGATTGTTAGTGCTCAGAAAGATTTCTTTTTATACGGAGATGAAACGAGCTTGAAACCTATGATTCTGAAAGATATTGCCGACAGAATTCAGATGGATATTTCTACCATTTCCAGGGTTGCCAATAGTAAGTATGTGCAGACAGACTTTGGTATTTTCCCTTTAAAATATTTCTTCTCTGAAGGTATTGTGAACGAAAGTGGCGAAGAGGTTAGTAACCGCGAGGTAAAGAAAATTCTTAGTGATGCTATTGCCGGAGAGAGTAAGAAGAAGCCATTGACAGACGAAGCACTAATGGATTTGCTAAAGGAAAAGGGGTATAATATTGCCCGCAGAACAGTGGCTAAATACAGAGAGCAGCTCAACATACCGGTAGCTCGTCTTAGAAAAGAATTATGATGCACAACAGACATATTTTTTCTTTAGTAATCATTGGAATTTGCCTGCTGGCAAGTTGTAAAAAGAAAGAAGAAATTATTGCCGCAAAAGCATACGAACCTAATACACTTAATCAGTTTTTCGAGACCTATATCCTTAATAAGGACATTCGTGTTACTCAAGCCAAATTTGAGGGGCGTGATACCACTGCCATGTATTCAGATTATACCTTTAAGCTTTATAAGAATACTTATTATGACGGTCCGTTTGAGGCCCGCAACAGTACAGATACATTTACCGGAACCTGGCAGTGCAACGACGATTACAGTAAACTGAGTTTAAAGATTGGTGGCAACGGAGCGCTTGACTGGGTGAACATCGACTGGAAATTCAAAAGTAAAAGCACTACAACATTAGAGCTTATACCTTGGTTTAATTTCGACGGCGACCGTTATGTCAAGTTTGTAAAGCAGTAATCAGAGGATCTGAGCTGTGTGAGCTTTGGTATCCACTTTTTCTATTATATCTGTTATTTTTCCATTCTCATCAATAATAAAAGTGGTTCTGGCAATACCCATGTATTTGCGACCGTACATTGATTTCTCAACCCAAACGCCAAATTTCAAAGCGATAGCATTATCGGTATCAGCAATCAGGTCGAAAGGCAATTCGTATTTAGCAATAAACTTCTGGTGTTTGGCTTCGGTATCCGGACTGATACCAATAACCTGATATCCGGCTTTAAGGAGTTTTTTATAGTTGTCTCTCAGATCGCAGGCTTGCGCTGTGCAACCAGGTGTGTCATCTTTTGGGTAGAAGTAAATAACCAGTTTTTGTCCAGCAAAATCTTTCAGTGCTCTAACATTGCCATTTTGATCATTGCCTTTAAAGGCTGGGGCTTTTTTTCCGATTTCTAAATGCGTCATGGTATTTCTATTGTTCTGATATATTCTCGTTCGTTTAATCTGTTATCTCTAACAATTAACCTGACAGTATGTTTGCCTGTTTCCAGCGGATTGGGAATAAAACCCGAAATAATACCAGATTTTGAATCGTAGTTAAGCAAGACCCAAACACCATTGATGTAGAAATCAAAATCTTTGACACCAGCCAGATTGTCTCCGACATCAAATGAGAAATATCGGTTGCGATTAATCGTTAGAGGTTTTATGGTTGGTTTGATGGTATCGAGTAAGAGCTGGAAAGTGCCGAAATCTCTCACTGGCACATGGTAATGATTGATGCTTTTTAATTCACCGAAATAATTGCGACCGTCGTTACAGCGTACAAGGTATTTATTACCGTTGAGTAGTTGAAGCGGACTCAGTTTATAAATGAGGATCATTTTCTTATCCAGCGGCACCAGCACACTTCCTATGGAATAGGTGTTATTGGTGTTTTTAGAGTAGTTGAGGACGTAATCATGATAGAGGGTATGGGCAGGCAGGGAGACGGAAAGATCTGTTCCCAGCTCATGTAAGTTATCTTTTGCTGCTCTGCATAGTTTGGTTTGTCGGTAATGGCTGATATAGTCGCTGACTTTTCTTCCAGAGGGATGACCAACAATGGTAATGGTTTTTTCGGAGCTATTGCCATAGACATCTTTCACCACGATTCTGAATTGATGGGGCGTTGAGTCATTAATCGTGAACCAGCCATTAGTAGGCGAATGTTTCCAGAAATCGAGGGTACTACCATCATCTATAAAAAGTTTGTGCATACGGATGCCTGATTCCTTATGCCTTCTGAAATCGACATAGTTATTGTGCATTCTGATCTGAGAGAACATAAATCGTTCTATTCGGCAGTCGTAGAACAAAGTACCATCTTTATAAATAGTGATATAATTTACCCCATTATTATCGCCCATAGAAGTGGCGTAATCTTTAAGGTTAGCGCCTAGTGCATAAGTGCCATAAGCGATGCTGTGACGCTCAATTACAACATTAACTTTCTTTTTTTTCTTGCCTTTTTTTACCGTGTGAGTTGAGTACATTGGCAAGCTGATAGAAGGGTAGTGACCATTATGAAGCTTAACAAGAGAGTCTTTGCCATACAGGTAAAAGTTTAAGATGGAAGGCGCAATATGGTCGGGCATATTAATGCCACAGAGCAAAGGGTTAACGGGCGCTTCAGAGGCAGTTTCACGAATTTCAAAGTGCAGATGCGGTCCCTGAGAGGCGCCAGAATTGCCGCTGTAGGCAATGAGTTGACCTTGTTTTACCTGCAGCACATCGGCATCGGGGTATAATTCAACTTCGTAGTTTTGCAGATTGTACTGACTCTTCTCAATGAACCACTGAATTTCTTTTGGAAATTCATGAAGATGGGCATAAACACTGGTGTAGCCATTTGGGTGGTTGATGTATAGAGCTTTTCCATAACCTGCATTAGAAATATTGATTCTGGCAATATAGCCGTCACCAATAGCGATAACTGGTCGGCCAATTACACCACCGGTGCGGATATCTAATCCACCGTGGAAGTGGTTAGGTCGTAATTCGCAGTAAGTACCAATAATTTGATTTTCGCCAGCGAAAGGTGGAATAAAGCCTTTGCTCACAATTGGCTTGGCTTCCTGGGCCTGAATTAACAGGCAGGCAAGTAGTTGGAGTATGAGTAAAGGTATACGCATTATTTAACCTCGAAGTTCAATAATTCTTCGCCTTCAAGTTTGGCTATCAGACGGTCGCCAGCAGACACTTTGCCTACACCAGCAGGTGTTCCGGTAAAGATCAGATCGCCGGTTTTGAGGGTAAAATAAGCTGAGACAAAACTGATAATTTCATCAACTTTAAAGAGCATATCAGCGGTGTGACCTACCTGAACAGTTTCACCATTTTTTTCGAGGGTGAAATGCAGGTCTTGTATATTTTTATTATTTAGGGGAACGAATTGACCAATAACGGCAGAGTTATCGAAGGCTTTGGCGAGTTCCCAGGGCAGACCTTTAGACTTAAGATCCGACTGCAGATCACGCGCCGTGAAGTCGATGCCCAAACTGATTTGCGTATAGTATTTAGAGGCAAACTGAGGGGCAATGGTTTTACCGATTTTATCAATTTTTATGACCAGTTCAGCTTCGTAGTGTACATCATTGCTGAAGGGTGGTAAATAAAAATCTTCATTATTTTTAAGGATGGCAGTATCAGGTTTACAGAAGATAACAGGTTTATCAGGTATGTCGTTTCCTAGTTCTTTAGCGTGTAAACCGTAATTTCTTCCGATGCAAATAATCTTCATTGATGCAAAGATAAGAAAAAGTCGAAGGTCAAAAAAGCCGACCAGATGAAACAAATTAATCGATAACAAACACAAAAAGCCAGAATCTCTGGCTTTTTGTGTTTGACAATTTTATAAGATTTTCAGGAGCTGAATAATTTTGATTTTATTTATTCAAAGATAAGCTTACTATTATAAACACCTTCAGCGCAGCTGATGTTCATATTGTAAATTCCAGTTGTCAGATTGTTGTTTTTAACTAAAAGATTAAACTGTTCTAATGAATTTGCTTTGATAATTGTTCTGCCTTGACAATCCATTAAATGGATTAAATTAATGGAAGATTTTAATCCGCTTATTTGGATATCACAACCAATTTTAACAGGATTTGGGAAAAGATTGATGTTAGATAATTGAATCTGTTTGATACTGGTGTTAAAGTTATATTTATACAGCTCTTGTCCTACAGAATCTTTATCAACTGTAGCACCAAAGTATAGCTCATTATTAAAACTATAAATAGAAATTACACCGCTTCCTTTTTTACCAGGGTTGATATCCAGGGCAATATTGGTGCCACTGCTTGTGCCATCGGTTTGCCATATTTCAGTACCATAAGTGCTATCCACGGCATAAAAATACACCTTGTTTTTATGGAGTACTTTTGAGAGTGGATAGGAAGAACCAGAGCCTGGTAGAATATCTTTTAGTAAGCTTGTGCCGGCAATGGAACCATCGGTAACATAAGCTTCAGATCCTTCATTCATAGACGAAGCATTGAATATAATTTTGTTATTAATAAATATCGGAGAGGCTGGTATTGATCCGTTAATGCCCGGATAAATATCCATTAGCTGTTTGGTTCCTGCAACTGTTCCGTCGGTGATCCATGGTTCAAGTCCGTCGTTACCATTATTGGCTCTAAAGAACATGAAATTGTCGTTGGCTAAAAGTAGTCCGGGGAAAGAAGAGCCACCTAATTTTGTATTAATGTTTAGGAACATCTTAGTATTGTTTTTTGTACCATCGGTACTCCATAATTCTACACCATTTGAATCGTTGCCATTAGCGCCAAAGAACAGTTTATTTTTAAAGACCATGAAACTAGGGAAAGTTGAACTGAAAGAGCTTTCAATACCGGGCTTAAGATCTTTAAACAGGGCGGTTCCGGTATCTGTTCCATCGCTTCTCCATAATTCATTACCATATGCTGGAGTACTGGCAAAGAAGTACACATAATTGCCATAGGCAACCAGTAATGAAGGATCGCTACTACCTGAAGTATTAATGTCTTTCAATAATTTTGTACCAGAAGTAGTTCCATCGCTTATCCAAAGTTCTTTGCCTTGTCCCAAACCTGGATCATCAAAAGCAAAGAATATTTTATTTTGATTCACGGTTAGAAACAACTGACCATTTGGGTTAGAAATTGGCATATTACCGAGATCCTTAACCATAACGGTACCATTAACAGTGCCATCTGTTTTCCATAGCGACCATTTTAAACTGGCAGTTCTACCAACAAAATAGCACACTCCGTTTAGAATTACAGGGGTTGTTTGCGTGGTGCCACTACCAGCGCCTGGATTGATATCTTTTAATAGAATTGTTCCTGAGTTAGTGCCATCGCTAAACCAAAATTCATTACCGGTGGAGACCGTATTGGCAATGAAGATAAATCCGCCATTGAGTTTTTCAACAAAGATTGGGTTAGAGCCAGATTTACCAGAATTGCAATCTTTTACAAGTGTTTGAGCTTGTAACTTAAGGGCAAATAGTAAAATCAGAGAGATAGTAATTTTTATTTTCATGTCCGGAAGACACATTATAGCGTCTTAATGTTGCTTCCAATGAAAATAAAGACATTGATAAATAAAAAAGATCAGTGATTGAACGACTTATTTTTTTGTTTTCATGATCATCTGACACCACCATGGCAAACGATTAAGTTTGATTTCGAGGTAGTGTTTTTTTACTGATCCGAACTTGGCGTAGAAATAGGCCACACTTTGCAGGTCTGAACCTTCAAAATCGAAAGTCATTAATCTATTTGAAAACTCTTTCAGGACTTCATCAATTAGAATATGAGTAGCTCCGTGTTTTTTTCCTTCTTCGGTGGGAGCAGCCATTGCGTAGTGTATACGGTCTTTGGCCATGAAAAAGAAGCCCGAGCACCAAAGCTGACCATCTTTACCGTAAATAGAACGGGTAAATCCTTTTTTGAGTTGAATGGCATTGTTGGCACACTGGAGTATTTTCTTTTTTAAAGTTTCAAGATTCGGGTACCAGTGTCCATAGGCGTAGAAGAAGCAATCTGCGGCCAGTTCAGGCGCATCATTATCTTTGACGATGTATCCGGTTATAGCAGATTTAGCGAGATTTTTTTTAGCATCCGAATTAAACTTATCGTAGATACTGAGATAATCCTGATTTAGATCGATGGTAAAACTGGTGCGATTGACAAAGTTAATCAGCGGACTAAAAAAACTGTTTTCGTAATTCAGATGGAAGTCCCAGTAAAAAAATTTGCGAGGAATTTTCTTAATAAATTGATGCATCACATCTTCAGATATCCGGGTTTTAGAAAACAGTCCGAGTTGCTGACAGAAGAACGGCTGATAAAGGTATTTGAGTCCGTATTTTCGTCCCCACACCAAAGGAAATACAGCTTCGTAATCGCCTAATACCAGAGCATCCCAGCGTTTGCCGGCCATATCATTCAGAAAAAACGAGTAGGCATACACCATACCATTGTAACTGGCGTCAATGGTTTTATCCCATTTCACCTGATCAATCTGACGATGGCGTAAATATTTAATCCTTGTCATTTAACCAGAATTTAAAAACTTTTTGCCAGTCCTTCCAGCCACGATGACCGCTCAGGGATTCGTTATGAAACACAAATACAAAAGGTGCATTTAATGTTTTAAGTATTTTTTGAATGTCTATTGAGTCAGCCATACATGCATCAACAGACAATTTCATAAATTGTTTATAGGCAACATCCATACAGCAGAATGGCTGAATTGTAAGAGACGTTTCAGAATTATCAATAAGATCAAACCATTTGAAAGCATGAGCAGTTCCAGCTCTGAAACCAGGCACATGCGAATAGCCCATCGAGTAATCTTTTTCAATCCCACAAGCGATCAGTGCGCGATAGGTTTCAGGCAGGTCCATTTTTAAAAAATGTTGTCTTGAGTGGGTCACTGTGAGATTCGTACTTTTTTCTAAAACGAGTTTCTCGCGGGTGATAGCCTCCGGTTTGCTATCAGAACTGTAACTGGGATGCAAGCCAATGCTATGACCAGCCTTACTGAGTTTCGAAAGAATGTTTTTGAATTCAGGATGGAGTGGAGAGATGTTTTTATCGTATGGTCCGTATGGTCCGCTTTGAATAAAATAGACCGCTTTTTTGTTTCCGAGAGCATTCAACTGCCATTCAAAGTTATCATTCGGGTCTTGTTTGCCACCTAGCACAACGCTTAAGCGGTGTTTGATTTCATTGAGTCGTCCAGAGAGAAAATCTTTGGCGAGGGCCGCTACTTGTCTGAAAAAGGGTTTGGCTTTATAGGCAAAGACAGAGTCGATATCCAGCGTTGGAATAGATTGGTATGTTTCAGACTTAAAATCGGACGCTAAAAAATTGTATTGATGGATTAAAGTATTTTTGAACTGAAGAATCCATTGATCGATGACAGGAAATTTAAGGCAAGCTGACTGAAACAAAACAGAATCGCTGTATTGAAAGCGACCATGCTCATCTCTTTTTTTGGTCAGGTATTCTTCATAGCGAGACAAATGGAAGAAAATAGCTGAAAACACATCGAAATCAAGGTCGTTTAAAGAACATGTAATTGGATTTTCGGGCAGATATTTCTGTTGGATGGGGGCAATTTCAGAAGTATTCAACAGTCCGTCGGGTATAAAATTCCACGCATTTTCGAGAGGAATTTGATTGTAATTGATGCAAACTTTGTGCGGACTTGCTATATTTGACACGGATTCTGAAAGTTCATAGGGAATTCCAAGCCTTTCTGTAAAGACATAATCGAGCACATAACTCAGACGCTTGCTTTTATAGGGGGAATGGAATAGAACCAAAACTTTAATTATCTTTGCTTTTTTTTTGGCAAATTAACGATAAATTTAATGAAAGTTGCACTCATAACGGGAATTACAGGACAGGACGGCGCATATTTAGCCGAGTACCTGTTAAAAAAGGGTTACATAGTACATGGATTGAAGCGCAGAAGTTCGCTTTTCAATACTGATAGAATTGACCATTTGTATCAGGACCCTCATGTTCCAAACGCCAATTTAAAACTCCATTACGGCGATTTAACTGACAGCACTAATCTAATCAGAATTATACAGGAGACTCAGCCAGACGAGATTTATAACCTGGCGGCTATGAGCCATGTGCACGTAAGTTTTGAGACACCAGAATATACGGCGAATGCTGATGGTATCGGCACCTTGCGTTTATTAGAAGCCATCAAAATTTGTGGTTTAACTAACAAAACCAGAATCTATCAGGCATCAACCTCTGAGTTGTATGGTATGGTTCAGGAAGTGCCACAAACAGAAAAGACCCCATTCTATCCACGCTCACCTTATGCTGTGGCCAAGATGTATGCCTACTGGATTACAGTGAACTACAGAGAAGCCTATAATATTTTTGCTTGTAATGGTATTCTGTTCAATCACGAATCACCAATCAGAGGCGAGACTTTCGTTACAAGAAAAATTACCAGAGCAGCATCAAAAATTGCATTGGGTATACAGGATAAATTGTTCTTAGGAAACCTCAATTCACAACGTGACTGGGGACATGCTAAAGATTATATCGAAGCCATGCACCTGATACTTCAGCAGGACAAAGCAGAAGATTATGTAATCGCAACCGGTGTTACAACAGAAATCAGAGAGTTTGCCAGAATGGCCTTTAAATATCTGGGAATAGAACTTAGCTTCGAAGGAACAGGTGTTGAAGAAAAGGGCATAATTGCTTCGGTTGATGCAGCAAGAGCAGAAGAATTGAAGCTTAATGTAGCATCTTTAACAGTTGGTAAAGAAGTTATCAATGTTGATCCAAAGTATTTCAGACCAACAGAAGTAGATTTACTGATCGGTGATGCTACCAAATCGAGAGAGAAACTCGGATGGAAGCCTAAGCACACGCTTGCAGATTTAGTCAATGACATGATGCAAAGTGATTTGCATTTGATGAAAAAAGATGAATATCTGAAAGAAGGTGGTTTCAGAACCATGAGTTATTTCGAATAATCAGATTTTACTGAGGCCATACAACCTGTTACTCAGATTAACCGTCTGTACACTGATGACAATTCGCAAAACCTTACTTTTTTTCTTACTGGTTTTTTATACACTTAGTGGCAAAGCACAGATAACGCCTGAGCAGTATTTTCCTATTCGCTTGATTTATGAGAATAAGATAGATACGTGTACCATTTTAAAATGGAGCAAGGACAATCAGTTAACGCCCGATTTAAGCATCATTTTTGACAGAGCAAAGATGAAAATGACCATGAAAGATCAGCGCAATGATGGGTTCATAGAGTTCATTTACAATAAAGACACACAGCTTATCATTCAGAATTTGTATTCATCAGACAATGGCAAGGAGAAGCGTCTGATATCTCGAGATTCATTTTTTTACAATAACAAGAAGCAGAAAGTGCGCTACAAGTCGGTTAATTTTATCAATCAGAAAGAATTACCAGTAGAGGCTACTTACTTATACAAAAACGATACTTTGATTACTGAGGTATACACCTATGGCTCAGAGATATTCAGAACCATAGTCTATGCCTTCGATTCGAAAACCAGGGTAAAGCATCAGACCATTTTATCGGCTAAAGCCACAGAAAATTATTATTACGCTTACAACAGTAAAAATCAGCTGGAGCGCTATTATGCCACCGGAAAAAATAGTACTGATACACTTTTTGAGCACCGTTATATTTACGACACACAGGGGCATTTAATAGAAAATCAGGTGTATGATTTTACCGGAAAGCTAGAACACACCTACAAGAAAAGCTATTTAGACAACGGACTTATAAGTAATGAAGAGAGCTATCTCCTGATTAAAAATGACGATCTAAATACGGCACTTTATCAGAAGAAAGTGTATCGATATGGATTCCGTAAATCTAAGTAGAGAATTGTTAAGTGCCTTAAATAATGGAATAGGCACAGACTGTTGAATAGTCATATCACCTTAATTTGATACTTTATTCTTAATTTTGCACATCTAAGATGATGCAAACAGGCTCAAAAATTTATGTTGCCGGACACCGTGGTATGGTGGGAAGTGCTGTAACTCGTGCCTTACAGAAGGCTGGATTTACCAATATTATTACCAGAACATCTTCTGAACTCGATCTGAGAAATCAGCAGGCGGTGGCCGATTTTTTCGCACAGGAAAAACCCGAATATGTATTTATGGCTGCAGCAAGAGTGGGTGGAATTGTCGCTAACAATACCTACAGAGCTGAGTTTATTCATGACAATCTTTGCATTCAGAACAATATCATTCATCAATCTTATGTCAATGGGGTAAAGAAAATGATGTTTTTTGGCAGTAGCTGCATCTATCCAAAAATGGCGCCTCAGCCAATGAAAGAGTCTTATCTCCTGACCGGCTTATTAGAGCATACCAACGAACCTTATGCCATTGCTAAGATCGCTGGCATTAAAATGGTAGAAGCCTATCGCGATCAGTATAATTGTAATTTCGTCAGTGTAATGCCAACCAATTTGTATGGCATTAACGATAATTATCACCCTCAGAATTCTCACGTATTGCCAGCATTGATAAGAAAATTTCATGAAGCGAAAGTGAGTGGCGCCAGTCACGTAGAGGTTTGGGGCACAGGATCACCAATGCGTGAATTCCTGTTTGCTGATGATCTGGCAGATGCCGCCTTGTACCTCATGCAAAATTACGACGGAGAGCAGTTTGTGAATATCGGCTGCAATTCTGATTTAAGTATAAAAGACCTCGCCTTGATGATAAAAGACATCATTGGATTTGAAGGTGAGTTGAAGTTTGACAGCAGTAAGCCTGATGGTACACCGAAGAAATTAATGGATTCGTCGTTTTTGCACAGTTTAGGCTGGCAGCATAAAACATCTTTACAAGAAGGTATTCTATTGGCCTACGAAGATTTCCTGGCGCGACACAGCTCATAACACACGCAATATATTTGCACTATTTTTGTTTCAATTAAACTAAGATGAAAAAATTCCTGAAAATTTCTGGTATCACTCTATTGGTGCTTATCCTTGCACTGATTGCCCTTCCTTTCTTATTTAAAGGTAAAATTATCGATATGGCCAGACAAGAGGCCAATAAGAGTCTCAATGCAACAGTCAATTTTTCTGATGATATTGGCATCAATATTTTCAGTAGTTTTCCGAAACTGACTGTCAGTATGAAGCAAGTCAGTATCATCGGTAAAGACACATTTGCCGGCGATACGCTGGTATATCTTCCTAAGATTTCAGTAGCCTTGAATGTGATGAGTGTCATCAGGGGCGAGACTATGGAAATTAATAAGATTAGTCTTTCAGAGCCAAAGATCAATTTGCTGGTCCTTGAAAATGGCAAAGCCAACTGGGATATCAGCAAAGCAGATACAACAGTGAGTGCAGATACCGGAACTTCAAAGTTCAAAATGGCGCTCGAAAAACTCGAGATAGAAAAAGGTAATTTGGTTTATGACGACCGCTCGCTCGGTTTTTACACGAGCTTAAGTCAGTTTGATCATACTTTAAAAGGGGATTTCACATTGGATCAGTTTCTGATGGAGACCAGTACCACGGCCGAAGCCATGACGCTGGGCTACGGAGGCATCAACTATTTATCGGAAGTTAAAACAGACATCAAAGCCAACCTGGACATGAACATGAAAGACATGAAGTTTGTGTTTAAAGACAATGACATTCATTTAAATGATTTGCAGATTGGTGGCGAGGGTTTTGTGGACATGAATGATGCTGACATGGACTTTGACATTAAGTTCAACACCAAGAAAACCGATTTTAAAACATTGTTATCTATAGTTCCTGGCATATACAGCAATAGTTTTGACAAAGTTAAAGCTAGCGGTAAGATTGCATTGAATGGGTATCTAAAAGGTAAAATGACGGATGATAAAATGCCTGGTTTCGGATTGAAACTGGATGTAGACAATGGGTATTTTCAATATCCTGACATGCCGAAATCATTACAAAGCGTTTTTGTTAATTTAGCCATCGACAATGCCACAGGGTATATGGATAACACGGTGGTTAATCTATCCAGATTTGATGCCATAGTAGCAGGAGAGGCCTTACATGCCAATTTGCTGGTAAAGACACCTGTTAGCGATCCCTATATGGATGGCGGATTAAAAGGAACCATAAATTTAAACGAGTTCAGAAGTTTCATTCCTTTAGATAAAGCTACAGAAATCAGTGGTAAGATACGAAGCGATGTCAGTTTTAAAGGCAAGTTAAGCACCTTGCAAAAGATGGCCCTTGAGACATTTGACGCGAGAGGTAGTATAAGCGCAGACAATTTTCATTATAAAGATCCAGAGAGTTTGCCAATGGGCACTAATTTAAATGCGATGATGACCTTTAATCCGCAGAGCATAGTACTCGAAACCTGCAAGGGTAATGCGGGTATGAGCGATTTTGATGTCAATGGAAAAATAGACAACCTATTTGCCTATATGCTCAGAGACGAATTGCTGAAAGGGCAGTTTACACTTAATTCAGGCTATTTTAATGCTAATGAATTTTTGAGTGATGACAAGGCAGTGAAGGAGCCAACACCAGCTGATACAGTGGCGCTTCAAGCATTTGAAGTACCGGGTAATATCGACTTTGAGTTTGCGTCGGACATCAAGACCTTGATTTATGATAATTTGAAATTAACCGATTTAAAGGGCAAAGTTATCATGCGCGATAAAGAGTTATTCTTCGAGAAAGTGGGCGTTAATCTCCTGGGTGGTTCAATGGGCTTAAATGGTGTTTATGATGCCAAAAACCCTAAGTTTCCGTTTAGTAATATCGACTTCAATATTCAGTCTTTAGACATCATTCAATCCTTCAATAATTTTGATGTAGTTCGCAAATTGATGCCTGTTGCTCAGTATACCCAAGGCTTGTTCAATGCTAAACTGAATTTGTCCAATAATTTCAATCAGGATTTAAGTATGGCTTACCCGACGGTGACTGGTAATTTGCAGTTAGGTTTAGCCGATGTAGCCGTTAAGAATTTGCCGGTGTTGAATATGATTGCCGATCAGTTAAAACTTAGCAAGCTGAAGAATCTGAATTTAAAGAATCTGAATTTTAAATTGAGTATCGCCAATGGCAAAGTAATCATGGATTCGATGATAGTGCCATTGTGGACAGGTGCTAAAGCGAAGATTAGTGGATTTACTGCTTTAGATCAGAGCATGCAATATGTCGCTAAATTATCTATACCAAGAAAAGATTTTGGTGAAGCCAATACTGCTTTAAATTCGCTTACCGCTCAGGCCAGGCAAAAAGGTGTTAATGTCACTTTAAGCGATATTGTAGATGTGGATGTGCTGATTGGAGGCTTCTTTAATAAACCAGATGTAAAAGTAAGTTTACATGATGCTAAAAACGCTTTTGTAAACAGCGTAAAAGATCAGTTAAAGGATCAGGCAGAGCAACAGAAGCAGGCGGCTATCGACGAAGCCAAACGCAGAGCAGATATAGCCAAACAGAAAGCCATTGATTCTGTTAACAGAGTTAAGCAGCAAGTAATAGATAAAGCCGCGGCAGAGAAGAAAGCATTAGAAGACAAGGCACTTGAAGAGAAGCGTAAGCTTGAGGAAAAAGCCAAAGAAGAGGCCAATAAAAAGATTCAGGAAGGCAAGGGTAAAGCTTTGGATAAACTGAAAGGTGGCATTATAAAACGGTAATTAGAGACCAGGTTTTACCAGTAGTGTTTTTTCGCCAGAAACGGTCACCTTACCTTTTTCTGCACCCTTAATTTTTCTCACAAATTTTCTTAAAGTGTAAGTCACTGTCACCAGATTTTGCTTTCTGTTGCGCGAGTAATAGGCCGCCAGTGATGCCGCTTTTTCGAGAACAGATTCCGGTATTTTAGAGTTTTTGCCAGATTTAATGATCACGTGACTACCTGAAACATCTTTAGCGTGCAGCCAGGTATCATTTTTATCACTGTAATAGTTCAAAAGTTTTTCGTTGCTATCGGCATGTTTGCCGACATAAATATCAAAGCCTTCAGCGTCAAATTTGCGGTAAGGCAAGTGTTCCTGGTCCTGTTCTTTTTTATGTTGTTTAACCAGGTTTTTCAGACCTTTAAAGTCGGTGGCATTTTCAATGATGCTGAGTTTTGATCGGAGGTCTTTAAGGGTGTTTTCGGCATTGATAATTTTTGATTCAAGCAGTCTGATACTATGCGGCAGACTTTTTTCTTTCTTGAAATATTTTTCAGCATTTTCAACACCATTCAGGTCTGGGTCGAGGGCAATCTCGATGCTGGTATTGTGATAAATATCGTTTAGAACTACCGATTTCATTCCAGGCTTAATAGCATACAAACCAGACAGAATGATATTTCCCAGTTCGCCATCCGGACGTTTAGCTTTAAGGATTTCAAGCGCTTTTTGGTTAGAAGCGATAAAATGTTCTTTATCTGAAATGGCCTGCTGGCATTGATTCAGTAGGGATTCACGTTGTTCGTTAAAGGTTCTTACTTTAAGACAGTAGTTGCCGAATTGATTAAGTCCCTCAAGGAATTCCAGATCTGAATTGCCTGCCACAATTTCAAATGTGTCTTTATCAAAACGGATACTTTTAAGGTGTCGGTGTTGTTGGATAACAGAATCAAATACGGAGGCCGACTGATTTTGAAGGACTGGGAAGAGATCAGCGGGTAGGTAAGGGTAGTATTCTTTGAATTGTATAAGGTCTGATAAGGCTTTTTCGTTAAACACACAAGTTACAGGCCTGTAAACATCTGGCAGAGACAGTTCAGTATCTTTTTCCAGGTGACGTTTAAAAACATCGATGCACTGCTGATCCTGCATCAATAAAATATTTGACTTACGACCGTGGCATTTGAATACCAGCGTGTAATGATTATTAATGTCGATGTGAAAGCTTCTTTCGAAGGTATGGGGCACAATGGCAGAGACTGAAGCTTCGTGAATTTCAGGAAACTGAGGTTTAAAAAGTCGACTTTTAGCGGGCGCAGATACTCCGGTAAAGAAGAAGATTTCGCCCTTGTAAAAGAGACATTTGATATAAAAGCTGGGGAAGGCAAGAATAAATTCATCCTGACTATTGCTGAAACAATCTACAATCTGCTGGTCTTTGCAGTGGTTTTGCAAAGCGTGGCAGAGCGATTCAAGTATCAGGCCATTCAGGTGGTTCATAGGTTTGCAAAGTACGATAAAAAAGGCTTTAAAGAGAAGCTTTCTGTGTAAAACTTGTGCCTTTGAAGAGGGCATCAATTCAGTAAATTTGCAACATGAAATTCTTTATCGATACAGCCAATTTAAATCAGATCAGGGAAGCAAAAGACTTAGGCATCCTTGATGGAGTAACTACCAATCCATCTTTGATGGCAAAAGAAGGTATTACAGGAACAGAGAACGTGATGAAGCACTACAAAGATATTTGCGACATCGTAGGTTCTGGAGATGTAAGTGCCGAGGTAATTTCTACAGATTTTGAGGGCATGATAGAAGAAGGTAAGCGTTTAGCAGCTATCGATCCAAACATCGTTGTAAAAGTTCCAATGATTAAAGATGGTATCAAAGCGATCAGTTGGTTTACAGCGAACGGTATCAGAACCAATTGCACATTGGTATTTTCTGCCGGACAAGCTATTTTAGCAGCAAAAGCTGGCGCAACTTACTTATCTCCATTTATTGGCAGAGTAGATGATATTAGCTGGGATGGTATGGATTTGATTTCACAGATTTCGCATATTTATTCTATGCAGGGTTTCGAAACGCAGATTCTTGCAGCATCAGTAAGAAATCCTTTGCATATTGTTAAATCTGCAGAGGCAGGTGCACACGTTGTTACATGTCCATTAGATGCCATTTTAGGGTTGTTAAATCATCCACTAACAGACATCGGACTTGCCAAATTCCTGGCCGATCACAAGAAAGCTAACGGGTAATTTCATAGCAACTCCACTCGTATGAAACATCATACAAGTTTCAAAAGGAAGTTGTTTCTGGTTTTAGACGACCATAAAAGCAGAAAGCCATTGAACAGGCTGTTTCATGGCCTTCTGTTTGCTTTAATACTATTAAGTTCGTTTTTGCTGATTGTTGAAACTGTTGGTTCAATCAGACATACATATTCTACTTATTTCTTTGCATTAGAGGTTTTAACGATGGTGTTTTTTACTATCGAGTATCTGATGCGGGTGTATACTTGTACTGAGATACATGGCTATACCAGACCGTTTAGGGGTCGTTTGAAATATATCTTCACCCCATTAATGTTGATTGATATTCTATCAATCATTCCATTCTATCTTATTGTATTTTCTTCGAATTACAGTGGATTTTACATATTCAGCATATTCAGGGTATTGCGTTTATTTAAGGCAATCAGATATGTTGAAGCCTTTAAGTTAATAGGCAAGGTTTTTTATATTCAGCGCGAGCAATTGCTGGTAAGTTTTATCTTCATTTTATTCGTTTTTGTTTTTGCGTCCAGCATCATTTACATCGCAGAGAAGGACGCACAACCAGACAAGTTTTCTGATATCCCTACTGCCATGTGGTACACTGTTTCTACTATTACTACAGTAGGATATGGCGATGTCTATCCGGTAACAGTAATAGGAAAAGTCACAGGCGGATTAATTTCTATGGTGGGCTTGTTATTATTTGCCATACCAACTTCTATTTTAACTTCAGGTTTTTTGAAGTTGAGTCAGCAACCTAAGAAGCAGGTTTGTCCGCATTGTGGCAAAACACATGATTGATAAGTAATTTTATACTCCTGTAAATCAGTTTATTGCAATAAATTCTTAAAATTGAAGTTATCAATGGTAACTTTTTTAAAAGTCTGAACGACATATACCCGAAACAATTTGAACACTACCGAATTTAATACCATCGTAAGACAATGGTCGCCGCATTTATTGCGATTTGCCAGACGGCAACTCAATAATATGGATATGGCAAAGGATGCGGTGCAGGATGCTTTTGAGGTGTTGTGGAAGAACAAAGATTCAATTGATGCAACAAAGGCAAAGCAATATTTATTTACGGTAGTATTCAGAAAAGGAATTGACAGTTTTAGAATGAGAAAAAACGAAACAGATATTGAAGTTTTGAGCAATGTACCGGCGAGCAGCAGGAGCATAGATGTTTCGTATTCTGACAAAGAGCTGGTAGCAATGGCTTTGGAGCAATTACCGGATTTGCAGAAACAGCTGATATTATTGAGAGATTTGGAGGGGTATGATTATAACGAAATAAGTGAAATAACAGGTTTAAATATGAGTCAGGTAAAGGTCTATTTATTCAGGGCCCGAAAGTCGATGAAGGAAACAATTACCACAATTGAAGCACTATGAAAAAGGTCATTATAACGCGCGATAATTATGAAGAAATCATGTTTGGTTTACTTGAGAATGAGTATTCCAAAGAGGTTCGCGAGAATATACTTGAGCAGATTCATGCAGATACCTTTTTGACATTTGAGTGGAAGCAATGGAGTAAGGCTCAGTATACCGAAAGTACGGAAGCATACAAAGAGAAGGAAGCTGAATTTCTGGAGAGTTTAACACGTGAACCTTCTGATCGCAAAGGATTTGTATTCTTTTACAAACCATTGGCATTAGCAGCATCTTTACTTTTGTTATTAGGGTTATCCATCTTGGTAGTCAGACAATCAGAAAGACCAGATTCTCAGTTACCATTAGTAGAAAACAATTTACCTGAAGTAAAAGCCACTACACCATCGGGCATAGAGGGCATTAAACAAACAGAAGAAGCTGTTGCGACTATAGAAAAGACTGATCGCAATACAAGGGTTTTACCCATTTTTGAACAGGATACTGTTACTGCTTTAAAGGAGACAAGGAACGACATGCCTCTTGCCGAGCTTGTTGATGCAAAGCCAGTGCCGAAGGTTATAGAAATTGCAAACACTCAAATAGCGCCACGATTTAAAGTGAGTATTTCCGAGGAAGCATTTTCAGAGATAGACAACAGCGATTTAGCATTTAAAGAAAAGCGTTATACCATGGCAGATGTCATGAACAAGAAAGATGGCATTAGTTTATCCAAGTTTCTTGACAATGCCAGAACACATATCGTAGAAGACAAAGAAAAACATATCACCTACATAGAATACATAGCTGCAGACATGTCTGTTCTGGTGGTGCCTTTAACTAATTAAAAAATCAAAAATGAAAAGAAGTTTTATAGCGATAGTCGCTTGCATGAGTGCAGGAATTATCCAAGCACAAAACAGTAATGATACCATTAAAATTCAATTGGGATCAGAGCATATCACCTTGCCTATGCCAAAGACGGGCAATAAGGTGACAGTAAATCTTGAAGATTCAGGAAGTATTATACAAATTAGTGTAGGTAAAATATCGAAGAGTGCCTCAGTCGCAACCGCCAGTATGAGCAGAGTGCCTTTAGAGCCAGAGAGTAAAAAAAGGGTATCGTGGTTCAGAGAGGTAGAGTTGGGTACCTTGTATTTGTTGAGTACCGGCAAGGAGCAAAGGGCTGATACAGCAATTTTCTACAGGTATCAGGATTTAACCAATGGCACCAGTAATCCATCAAAAACCAGTTTTATAAAGATTACTCCGGAAAGAGTCTATCCAGGATTTAGTTTAGGATTAAATATAAAAGAAAAACGCCGACCGTTTAAGAATACAAAAATGACCTATATAACAGGTTTTAAATTCAGATATAATGTCTTTGTTGCAAGAGGGAATTACGAAGTGACAGAAGTGAAATCTGAGGTTAAAAACGGCGTATTCAGATATTATGCAGATAGTGTATTATCAGTAACCAAGGGAAATTACAATTCACGTACAAGTATCTATCAATTTGTGTTTCCATTTATGTTAGAGTTTAATTCTAAGAAGTCGTATCTGACATACTCAGCAGGATTGCAATTGGTAGTTGGATTTAACTCATCAAAGATTATCACCAAGAGTGGAGAGAATCTTAAAAACACCAATATGATTATCAGTTATACCAATCCACAGTTATTGCAGATTCAACCAGCATTTAGAGTTAATTATAAAAAACTAAGTGCTCAATTATCAGCGAGTTTAGGTACTAGCAGGGTAGGTTATGGTGCTACTCAGTATTTCAGAGGGAATATGTGCTTTCTGAGTATTGGTTACAAACTCTATTAATAAGTAATTTAAGTAGAAAAACCGGCAGATTCGAACTGAATTCAGGGGAGAGGTATGCCAAAAAATATCAATAAAAAAATGAAAAGAATAATTTTAGCAGCAGCGATTCTGACCATGAGTGTTCAGGCCTGCAAAGACAAGGAAAATGGTGAAGTAACGCCTAAATCGACATTAACAGTTAGACAGCAAGCCTTGATTGGAAAAGACTGGATGATACATTCGGTTATGATGGATACCATGGATGTTACACCGTTTATGGATGCCTGTATTAAAGATAATATTATGCATCATTTTACAGATGAGCGTAAAGGCTATGCGGATGAAGGCGCTACGAAATGTGATGCATTAGACTCACAGCGTATGGTTTTAAGCTGGAAGCTGATCAACAATGAATCGCGATTAATTATCAATCAGTCTGGAGAGCGCGATACGTTTGATATTGTGAGTGTCAACACGACTGAATTGAAGTATAAGACGGACGAAGTCGTTATAACGCTGAGGAATAAATAATAGGTTAGTAGCCGTTACAATTCAATTTGTAGCGGCTATTTTATTTGCTTCTGATGGCTTCTACCGGTACGAGGCGACTGGCTCTGTAGGCCGGAATTAAACCCGCCAGTAAACCAATAACAGAGGCAAACATTATACCCTGGAAAACATTGCCCCAGGTGAGCACCATTCTGAAAGAAGATTCGGTACCAGAAATAAACATATTTAATAAACCCGAAACGCCCCAGGTGAGCATGATACCAATGATACCGCCGAGTATACTTAACACAATTGCTTCAGTCAGGAAATGAAAGAGGATAAATTCGTTTTTAGCACCAAGTGCTTTTTGAATACCAATGATATTGGTTCTTTCTTTTACTGATACGAACATAATATTGGCAACGCCGAAGCCTCCCACCAGTAGTGAGAAAAGCCCAATAATTAAACCAAATTTATTGATGGTTTTGAATAATTCAGTTATTGCATCGCTTAGAAATGAGATCTTATTGAGAGAGAAATTATCTTCCTCCTGTGGTTTCTGCCTGCGGATAGAGCGCATACTACCTCTTAGTTCTTCGTACACAGCATCAGCACCAACATTATCTTTCGCTTTAACAATGATGTTGGTACCATTGGTTTCGTTGGTAAGGTATTGAAGGAACTTAACTGGTACCACGATATCGTCATCAAAATCCAGATTCACGATATTGTCGCCTTGGTTTTTAAACACACCAATAATCTCAACCTTCTTACCAAACATAGTGATGGATTTGCCTACTAAACCTTTGTCTTTATCAAACAGACCCATTGCCACATTATGTCCTAAAACAGCCACATTCTTGGCATTGAGATCTTCGAATTCGTTGAAGAAGCGACCTTCAGAAATTTCGAGGGTTTCGATTTTACTGAATTCAAAGCTATGCCCATCAATTTTTACATTTTCAAGAAATTTATCACCTGCTCTGATGGTCGAACTTTGCGATGTTGTAAAAGCAACTGCATCTAAGAGCTGATTAACCGGCTGTTCTTTTAGAGCTCTTACTTCGCTGTATCGGGCATTAGGTCGGTTCATGTATTTCCACCATGGATAATCGTTACTGCCGCCTACCCAGAGCCATTTATCGATATAGATAACATTCTTACCCAGCGACTGAACACTTTTTTTGATGTTCATTTCAAGGGAATCTACGGCAGTGAAAACGGTGATAATAGAAAATATACCGATACTAATTCCAATGACGGACAGTATGGATCTGAGTTTGTTGCTGATCAGCGACTGAAAAGCCATTGACAAACTTTCGAAAAGCAGGCGTATGTATAGACGGAATTTCAAACGACGACCAATATTAGGTCAGTTTCAGCAATTATTTCAAGAAAAATCGATGATTGTTGATTTAATCCCTATTAATGAGCAGGTTTTTTCGGAAACAATAGACTCAAAAGGATGCTGACGGACAAAATACTTAAAATCACCATCAATGAAATCAGGTTATTGAAACCGATAGAAGCAAACCAGTGTTCGAACAGCATTTTTACACCGATAAAAGCCAGCAAAACACCCAGTCCGTATTTTAAATACGAGAACAGGTGCATGATATTACTGAGCAGGAAGAACAGACTTCTGAGGCCCATTATGGCAAAAATATTTGAGAAGAATACGATGTAAGGATCTTTTGTAACTGAGAAAATCGCCGGCACAGAATCAACAGCAAAGACAAGATCACTGAATTCAACCACTAACAATACCAGAAACAAAGGCGTCAGGTGCTTAATGCCATTTTCTTTATGGATAAATTTACCTTTCACATATTCCGGCCAAAGTTTGAAGTATTTCGAAGCCATTTTCACCACTGGATGCTTTTCAATATCCATAGTTTCATCTTCGTCTTTCGACCATAGAATTTTTAGGCCTGAGAAAACCAGGAAAGCGCCGAATACGTATAAAATCCAATGGAAATTAGCGATTAGCATTGAACCAGAGAAAATGAATAACATACGCAGTATAATGGCACCAATGACACCCCAGAACAATACTTTTTTATAGTATTGATTTGGCACTGCAAACGAATTGAAAATTAAAAGTATGACGAACAGATTATCTACAGAGAGAGAGTACTCAATAAAATAGCCCGTTAAAAAATCGAGAGAAATTCTATCCTGATAAAGTGCCAGATTAGCGGCAAAATTATTGGCATTAAACACCAGGTCGGGCTGATATTTAGAAGCAATATCAACTAGTTTCTCCTGTGAATCTATACCGTGAATCATG
>JAIXYV010000035.1 GCA_027490055.1 Bacteroidota bacterium | reverse complement strand
GCGCTGAAGCGTTTTAAGAAGAAATTTGAGCGTACTGGTGTACTTCGTGCACTCCGTCGCCGTTCATACTTCGAGAAGCCTTCAATCACCGAGCGTACCACACGCTTGAAGGCCGCTTACCGTCAGGCTATGTGGAATAGCGACAACGACTAGTTCGTCTCGCATTCTCTAGATATATCAAGGGGAACTTGCTTAGCAAGTTCCCCTTTTCTGCATATACTAGCCTCACTATAGCTGCTGGCTAACTCCCAATTTCCTATCTTGCTTCAGATCAACGTTTAGCAGCATACATCAAAGCCAAACGAACGCCCCCCCTCCGCCATGGCCACAAATGCTCCACAACCAGCACCAACACCCTATCATGAAGGGATGATGGCTTGGGGCGAGCAACACCCAGCGGTGCGATCATTCCTGCATTACCTGCAGTTTGAGCGACGGTATAGCAACAACACCATCGCGGCCTACCTATCGGACCTCAAACAGCTGGACCAACACCTCCTGCAGCAAGGCCAAGGGCTATTGACAGCCACACCACTGCTATTGCGCAGTTGGGTCATCTCCTTGGCCGAGACCGATACCTTGGCTCGGAGCGTCAGCCGCAAGCTGGCAACCTTGCGCGCCTACTACAAACACCTGCTGGCAACCAAAGCCATAACCGAGCTACCTACCCTGCGGCTTCGTGCCCCTAAACTGCCAGAGCGCACACCCAGTTTTGTTCCCACACAGGATATGGCCTCCCTCTTTGCGCAAGAGGCCCCCACTAACTTTGAAGACAGCCGCCAACGCCTAGTCCTAGAGCTGCTTTACGGTACCGGCATTCGCCTCACGGAGCTTATTGGCCTGACGGATGGAGACATCAACCATGCAGCCCAAACCATCAAGGTCATGGGCAAACGCCTCAAGGAACGCATCATCCCGATCCATCCGCAACTAGCTCAGCTCATCGAGCAGTACCAACGCCAACGCAACGAAGCCTACCCAACAAGTGCAGCGCCTAACCGCCCACTCTTGGTAACGGACAAAAACGAGACTATCTATCCCGTCTGGGTACAGCGCTTGGTGAAATCCGCTTTAGGGGCCGTCACCACCCTTGGCAAGAAGAGCCCCCACGTCTTGCGCCACACCTTTGCCACCCACCTCCTGAACGAAGGTGCCGACCTGATGGCCATCAAAGAACTACTGGGCCACAGCAGCTTAGCCGCCACCCAGGTCTATACCCACAACGCCTTTGAACAACTACGGGAGGCTTACCAAAAGGCGCACCCGAAGGGGAGTAAGGCAGAGTAAACAAGCTAATTTATTGATTGACGAAACTCAAGAGGAGTATAGCTTCGGGAATTGGATTAAGACCATAATTTTATACGTAGTCTTATAGCCCTGCGCTTGCTTTTTAGTATCATTGCAGTATGTCGATCATCCAGACCCAAACTACTGCCCTATCCGCCCAGCTATCAGCCAGTTTGGCGGAAATTCAGTCCCTGGTGCTTAATCAGAAGACCTATGTGGCGGAAATATCACGCACTACTCCAACAGCCTTGGTATTCCTGATTGACCAGTCAGGATCGATGGAAAGCGAAGTAACCCATAATGGACAAAGCATCACTTTGGCCCAAGCCCTAGCAGATGTAGTCAATGGACTGCTATATGAGCTGCTGATGAGTGTAACCAGGAATGAAGGAGCACGGGGTTACTTTGACCTGTTGATGATTGGATACGGTAATCAAAATGAAGAATGCAATCTGATTTGGGAAACAACCGATCCTACAAACCCATGGGTGAATACCACGGATTTAGAAGCACACAAAATTAGCGAAATCGAGGTGGAAGAAACCCGCAAAACACGTAGCGGTACCCAAACCATTCAGGTCAAAAAGCCAATCTGGATTGAGGCCGTTGCCAGTGGCCAAACACCGATGCAACATGCACTCAACACGGCAACAATGCACATTGCTAACTGGATCAAGCGATACCCCAACAGTTTCCCCCCAATGGTGTTCAACATAACGGATGGGGCCGCAACTGATGCAGACAATGATCACTTGCTTGCAACCGCTTCACGCCTCAAACAGGTCCATACCACGGATGGGAATGTGCTGCTATTCAACATACACCTATCGCCTAACGAAGGGGACGAGGCTTTTCTACCAACTTCATTGGCTGAGCTGCCCTCAGACGACTATGCCCAACAGCTATACGAAATGAGTTCAATCCTGCCCGATACGCCAATGTTCAGGGCTAGGCTTGCTGATATCTGCCCTCCTATCAAGGGAAACAACATGCCAGTGGCAATGGCCTACAACGTCAGCGAAATGACCAAAATCTGGCGACTGCTCCAGATAGGCACCATCCGTACTCAACGTATCTAGCATGTTTATCAATGCCTACACCCTCGCCAAACCAAACGAACCAAACCGCCAGTCAGAAGATCGGTATTGGATCAATACGGATGTTACCGACCTAGGGAAAGCACCACGATACCCAAGGTTGCTTGTTGCCTTATCCGATGGAGCTGGCGGCGTTGGCCTATTTGCAGGGAATTGGGCGCAGTATCTAATAGACCAAGCCAAAATACGTTGGCAGCATGAGGTAATCCAAGGCTATAAGGAACTAGAAAATTGGCTTGGATCGATCTGGGAACCATTTTTCCTAGATATGCTTGCTAACCCATCGCTTACAGAGAGTCAACGCTACAAATTCGAAAAACATGGGGCTTGTGCCACCCTATTACTTTTGTGGCAAGTTGGGCCAATCAGCTTTGTGATTTACACCGTTGGAGATACCTGTATGCATCAGTATAGAGGTCATGATACCCTCTTTGTAACACCAATTCAATATGAGGAACCCAACAAGTTTGCAGAACCACCCTATCTAATCAGTCTGCTTGACCCATTGGAGCCCCAAGGTCCAGTCAAAAAGAACTTTGAGCTACAACTAGGCCAAAAGGCATTGTTTGCTACTGATGCCTTGTCAGAATTCATTATTCAAGGCTTCTACCATGCCAAAACAGCAACCGAAAGCCAATCAAAGCCATTCGAACAACTGCAGAGCCAAGAGGCGTTTGAAGCTTTGATACACCTAAACTTAGCTAGCAACCAACTCCGCTCTGACGACTATACCCTAATAACCCTCACCGCCTAGACCATGCCCTATCCATCGATCACAGCCTACGCCGAAGCCATCCTGATCTCTGACAACTTCAAAGCACTTGTCGGCATCAAACCCGTAATGGCAGCAAACGGACGCCCCCACCTGATTGCAGGCGGGTTTGCCGTGGTGTTTAAGATGGAGTTTGAAGGTAAGTTTGTGGCCGTCAAGTGTTTCCTGAACGAGGTAGAGGACCGCAAAACCAGGTACACCGCCATTGCCGAATATCTGGATGAGAACCCTAATGAGTACTTTGTACCCTACCACTACTACGACCAAGAACTATTCATCGATGGTGAAGAATACCCTGTCCTTGTCATGGACTGGATAGAGGGTGAAACCTTAGGAGGCGCTGTGCAGAAACTACTCCTAACAATAGACGATCTAAAGTCACAATTCGCCCTAAATAAGTTAACCCGAGACATGGTTAGCCTTTTTATGGACCTGCTTGAGTTACCAATCGCCCACGGTGACCTAAAGTATGATAACATTATGGTTACAGATGATGAGCTGAAACTAATTGACTACGATGGCATGTATGTACCTGCCTTGTTTGGTGAGAAAGCTACAGAGCTAGGCAGTTTAGGTTTCCAGCATCCAGACCGCGACCCAACTTGGTTTGACCAGCATACCGACGACTTCAGCATCTTGATTATGACCTACTCGCAACTATTGATAATGACGCAAGCAGGCGAACAAGAAAAAATACGTAGTAATGGACAGGTGGTACAACTCACTGATTTAAAATTAGACCCAAACTCAATCTTAAATCAATATAGAGATATATCAGGTCATCAATTTATCAATCCAGCTATCCGTACATTGTTGCTGGACAAATACCTTAGATTGGATGTAACGTCAATACTAAAGTTAACGGTAGAAACAAATCTAGGATTAAACGATGTGCTAATAAGTAGAAAAAACAGGCTGAGCGAAGAGCAAAAAGAAATTAATGAAATTATATATAATGAAAATATGGGTAACACAAAGACGATTCAATTATTCTATGAGTATTATATTCAAAAAAACTATAAACGAGCTCTCGTCACAGCAAAAAAACTGATCGAAGCTAGAAATTCATTTGGTCAATATATCAACGCAGAAATATATCACTATGGAAAAGGTTTAGCAAAAAATGAAAAGGAAGCATTTAAATGGTACATGGTTGCCGCAAAACAAGAATATGCCAGGGCGCAAAACAAAATTGGTATTTATTACGACCATGGCAAAGGTGTTACAATAGATAAATTAGAGGCTTTAAAATGGATTAAACTTGCGGCTGCACAGGGATTCGCTAGGGCGCAACGGAATTTAGGTTTATATTACGAATATGGCTATGGTGTTGTAATGGATGAAAAAGAAGCCATAAAATGGTATAAACTTGCAGCGAAACAAGGAAATAGTTCTGCACAATGTAAATTAGGCATTCGTTATGAATATGGCAATGGTGTTGCCGTAGATAAAATAGAAGCATTTAAATGGTATAAACTAGCAGCAGAAAATAATGAAGATGCCCAAGTAAAATTAGGTTTATGCTATCAATTAGGCATTGGCGTTGCAATAGACAATACAAAAGCTGTAAAATGGTATAAACTCGCCGCATTGCAAGGTAATGCCTATTCTCAATTTTTTCTAGGGGATTGCTATGCCAATGGCGAAGGAATTGAAGTAGATAAAACAGAAGCTATCAAATGGTATAAACTAAGTGCAGAACAAGGAAATAGCTATGGACAAAATAGTCTAGGCAAATGCTACTACTATGGTAATGGTGTTGAAATGGATAAAAAAGAAGCCGTAAAATGGTACAAAATAGCAGCAGAACAAGAAAATGTCCTTGCGCAACTTAATCTTGGTTTATCCTACGACATTGGGGAAGGAGTTGAAATGGATACAACAGAAGCCATCAAATGGTATAAATTAGCTGCAGAACAAGGAAATGAATGCGCACAACACATTATAGGCAATTTCTATTATAATGGCGAAGGCGTTGAAAAGGATAAAATAGAAGCCTTAAAATGGTATAAACTTGCAGCAGAAAAAGGAAATACCGAAGCGCAAGACAGGCTAGGTCGAATTTATAAAGAGGGGGATGGTGTTTCAGTTGACAAAGAAGAAGCTGTCAAATGGTTTAAACTTGCTGCTGAAAAAGGTTACACCTCGGCGCAATTTAATCTAGGGACTAGCTATTACAATGGTGAAGGTGTTGCCGTAGATAGAACAGAAGCCGTCAAATGGTATAAACTGGCCGCAAAACAAGGAAATTCATGGGCACAATACAATCTAGGCTGTTGCTATGAAAATGGCGAAGGCGTTGCAATTAATAAACAAGAAGCATTTAAATTATATAAATCTGCCGCAAAACAAGGAAACATCAATGCAATAAACGTGCTTGGCGAATGCTATTACTGGGGTAATGGTGTAGCAAGAAATGAATACAAGGCTGTAAATTGGTTTAAATCAGCTATTGGTCTGGGTTCACTGAAAGCATATTGCAATTTAGGAAGATGCTATGAATGGGGACATGGCGTCGCAATAAACAGAACAGAAGCCGTTAAATGGTATAAACTTGCAGCAGAGCAAGGTTTTGCTTTGGCGCAATTTAATCTAGGTATTTGCTATGCAAATGGCATTGGTGTAACTAAGGATCAAGTTTCAGCTTTTAAATGGTATAAATTAGCAGCAAATCAAGGATATGCAAGCGCGCAAACCAGTCTCGGCCAATGCTATTTCATTGGACGTGGGGTTAAAGAGGACAAAGTACAAGCAGCAAAATGGTATAAATTTGCAGCAAAACAAGGCTATGCGAATGCACAATTTAATCTAGGCAGATGCTATGAATTGGGTACAGGTGTTGTCATTGATAAAGTAGAAGCTTTGAAATTGTATAAACTGGCCGCTGAACAGGGTAATTTAGATGCTCAAAACAGGGTCAAGCTTCTTGGAGCAACTTAAGCATCCATGGCCCGACCAACTCCGCTCAGAAAACCAAACCCAAATCACCCTCACAGCCTAGACCATGCCCTACCCATCGATCACAGCATACGCCGAAGCCATTCTGATCTCTGACAACTTCAAGGAGCTTGTCGGCATCAAACCAGTAATGGCAGCCAACGGCCGCCCCCACCTAGTTTCAGGCGGGTTTGCTGTGGTGTTTAAGATGGAGTTTGAGGGCAAGTTTGTGGCCGTCAAATGTTTCCTGAACGAGGTAGAGGACCGCAAAACCAGATACACCGCCATTGCCGAATATCTGGACGAGAACCCCAGCCCCTACTTTGTACCCTACCACTACTACGACCAAGAACTATTCATCGATGGCGAAGAATACCCAGTCCTTGTTATGGACTGGATTGAGGGTGAAACCTTAGGAGGTGCAGTGCAGAAACTATTGCTTAGGATTGAAAATCTATGGATAAAGCGAAAACTAAATGAAATTACCCGAAAAATGATTTCCCTATTTCTGGACTTGCTCGATCTACCTATCGCACATGGGGATCTGAAATATGATAACATCATGGTTACGGATGGTGAGCTGAAACTAATTGACTATGATGGTATGTATGTGCCAGCCTTGTTTGGTCAGAACGCTATAGAGCTAGGCAGTTTAGGTTTCCAACATCCAGAACGTGACCCAACTTGGTTTGACCAGCATACGGACGACTTCAGTATCTTAATCATGACCTATTCGCAAATATTGATTATGTTTAGAGCAACCGAACAAGAAAAAATGCGCATCAATAGCCAAGTTCTGCAGGTAGCTGATCTGAAATTAGAGTCATCCTCAGTCCTAAATCTATATAGATACCTATCAAACCTTCAATTCATAAGTCCAGCAATTCGGACACTCCTCCTTGATAAACACCTCAAATTAGATATTAACTCTATATTAAAACTCACCATACAAACAAATATAGAATTAACTAATGTGCTATTTCAAAAATACGATAAAATCCGGAATGAAGAAGCAAAAATACGACATCTGTTGTATAATTGCAAATCAGACGAAAGCAACATTCTAGAGATTAAATTATTTTACGAATATTATATAAAAAACAATTTCAATGAAGCCAATTCCATAGCAGACGAGCTAATTAAATCTCAAAACGCATTAGGACAATATATCAAAGCAGAAATGTACTATTATGGCCAAGGTGTAAATAGAAATATAAGCGAAGCGGTAGAATGGTATAAGTTAGCCGCTAGAAATGGCAACACCTCTGCTCAAAACCAATTGGGCGAATTATTTAATTACGGATCAGAATATATAGAAGCTTTCAAATGTTATAAACTCGCAGCGGAACAAGGAAATGCTAATGCACAATATAATTTAAGCGCTTGTTATTATAATGGCATAGGTGTTACAAGTGACAAATCCGAGGCAGTAAAATGGTGTAAAATAGCAGCAGACCAAGGCTACGATTATGCCCAATTCAAACTTGGAATTTACTATTACCATGGATGGTCTGTTGAAAAGAATATATTCGAGGCCATCAAATGGTTTAAACTAGCAGCTTTACAAGGACATATAAGCGCCCAGGATAGATTAGGTTTCTGTTACAAATACGAAATTGATGTCGCAAATGCCTCCGGGGAAGCCTTCAAATGGTATAAACTAGCTGCTGAACAAGGACATACCACAGCTCAGTACCAACTTGGTCTTTGCTTTGAGAATGGTGAAGGCACTAAAATGGATAAGCCAGAGGCTATTAAATGGTACAAATTGGCCGCTCTGCAAGGAGATAGTAAGGCAAAAAATAAGATCCATGACCTTCTGGGAGAATAAATTTACACCAATAGTTAACTTACAACCTAAAAGTTCCATTCCTAAGCACCCCATGGCCCAAACATACATCTCCAACATTAGGCAGGTGATTTCACAACGCCTGAAGACAGCCAATAAATCCATCGATGTCGCAATGGCATGGTTCACGGATCCAAACTTGTTGGCTATTCTAGAGGAGCGACAAAGCAAAGGTATTTTGGTGCGCATTTTGCTGTCAGACCAACCGCAGAACAAAAAGCTAGACTTTTCAACCCTGGTGTCACTAGGCGGTAGGGTCGTCATTGCAACTGCATCAAGTGGCTTAATGCACATCAAGTTGTGTATCATTGACCATAGGCTTACCATTATGGGTTCGTACAACTGGACCCTGACAGCTTCCAGACACAATGTTGAGTTGATCACGATCAGTGAGGACCATGACAACACCATGGTGAACGTCAACATTTTCGAAGAGCTATGGTTACAGTTTGATAGATCAAGTACATCCTTTCTTTCTGATGGACAATTTGTTTTAAGGTTGGGGCTATTACGTCAAATAATCTTGCAGGATGACCAAGATGAATTGAGTTATCAAATGACCAAAATTAGGCTTGACAATAATCAACTATCGGCCAATGCTCGTGCGCTGTTTGACTCCTTGGTAATTGCCATCGATAAGCGTCACTATCATCAAGCAATAGAAATCATTGATCACTATTGTAACCAGCAAAAAACAATAAGCATCTACCAAGATCCTGAAATTGACCGCCTAAAACTTGAAATTAGCTGGGTGCGCCTAGCCATGATCCAGCTGCAAGAACAAGTACATGAAAACCAAGACCTAATCAACAACTGGGAAAAGAAACTATTAGCTGGTGCATCAGACCTGCTCACAAATCTATATGCACTCAGGACAGAACTAGCCAAACTCAAACACCAAGCCAGCCAAAAAGCAGAATCTGGTTTTGCCTATGAGGAGGCCAAACAAAAGCAACAGCATTTCTGGGAAAATAAAGATGCACTCAACTCCTTGGCCGACCTATCAGACGAAGAGCTAAAGCAACTAAAAGCGCTTTTCAAAGAGGCCAGTTTGCTTTGTCATCCTGACAAGGCCGACCAATCAGATCCTGTTGCAGTCAAACAAGCACACGAAAATCAAGTCCTGATCAATGAGGCTTACGCAGAGCAAAACATCCAAAAACTAAAGCAGGTTTTGGCCAATATCAAAGCCATGCAAACCAACGTTCAAACACAGCTTACCTCTGCCGAGCGCATCATGAAGCTGCAACAACAATTGCTTTACTTCCGCGAACAATACCAAATCACAACCGATCAAATCCTGGCCCAACAACAGTCAGAGTCCTATATCAATGCCACCAATTGCACCGATTGGGAAGCATGGTTGGCCAACTTCCGGACAACCATATCCGCTGAGATCCTAGACCTAGAAAGGCAAATCAGTATCTACGCCCGCTACAAGGTTAACTAGGCCCCCATTTCTTCGTATCCTTGCAACACCATGCCACACCGCTTTAGCCTCCAGATATTAATCATCCTTTGCCTTTGTTTGGCCTATACCACTGCTTGGGCACAACAAACCAAGGGCACCACAGCCCCTGCTTGGCAAACTGGTCTCCCTGCTGACCAGATGCAAATGGGCACCTACTACTACCCAGAGCATTGGTCCCCATCTCGTTGGGATCAGGATCTGGCTGCGATTGCGCAACATGGCTTCACCTTCACCCACTTTGCCGAGTTCGCCTGGGACAAGCTGGAGCCCACAGAAGGACAATACAATTTCGGCTGGCTAGATAGCGCCTTGGCTTTGGCAGCCAAACACAAGCTCAAGGTGATCATGTGTACACCATCGGCCACGCCACCTGCTTGGCTCACCACCAAATACCCTGAGGTTTTGGCCCACAAACAAGATAACCAACCTTTTGTCCACGGTGCGCGCCAACATGCCAGCTGGGCCAGCGAACGATACCAGTCCTTTTGTGTCAAACTAGCCACCGCCATGGGCCAACGCTATGGCAAGGATCCTCGTGTTTGGGGCTGGCAGCTAGATAACGAACCAAGTCATTATAGCCGTTACGACTATGGCCCTGCCAACCAACAGGGCTTCGTCAGCTGGCTGCGGGCTCGCTACACCACACTCGAAGGTCTCAACAAAGCATGGGGCACCGCCTTCTGGAGCGTTACCTATACCAATTGGGACCAAGTCGCAATCCCGAACCCTGCTGCATTGGTCCAGCAGCCTAACCCGCATGCCATGCTAGATTTCAGCCGTTATACGGGTTGGTCCATCGCTCAATTCTTGGACAAACAGGGGCAGGCTCTGCGCAGCACCATAAGCCCCAACCAATGGATCACGACCAACTACATGGGGCTTTGGGGCCATACCCATGCTGATCCTACCAAAACCAAAGCACT
>JAIXYV010000074.1 GCA_027490055.1 Bacteroidota bacterium | reverse complement strand
TTGTCATGGTTATAACATTGAATTGATACCGGATCGCAAAATAGTACAGGCCTGGTTTTTTTTTTTTTTTTAGTGGCCTCGTAACCATTATTCGATTTGCACCTTTGAATTTGAGCCCCACGAAGGCGGTTGTCTTTTAAAATTCCATCAGAGTGATATCCCTGAAGATTGTGGCGACCGATTAGAGAAAGGATGGCAAAGCTATTACTGGGAGCCAATGCAGCAGTATTTTGAGGCTTAGAACACCAGGGTAAAGAAGCGGGCCATAAAGATGCCACCCATTACCATTAGCAATAATCCGAAGTATTTATTGATAGAGAAAAAGATGCGGGCATTTAATTTTCTACCGATGAGGTGAGAGAGAAAAACTTTAAGCACATCCATCAAAAAAAGCACCACCAGAATACTGATAAGGTTGACACCCAGCAAGAGTTTATAATTGGGTTCACCGATATATTCTTTACTGATAGAGGCCATAACATTGAACCAGAGAATGAAGGTAAACGGATTTATCAGATTCAACCAAAACCCTTTGAACAAACTTTTACTTGGAGGAACACGGGCAGAGTATGATTGAAGAAAGGCTTTGTACTGATGTCTGAAATATTTCAGTCCGAGTAATATTAATGCAATTGCTGCAAATAGACTGTACAATTTCTGGAAAGCAGGCACCTGCATAAAATCTGCCACACCCAGAATACAGAGCACTGCCACGAGTAAATCGCTCAGGAATACACCAGAAGCCAGAATTACGCCTTTATTAAAACCATCCTGAATACTGGTATGCACCAGTTTAAAAAAGGCAGGACCGAAAAGCAAAATGCTGATCAGGAAACCTTGCCACAAGCCATTTAAAACTGGAAATACATACATAGATTATTTGATTGAATTTATCAGCTTTGTTAGTTCGGCATCCATCCCTTTAGCAAAACCGTAATAAATTTTTACAATAATACCATTTTTAATGACAATTAAACGCGGATATCCAGTGACCCCATAATCGTAAACCACTTGTTTCTCGGTCTTAAGCACTTGATAGGCAACAGAATGATCGGATATAAAATTAGGAAGATGATCCCAATCAGTATTAAACGGATTGATACCGATTACTGACACACCCGTATTTTTAAATTGTTCGTGAACTTTATTTAATTCAGGAATAGCGGCGATACAAGGCGCACAGGTGGTATAGAAAAAGTCGAGAATAATTATAGAATCTTTAGCAGCATCAATAGTTAGTGCAGCGCTATCCATTCCTTTTGCCTTGAACGCTGTCATAGTATCACCAACTTTAAGTTTTTTGTATAGGTCTTTGCGGGTAGATTTAACAGAGTCTCCTGAAGGCGCACTTTTTATAACTTTTAAAAACGAGTCGGATTGAGAGAGGATTTGGGTATACGAGGTATTGGGTAAAATCTGATAAGACAATAATTCGTAGGCCGCGAATTGCGTTCTGCCATTGCGTATTGATACGACAGTTTCTTTGACTGGCATGAACGTCTTTTTAGCAATGGTCAGGGTGGTTTTAGTCAACAGCGTTACTCTTTGTTTCTGATCTTTGGTGGTATCGGTTTTACTCAGGATGTAAGCATCAGACGTTTCTGAAGAGACAGAAAAAGCCTCCAGTTCAGTTTTGTTGTAGAGAAAAGGCTGGTAGAGGTATGTTGTAAGGTTACTAATGAATTTAGCAGGATTGTCTTTATAGTTCTGAGCATAGTAAAGGTTTTCTTTATAGTTCAGACGGGCGATTTCCTGATTGTTGGCAGCGGCTATACTTCTGGGTGTTTTTGAACGCGAGTATGAAATCTGGTGCCAGCCTACATACATATCCACATCGGTGCGACTAATAGAAGACTGATATAGTTCGCTTACAGTATCTGCTTCGTTGGGGTATTTAAACTGACGGGCGTAATTGACCTTATAAGTTTCTAAAGCAGCAGTAGCTTTCAGGATTTTTTTTATAAGGTCTTTAGGAATTTCCGCTTGGATAGTCTGGACAAAAATGCCAGTGAAAATAAACAGGACAATTGCTTTAAATATGTTCATCAATACATCTACAAGTATAATGAAATTGGTTTAATTTTGCAATATGTATCAGAACATATTAAGCCATCAGGAAGCTGGCATTTTAACCATCACCATTAATCGTGAGAGCAAGTTAAATGCTTTAAACATTGACACCTTAAGAGAAATTAAAGAAGCTGTTATAGCGGGCAATGCCGATGCACAGGTGCATGGTATTGTTATTACGGGCGCGGGACCGAAAGCCTTTGCTGCCGGAGCAGACATTTCTGAATTTGTGAACTTCAATGTCGAGCAGGCTACTAAAATGTCGGCCGACGGTCATAGTACCATGGATACCATAGAGCAATCTGGCAAGCCTGTCATTGCAGCGGTTAACGGATTTGCTTTAGGTGGCGGTTGCGAACTGGCCATGTCTTGCCACTTGCGTATCGCTTCTGAAAACGCCAAATTCGGTCAGCCCGAAGTCAACCTCGGCGTGCCTCCAGGCTATGGCGGTACTCAGCGTTTGATACAGCTCATCGGCAAAAGCAAAGCTACTGAGTTATTATTAACGGCTGATGCCATTGGTGCTAACGAAGCCATGGAATACGGCTTGGTAAACGATGTGGTACCTATGGAAGATCTATTGCCAAGATGCACAGAGATCTTAAATAAAATCGGCAGCAAATCGCCACAAGCCGTTGCTACCGTTATCCGTTGTATCAACGCCCACTTCGAAGAAGGAACCAATGGTTTCAAAACAGAGATTGCCGAGTTTGGCAAGGCTTTTGGAACTAAAGATTTTAAAGAAGGCACCGATGCTTTCCTTAATAAAAGAAAAGCCAGCTTTGAGAGATAATCGATTCATTACTTCCGCCCGTCATGCGCTCTTAACAGTTCTTGTTTTTCTGTTGAGTGTTTCTGCTTTTGCTCAGGATGCTGAGTTCTGGTACGAGCACCGCCTCAAACAAATGAGTCTCGATCAGAAAATCGGGCAATTGTTTATGGTGGCGGCCTATACCAACAAAGACAGCAGACATACCGAGGAAATAGAAAACCTGATTCAGAACTACCATATCGGCGGACTGATCTTTTTTCAGAACGATCCAGTAAAGCAGGCCTGGCTGACCAATTATTACCAGTCGCTGGCCTCTACCCCGCTGATGATAGGCATAGATGGCGAATGGGGACTGGCTATGCGTTTACAAAACACCCAACGCTTTCCGTATGCCATTACCATGGGTGCCATTAAAAACGACTCACTGGTATACGAAGCCGGAGCAGCCATTGGCAAACAATGTAAGCGTCTTGGTATACACATCAACTTTGCGCCAGATGTCGACATCAATGTCAATATGGACAATCCCATTATTGGGTTCAGAGCTTTTGGCGATAACAAATACAATGTGGCCCGCAAAGGGATAGCTTACAGCAACGGTTTGTTAAGTCAGAATGTCTTATCCTGCGCCAAGCATTTCCCTGGTCACGGCGATGTGAACACCGACTCACACATCGGCTTGCCTGTCGTTGATAAAACGGTTGCGGAGCTCGACTCCCTGGAATTATACCCCTTCAAACAACTCATACAATCGGGCGTACCTTCTATCATGGTGGCCCATATCCATTTTCCGAAACTCGACAGCAGAAGTAACCGTTCGGCCTCGTTATCCTATACCATTATCGATACCCTGTTAAGACAGCATTTGCAGTTTGAGGGACTGGTATTTACCGATGCCATGAACATGAAAGGCGTTGCCAGTTTTTACCAACCCGGTTATGCCGATTTAGAAGCCATCAAAGCAGGTAACGACGTGTTATTGTTCAGCGAGAATGTACCAGTAGCCTTCGATTTAATCAAAGCCTCTGTACTCAACGGCACACTGAGCGAAGCCGACATCGACAAAAGAGTTTTAAAAATATTAAAGTGGAAACAGTTTGCCGGACTCGACCATTACGAACCCATCCTTACTCAAAACTTACTGGAAGATCTTGAAGGTCGCGAGAACTATACCCTGCTCCAGAACATGGCTAACAACGCCGTGAGCATCGTTAAAAACAGTCAACAAAGTTTACCACTTAAACACAAAGACAAAGTCTTGTATCTGGCTTTGGGCGACCTCGACCATTCGGAGTGGAAGCGCCTGTGCGCATTGCAACACGGAGCCGCCTACAGACAAGTAGCGAAAAATCCGGATACCAAAAAAATTACTGCCTTACAACAATTAGCCAAAGGCTACGACAAAGTCGTGATCAGTTTTCACCAACCAAAAGTATGGGCTCAGAGCAATGGCGGGTATACCGGTGGCGATTTCAGACTGATCAGTGCCATGGCCAGAACCAAGCCAACTGCAGTGGTAGGCTTTTGCAATCCCTACATCCTCAACCGCTTTGTACAATCAGTAGCGGTAGTAGCAGCTTACGAAGACAATGCCTATTATCAGAAAGCCGCTTACGACTTAGTGAACGGTCATATCCCAGACAAAGGACAATTGCCCGTTAAACTGCGTTTGCTGACAGATACTGTGGCAGTGACAGGAACAACACATCTGCATCAGTTAAACAACATCGACCACATCGTCGAGCAACTGATAGAGAAAAAAGGCGCACCAGGTTGCAGAGTACTGGTACTGAAAGAAGGACAGGAAATTTTCAATAAATCATACGGTCATCTTAACTACGACAAGAAAAAGAAGGTAAACGACAGCACAGTTTACGACATTGCCTCTATCACCAAAATTGCTGCCACTACCCTTGCCGTCATGAAACTGTACGAAGAAGGCAAACTGGATATTGAAAAACCCCTGGGCACTTATTGCGACAGAGCCAAAGGCACTAATAAAGAGAACTTATTAATTAAAGACATCTTACAACACAGAGCAGGTTTAGTGGCCTGGATCCCTTTTTACAAAGAGACCCTTCCCTATATCGACAGCATTTACTGCGCGAAAAGCGATTCGGCCTTTTGCATTAAAGTAGCGGATAAACTGTTTATGTTGAAAGCCAATAAAGATACGATTTACAAACGCGTCTTTGATTCGCCCTTAGAAAACAAGACCTACAAGTACAGCGATTTGAGCATGATACTGATGCAGCTGGTAGTAGAGCAAGTGAGCGGCATGCCATTAGACGAGTATGTGGGCAAGACCTTCTATCAGCCTATGGGACTGAAAAAAATTGGTTACAATCCATGGAAGAAAGGCGCCACCGATAACATCGCTCCTACGCAGGAAGACCGATTGTTTAGAAAGCAAGAGTTGTGTGGTTATGTGCACGATCCCGCTGCGGCCATGTTAGGAGGCGTTAGCGGTCATGCCGGCGTATTCTCGACCGTATCCGACTTAGCCCAGTTAATGCAGATGTTGAACGACGGCGGCGTATACGAAGGCACACAGTATTTAAAATCAGAAACCATACAGAAGTTCACAAGCTACCAGCGCAGCGATTCGCGACGAGGATTAGGTTTCGACAAACCCGACTTTTCGGGCAAAACCAGTCCCGCCAGCACCATGGGCAGCAAGCTCATGTTCGGTCACACCGGCTTTACCGGCACCTGCGTATGGGTTGATCCGCAATACGATTTGGTATTTGTCTTTTTGAGCAATAGAATTTGTCCTGACGAAGAGAACAAAGAACTGATCAACGGCAATTACAGAACCAAGATACAAGACAGCATCTACAAAGCCATAGGCGTCAATTAAAAAACGATGTTGCGAGCATTCGAGATATCAGACACACATTTACTGAACGAATGGACAGGCAATGATTATAACTTATTCCAGTTTTCCGGTCCCCTATGGAGCTACCCCGTAGCAGAAATTGAATTGGACATGTATGTGTTATCATACCCCAACAGACAATTATTTATTTACGAAGCAGAAGGCAAAGCCATAGGTTTTGGCGAACTGATAGAAGGCGAAAAAGACGCCCCGCGCCTGAGCAGATTGATAATTGCTCCGGCGTATAGAGGGAAAGGTCATGGCCGGCAGATGATGCAGGAGATAGAATCTAAATGCGAAGCCGACAGCATTCTCTTATTTGTATTAGAGAACAATAGCAGGGCACGCAGCAGTTATGAAAAGAGCGGCTATGAATATGTAGACATGGAACCCTTTTCTATGGAATTTAACAACGAGCAATATCCCGTATTAAAAATGCGCAAAACCTTATGATATTTCCAGAGCAGTTTCCGGTATTAG
>JAIXYV010000084.1 GCA_027490055.1 Bacteroidota bacterium | reverse complement strand
TCTCTTTTTAAATAATCTTCTGCAGTAAACGAGCTTAAAGGACTGGCATCATCAATCACATGCACTAAAGTCCATGTCAAAGACAAGAACGATATTTTATCTATATCCAAAGGCAGATTCGAAAACTTGCGTACTGGCTTGCCATCAGGCCCATCATCCAGCCAACTCAAAGTTAGCTTAGCACTTACCTCTACCAGATTCCCTTTCTTATTATTGCACAACATCATCATCAAAGCCTTGCCATCTCTGAAAGGTGCAATCAAAGCATTAGACGCATACTTTATGCGCGCTTCTGGTTTACTAAAACGTCCGTATAAAGAACCAGTGGCCAATGCAAAGGTCATAAGGCCTAAAAACGCTTCAAAACCCGCAAGTGCACTGGTCATTGAGCCTTTTGGATGCAAGCCCCCATACCCAACTGTCGTAAAGGTTTGTAGTGAGAAAAAATAGCATTGCCAGAATTGTGAATTTGCGTCGCCCTCCATTCCTACAATGTACTCGGTACCTATTACATAATACAATGCCGCAAAAATAAAATTGACACTGATATAAATACCAAGAACCACTGCCCAATAGGTGCGCCATTTACAGGTAATTGCCCACTGGTAAATATGCAGCTCCTGAAAGAAGTTGTTTTTGCGAATGATGTTATACGAGCCGTCCGGATTAATGGTACGGCGGCGATTACTATCAGCTTTGCTATCAAATCCGATATCGTCTTTTGTGGTGTTAGTCGATTTAGCCATATTAGTTTTCACAGACAATCGATGTTGATTCTCTGCCGATGTTTTCACAAAATTACGGGGCTTCGACCTGACATCCTAATACATGCTAACAGGATGTCTGTACTTATAGTTAATTCCTATTTACTTCCAATCACCTTTCTGGCAATTTTGACCACAAGATTTCTAGGCACAAAGCGCGATGAATTCACCATGATATAGTTCATCCATCCATGCACTGCAACGGCTTCACCGCTCATCATAGCTTTATAACCATACTCTGCAACCGATTTAGCAGAGGCTACCATCGAGCCTTTGAATAAATTACTATTGCCCATATCGGCAGCAGCTTCAAATCCGGTAGTTGTAGCACCCGGACAAAGTGCAGTAATGCTTACACCTTTATCAGATACCTCGTTGTTAACTGCTTCAGAAAAACTGAGAACATAGGCTTTAGTGGCACAATACACCGCCATACTCGGAGCAGGTTGAAAGGCGCCTGTAGATGCCACATTCATGATTCTACCACTGCCGCGCTTTACCATGTCCTGCAGATATAATTTTGTCATCTGAGTTAAAGCCGTCATGTTCAACTGAATCATCTGTGCTTCTTTGTCCCATTTGTTGTCTACGAACATGCCGTAATCACCAAAGCCGGCGTTATTGATCAGGTAATCCACCTTCACATTCATGGCAGTCGTTTCGTCGTACACCGCTTTAGAGGCATCAGGCACTGATAAATCTTTCGCGATCACATGCACCGAAATGCCATGTTTCTGCTCCAGTTCAGCTTTCAAAGCCATTAATTTATCGGTACTTCTGGCAACCAGTATGAGGTTATCGCCTTTTGCAGCGTGAATACGAGCTAGTTCCAGTCCGATGCCATTAGAGGCACCTGTAATCAATGCAGTTGGTTTCATTTATAATTTAATTGTAAGTGATAATCAGTTAAGGTAACAGCCATTAGGGCATATTGTTTGAACAACGCAATTCTTAAAGCCTGGTTGAACGCCATTATTTTACTTGCTCTGTTACTTGTTTGTCTTTAAATAAAGATCTTCCTTTTAAAGCTTGTACCAGGGTAAAGACCGCCAAGAGCAGGTACAAGACCGATAGCAAAATGGTGGCTTTTGTGTTTTTCAGAACATAGTATGACAACAAAGGCAAAACCTGCAAGGCATGCATGCCAACAAAATGGGCAATGCGTGGATCGCCGAATTTAGTACTCCAGTTAAGCACTGGTATTCCGGGACCGCCATCAGGACCGCCAATGGTGTGCGTGAGTTTAGAGCCCATGACAAAACCTTCGAAAGCAAAAATCACAAAGATGATTAGTCCCAAGCGAATCGACCATAAATAATGCACCGGCAGCTCTGGCATTTTTTGAACAAAGAACTGGTAAGCCACATAGGCGGTATAGACTGTAACGGCAGAGGCAGCAAATGCCATCATCGAATACATGGCAGAATAGAAAGGCGTGCTTAAATTAAAGTGAGACATCTGACCACGAGCCGCCTGAAAAGCGATGTAAAAAATCTCGAAGCCCAGCAGAATTATAACAGTCCAGTTAAACAACTTGATATTAAAGTTTGGCAAGTAATAACAAAACCAGGCCATAGCCCAGGCATAAAACACCGTAGAGAAAGCAAACTTAAAAGGCTTGTACCAGGCGCTCACATTATACACTTGCGCACTGCTGGTTTTTGACAAGACCAGAGAAATAATCGCAAACACCAAACACAGCAACCCAAAATAAAACAGTGCTTCGTTTCTCGATTTCAAATTACTAATAAACGATAGTATCATAAGTATGCAGCAAAACTAGTCGAATACTATGGCATGCCAATTACCAAATGGTAAGAAGTATTCAACTATCCGAAACATACCCTTATCTTTACCCAATGACAACATGGACAGAAGACAATAACGCCTTAAGCAAGACCTATGAATTTGCGACATTTGAAGCAGCGATGGCATGGATGAGTAAGGCCAGTGTTATTATTTCTAAGCACAACCACCATCCGACATGGACCAACACTTACAACAAAGTGCATGTGCAGCTAAGCACTCATGATGCGGGGAATGTGGTGACAGAGAAAGATAGAATATTGGCGGAGGCGCTGGATGGGGTGAAGTGATTAATTGATGCCCCCTTTCAAAACAAGCTGCTCTTGCGTTAGATGACTTTACACCGATGCAAATGGCAATACTGTTTTAATGTGTTGAGCTTTGGCGCTTATTATTTGCTGTGTTAAGACGCTTAAAGATTGTTCAAATGCCTGGCCAGTTTTACCCCCATACTAAAGCAAGCTTGCAATAAATATCCTCCGGTGGGAGCATTCCAATCCAACATTTCGCCTATGCAATAGTGGTTTGGAAATTCTTTCAATTGACAATTTTCATCTATAGCTTCTAAAGCAACGCCACCTGAAGTTGAAATTGCTTCATCGATTGGTGCAGCTGCTACTACAATTAATGGAAGCTGTTTTATTGTCTTTGCTAATACTGTGTGATTAGAATAAGCGTCTTTATCTAAATGGTTTTTTATAATTTGTATGGCTGTATTGCTTAACACCAAATCTGTTTTTAATTTGTCACTGATGTTTTTCGCTTTCGATTTTTCAAGCTTGTTTAACAAGTCTTTTTCTGAAAACATTGGTTTGAAATCAATCAATATTTGAGCCTGTCCAATGGATGCAAGGTCAGATTGTATTTTGGAACTTAGCGGGTAAATAGCATTGCCTTCAAGTCCAAACGAAGTAACGCTAAGTTCACCTTGGCAAGTTTTTAAACCTGAACTGAGATGAATGTTTTTTAAGGCTTTACCTGCGTGATGGGTTATAAAATCCTTAGGCCATTGAATTTCAAAAGCACAGTTGGCTGCTTTAAATTCTACACATGGGATGTTTTTAGATTTAAACAAGGATAGCCACATACCATCGGAACCAGTTACTTTCCAACTTGATCCACCAAGTGCGTATACTACAATATCTGAATTTATGTGTTCCGAACCATTCAGTTCTATACTATTTTCTGTGGTCCAACCCGTCCATTGTTTGCCAGTGTGTATCTGTACGCCTTGGTTTTTTAGCACTTTTAAAATGGCGTTCAGGACTTCAATTGGCTTAATTGATTTTAAAGGAAATACCCTTCCACTGCTGCCCACATAGGTTTCAATGCCTATTTCTTTAAGCCAATTTCTAAAATCATTGTTGCTAAATTGGCGCAATGCCTCATCTAAAAAGCCCTGAGGTTCATATTGATTGATGATGTCTTCTATGCTGCTGCCATGGGTAAGGTTAAATCCACCATCACCAGCGACTAAGAATTTCCTTGCAAGCGCTTTGTTCTTTTCATAAATATGCACTTCATATTTACTGGCATCGATATAGGATGCCAAAGCCAAAGCGGCTGCTCCACCGCCCAATATGCAGATTCGCTTTTTCAATAATTAATAGAGGTTGTGAAAGACATTTTGGTTAATTACGACCGAGCGCAAAAACAGCATCGTGTGCGAGTGAAGTTAATTTGCCCCTGCTTCGGAGCGTGTGAAAATCCTTCGAGCAGATTATACGGTTTAAGCGGCTTGGAGTTACAACAAATATGACTGAAACTATTGAAAAAACAGGTGAACCACAAACTGCACCCTCGTCATCATTCCACCGTCACACTCTTTGCCAGGTTTCTTGGCTGGTCGACGTTGCAACCGCGCAATACAGCGATGTGGTAACTGAGTAGTTGCAATGGTATAGTAGACAACAATGGCGTTAAAGCTTCTTCGGTATCCGGAATTTCGATCACGTGATCAGCCATTTCTCGCACCTTAGTATCACCTTCTGTTACGATGGCGATGATTTTACCTTTACGGGCTTTCACTTCCTGAATATTGCTCATTACCTTTTCGTACATACCGCGTTTTGGCGCGATAACCACTACTGGCATTTCTTCGTCGATTAAGGCAATCGGACCGTGCTTCATCTCTGCTGCAGGGTATCCTTCGGCGTGGATGTATGATATTTCTTTTAGTTTAAGTGCACCTTCGAGGGCAACAGGGAAATTAACGCCACGACCTAAATACAGGAAGTTTCTGGCATCTTTAAATTTCTCTGCAATCTTCATCACTTCGTCGTTGGTTTTCAGCGCTTTTTCAACCAGGTTTGGAATAGCCTCAATTTCACTCAACACAAAGCGCAAGCGCTCCTGGGATATAGTACCTCTAATTTGGGCTACGGCGAGCGCCATAAGCGTTAAAACAGACACCTGAGCGGTAAATGCTTTAGTTGATGCAACCCCGATCTCTGGTCCCGCGTGCGTATAGGCCCCCGCATGCGACATTCTCGGGATAGAAGAACCTACCACATTACATACACCAAATACAGTAGCGCCTTTTTCTTTAGCTAATTCAATAGCAGCAAGAGTATCTGCAGTTTCGCCACTTTGAGAAATTGCAATCACCAGATCATCCGGATAGATGATAGGATCTCTGTATCTGAATTCAGAAGCGTATTCAACTTCTACCGGAATTCTTGCAAACTCTTCGAATAAGTATTCACCTACCAGGGCTGCGTGCCAGCTGGTACCGCAACCAATCAGGATAAGACGTTTGATGTTTCTTAATTTATCTTCGTACTCGTGGATACTGCGCATGGCAAATTTGCCTCTGCTTGGGTCGATACGACCGCGAATACTATCATGAATAGATTTAGGTTGTTCGTAGATCTCTTTGATCATGAAATGCGGGTAACCACCTTTTTCTATTTCTTCAAGATTGATTTCTAATTTCTGAATGAATGGGGTTTTCGCCACATTCTCGATTGTTTTGATGCTCAGTTTACCATCTTTAACAATAGCGATTTCGCCATCGTTCAGATACGTTACGTCGCGGGTGTATTCAACTATCGGAGTAGCATCACTGGCCATGAAATACTCGCCAGGTTCTGAACCTATGCCAACTACCAGTGGGCTACCTTTACGTGCTGCTATGAGTTTCGCAGGTTCGTTTTTAACCAATATCACGATAGCGTAAGCACCTATCACCTGATTGAGCGCCAGACGCACAGCCTCGTCGATTGAAATATTTTCGTTAACCTGAACATCTTCTATCAGGTGAATCAATACTTCTGTATCGGTATCACTGCTGAAGGTATGACCACGTTTAATCAGTTCTTCTTTGATGGTAGCATAATTTTCGATGATACCATTGTGAATAACCGCCAGGTTACCAGACTGAGATAAATGCGGATGTGCATTCTCGTCGTTAGGTTCACCGTGAGTGGCCCAGCGGGTGTGACCCATGCCGACATGACCGCTAATGTTCTTATCAACAACAGAATCTTCCAGATTCTGGACCTTCCCTTTTGTTTTATAGATATTGAGCTCGTCGCCATTAATCAGGGCAACTCCAGCACTGTCATAGCCTCTGTACTCAAGTCTTTTTAAGCCTTTAATTACAATTGGATACGCTTCTTTTGGTCCGATGTATGATACAATTCCGCACATGTGTTCTCTTTGGGGGTTTATTGAAAGCAAATGTATGAAATAGGAATTAATAAATTTAAGGGTTTTATAAACAGGTGTGTCTAAAATGTAAAGGAGAGAGGAATTAGGAATTAGGGATTAGGAATTAGGGTTGCTGTCGCAATAAGAGATGATGACACATAGCATTTGTGTTGGTCAGGCGCAATATCAAGTAGACATAGCACACATTAAGCGTATAGTCTAAATATGATTTCGTTAACCTTGCTTCGCAAAGTGATTCAGTTTTTTTCAAGATGGTATTTTCACATAGTTTACGACAGGTAAATCACAATCATTTAAGTTATGTACAAACATGAATCGGAGGAGTATGTGCCATTCATACTATGCCCATGGCAGCGGATGCATTCAAACCGGGGCACCCATTGTAATAGCTCTGAGGCACGAAGAGATCATTACAATAGGGTCGGATTTGAACAGCCGCAACATGGATGCATTGGATGTGGCACAAGATTTCTTTTGCTTATTTTTCTTTGGTATAGCCGTCGGACCTGCGGTCTACAGCCTGCCACGTTAAGAGCTTTGCTCTAAGGGGGTTAAAAAAAACGCCGGGGAAATTTCCCCGGCGCTTTTTAAAAAATATTGTAATAAAAATCTATTTTTCCCGAACCAGCATCACCGTTTCTTCGTTGCCTTTAGGCAGGAAAGAAATCGGACGCGCTACCAGATCATTGCTGAATCTCAAACGGATTTTATCTGTACCTACCCACTCGTAAATTCCAGGAGCCGTATAGGATTCTAATCCCACTTCATCCAGCATCGCCATGTTAATGTGCATCGGAGTCTGAGTGGTGTCTGTACTATACTTTGCAAAAGCCGTATCACTGCCATGTATGATGCTGAGCATACTATCATTACTGAAAATATAGGTGTAATAATCGCCCTTAATTGACAATTTATACCGCCCATTCAAGCTCGGCTTTTGCGCTGAAGCTGTCATGGTTAATCCTAATGCTATAATGAATACAACTACACGCATGCTATTACATAGGTTTAAACTCGAAATCGTTCATGAAAGCAGTTGTGAAATTGCCTTCTCTGAAATCTTTGTTCGCCATAATCTGACGTTGTAATGGAATCGATGTGTGAACACCTTCAATCACAAATTCTTCTAAGGCTCTTTCCATTTTCACGATACACTCTTCGCGGGTTTGAGCGCTTACAATCAGTTTAGCAATCATACTGTCGTAGTTCGCTGGAATCACATAATTCGCGTAAGCATGTGTGTCGACGCGTATACCGTGACCGCCAGGAATGTGGAAGTTCAGGATTTTACCCGGACTAGGACGGAAGTTGTTATATGGATCTTCAGCATTGATACGACACTCGATAGCATGTTTCATTGGCTCGTAATCTTTACCTGAAATTGGCTGACCTGCAGCAATCAGAATTTGCTCTTTCACCAGGTCGTAGTTAATTACTTCCTCTGTTACCGGATGCTCTACCTGAATACGCGTGTTCATTTCCATGAAGTAGAAGTTTCTGTGTTTATCTACTAAGAACTCAACTGTACCAACACCTTCGTAATTGATGCACTGAGCCGCTTTTTTGGCAGCCTCACCCATTTTCTTACGCAGTTCAGGCGTCATAAACGGAGAAGGACATTCTTCAATCAACTTCTGGTGTCTTCTTTGAATACTGCAATCTCTTTCGCTAAGGTGACATACTTTTCCGTATTGGTCGCCCGCAATCTGAATTTCGATGTGACGAGGCTCTTCAATGTATTTCTCCATGTAGATACCATCGTTACCGAAAGCTGCAGCTGCTTCTGTTTTAGCAGAATCCCAGGCTTTTTCGAATTCTTCATCTTTCCAGATGATACGCATACCACGACCACCACCACCAGCTGTTGCTTTGATGATAACAGGGTATCCGATGTCTTTGGCTAATTTCTGACCTTCTTCAAATGTTTCGAGCAAGCCATCGCTACCAGGAATGGTAGGAACGCCAGCCTTCTTCATACTATCTTTCGCATTGCTCTTATCGCCCATGCCATTAATTTGCTCGGGTGTAGCACCAATGAATTTGATACCATGGTCTTTACAAACCTGAGAGAATTTAGCATTTTCACTTAAGAAACCATAGCCAGGATGGATCGCATCGGCATTAGTGATTTCTGCAGCAGCAATGATGTTAGGGATTTTGAGGTATGACTGGGCACTTGGGGCCGGACCGATACAAACAGCCTCATCAGCAAATCTGACATGCAGACTTTCTTTATCGGCCGTACTGTAAACAGCAACGGTTTTAATACCCATCTCTTTGCAGGTACGTATAATACGCAAGGCGATCTCGCCTCTGTTAGCTATTAATATCTTTTTAAACATAAAAATCTTTGGTTATAACATCCCTGAAAGCACAACAAGGCACTTTCAGAAACTGAAATAAGATGGATTAGTTTGGTTCTACTAGGAATAAAGGTTGGTCGTATTCAACAGGACTGGCGTTATCAACCAATACCTTAACGATTTTACCACTTACTTCAGACTCAATTTCGTTGAAGAGTTTCATGGCTTCGATGATACAAACCGCTTTACCAGGTTTTACTTCATCACCAACATTAACAAATGCAGGCTTATCAGGAGAAGCAGAACGGTAGAAAGTACCAATCATTGGCGACTTAATAGTAACCAAATTGCTGGCGACTTCGGCAGCCGGCGCTTTCTTATCATCTGCTGGAGCAGCCTGAGCAGCAGGAGCTGCTGGCAACTGAGCAGGTGTAGGAACCGCTGTAGCCTGAATGTACTGTGGTGCAGCAACCATGGTTGGATTAGGTTTGCGAATTACCAGTTTGAAATCTTTCTTTTCAATTTCTACTTCACCGACGTTCTTCTGTGAAGAAACGAATTTGATCAGGTTTTCTATTTCTTTGATATCCATAATAATTATGATTTTCTATTTTGTTATTTAATTTTATTGAGCAATTAATTGCTGTCGTAGGCCCATTTCAGATAGATACTGCCCCAGGTGAATCCTCCACCAAAGGTTGCCAGTATGATATCATCGCCTTTCTTGAATTTCTTTTCATAGTCCCAGAACAACAATGGCAAAGTACCACTGGTGGTATTGCCATAACGCTCGATGTTCATTAACACTTTTTCTTGTGGTAAGTGCATTTTTTCTGCAGTGTAATCGATGATGCGTTTATTGGCCTGGTGCGCTAAAAGATACTCCACATCGTCGGATGTTAAGTTATTGCGCTTCATTATTTCTGTTGAAACATCTGCCATATTGGTCGTGGCAAATTTGAACACTGTTTTACCTTCTTGGTACACATAATGCTCTCTGGCATCAATGGTTTCGTGTGTCGGTGGCTTAAGCGATCCTCCAGCTTTCTGGTGCAGGAATTCTCTTCCGCTTCCATCTGATTTCAGGATAGAGTCGATAACACCCAGACCCTCGTAGTTAGGTTCAAGTAATACGGCGCCACCGCCATCACCAAAAATGATACAGGTATTGCGGTCGGTGTAGTCGATGATGGTACTCATTTTATCAAAACCACAAACCACTACTTTTTTGTGTTTGCCAGTTTCTATGAATTTAGCACCGGTATCCAGAGCATAAAGAAAGCCACTGCAGGCAGCGGCTATATCAAAACTCCAGGCATTTTTAGCGCCTACTTTATCACAAACGATGTTAGCACATGAAGGGAAAATCAAATCGCCGGTAATGGTAGCCATTATCAGCAAATCAATCTCATCAGCGCCAATGCCGCGTTTGCGGAGCAATTCGTTGACAGCTTCAACAGCCATGTCTGAGGTTGCTTTTCCCGGAATATCCAGTATTCTTCTTTCTTTGATACCAGTTCTGGAGGTAATCCACTCATCGTTGGTATCGACTAGTTTTTCCAGGTCGAAGTTAGTCAGTTTCTTTTCAGGCACGTAGCCCCCTATTGCTGTTATTGCTGCAGTAATCTTACTCATCTAAAGTTTTAACGCCTTAAGCGTTGCAAATTAAAAAAAGATTTGGGAAAATTATTAAAAAGATTGTTTTATTTTATCAATCAGTTGAGAGTTTGCAACGTCTTTTGCTAATTGAAACATACTAACGAATGTTTCAGATTTTGAGATACCGTGACCAACAATCACTGGTTGATTAACTCCAAGGATGGCAGAGCCACCGTATTGCTTGAAGTTGAATCTGTCCAGGTAATCGTTTTGCACACCCAGTTTAGCAAGGTTGTAGTAAAACGCTTCGCACAATTTCAGAATGATATTACCGGTAAAACCGTCGCAGACAATCACATCTGCTTTATCGTTGAACAAATCTCTACCCTCTACATTGCCAACAAAATTGATTCTGTCGTTCATTTCCAGTAAAGGATAGGCTGCCTGATTTAAAAGATTGCCTTTTTCTTTCTCTTCGCCGATGCTTAGTAAAGCTACTTTGGGATTTTGAATGCCGTACACATGCTGAGCATACAAAGATCCCAGAATACTGAACTGGTTCAATACTTCCGGTTTACAGTCGGCATTAGCTCCAACATCCAGTAAAACACCAAAACCACCGCTGATTTTTGGTAAAACCGATACGATGGTAGGACGCTGAACGCCTTCAATAGCCTTAACAGAGAAGATAGAACCCACCAGCATAGCACCAGTGTTTCCAGCGCCAATCAAGGCATCTATCTGTTGTTCGGCAAGATATCTATAAGCCACATTGATACTGGAGTTTTTCTTATGGGCAATCGCTTTTGTAGCGTGCTCACCCATTTCGATCACCTCTTCAGCATGTACGATTTCCAGAGCATTCTCAGGGATACCGAGCGTTTTTAAGCAATCCAGAATCATGTCCTTCTGTCCGAATAGAACAGGAACAATATCAGGCATCTGCTCTTTGGCTTCGATGGCCCCTTTTACGGCCTCCAGAGGGGCGAAATCTCCCCCCATTGCATCAATACCAATACGCATGGCTGAGTGAATTAGTCGTTACGACCTTTCATTACTTTCACACCACGGTACATGCCTGTTTCCAGGTTGACACGGTGATACAAAGAAACGTCTCCTGTTGTAGGGTCTGCGATGAACTGCTTGTTTTCAAGGTTGTGGTGTGTTCTACGCTTGTCTCTTCTGGTACGAGATATTTTTCGTTTAGGATTTGGCATGGTACTATTATTTTTTTGTTACAATTGTTATTCCTCTTCTTCTTCATCATCAGAATCTCTGTCTGGTAATCTGTCACCGTTTTCGATATCTATCATACTGGTGATATTACTTGTCATAGCCGGATCGCATAGCTTACCGACATCCTCACAAGTCTTCTTGATCGGAACCGATAAACATACAAAATCGTACAAATGCTGAGCTATGTTTAGCTTATACTCGTGTGAACCCAGATATATCAAATCATCCTCGTTTTCCATAGGATAATCCGTAATCTTCACTAACACTGTATGCTTGCCCTTAACCGGTAAGTCAATTGCACTCAAACATCTGTCACATTCTAAGCCCAATTTACCTCTTAAATCAAATACCAATGTGAACATCGTATTCGATTTGTGAAACAGTAAATCAACCTGAATGTCTTCTGACGACAAAGAACTGTTGAAAGCCTTAAAAAACGTTTCTGTTAAATGATACTCAAACTTGTGATCGCCAAGCGTTAACTTAACAAACTCAATATTATATTCTTTCATTGCATCCATCTTACAGAACGGTTTTCAAAACGGACTGCAAAGGTAATTGAATAATCAGTATTTTCCAAAATAATTATCCCTTTGATTATCAAATAATAAAGGGCATTCTTTTTTAAAACTGCTGACCAATAAAGAAATGGAACTGGCCTGGCTTGGTGGTGAGTCCGGAATTCAATGTTTTCCAGTCTAATCCATACGCATAATCGAGTCCGAGTAATCCAAACATCGGCAGGAATAATCTGATACCGGCACCAGCACTTCGCTTCATGTCAAATGGATTAAAATTCCTTGATGCTACCCAGGCGTTTCCTGCCTCTACAAAGGTCTGTAAATAGATCGATGCACTTGGCGAATTCGTTACAGGATATCTTAACTCACACGTGAACTTATTGAATATCGCCGCTCCTGATCCACTGCCTCCTACGGCATTCTCGGTGATGGTTCTGTCTGGATAGCCTCTCATAGAGATAATCTCGGTTCCAATCTGTCCGAAACTGTTCAATCCGCTTCCACCAACCATGAATCTTTCAAATGGCGATAAGCCAATATCTTTATTGTAGTATCCCAAATAACCAAACCTCATTTTGCTGGCTACCACAAATTTACCAAATACCTTGGTGTAATTCTCGGCGTCGAACTTCCATTTATGGTATTCCACCCACTTGTACTTCTCCTCATTGCTCAGACCCGCATAGCTCTTGTTTGATAACACAGAGATTGGAGGGGTTAAGGCGATGCTCAGGGTATAAGTTGATCCCGTTGTTGGGAAGATAGGCTCGTTAACAGAGTTTCTGCTTAAGACATACTTAAACTCTATATTATTACTTCTACCGGTATTGAGTTTCAAACCAAAGGCGCCATTGGCATTTTGCAGATTGTACTGCTGAATACTCAATGAATAAAAGGCTGAGAAGAAATCGTCCGGCCACTTTAGTCTTTTTCCTAAAGAGATAGATGCACCGGCAATTTTGATAAACTGTTTTGCTGGATCATCTTTCTGACGAGAGTCAAAAGACTGTACTGTTTTATATAAACTTGTTGTAAATGAATTCGGTTTCTTACCACCAAACCAAGGCTCTGTGAAAGAGAAATTGTAAGACTGGTAGTACAAACCATTCGACTGAGCTCTGATGCTCAAACGCTGTCCGTCGCCTGCCGGCAATGGGTTCCACATTTTAGGTTTCAGCAATTTCCTGGTCGAGAAGTTATTCAATGTCAGTCCCAGTGTACCCACTAAACCTCCAAAACCGTATACGTTTCCATTTAAATTATTGGCATTTCTGTTACCGCCCCAACCACCTGATAATTCTATCTGGTCGTTAGCTTTCTCGGCTACCGTGTACTCAATATCTACCGTTCCAGCTGCTGGATTAGGGATAGGATTAACGCCCATAGCCTGCGGATCGAAATACCCTAATTGAGACAATTCTCTGATAGAACGCTGAATATCGCTTCTGGAGAATTTCTGCCCCGGACGTGTACGCATTTCTCTCAGCACCACGTGGTCGCTGGTCTTGGTATTCCCTTTTATTATTATCTTATTATACGTCGCCTGAGTTCTTTCAATGATGCGGATTTCGATATCGATACTATCGTTCTCAACCTTCACCTCTACAGGTGTTACACCGAAGAAGAGGTAGCCGTCATCCATGTATAAACTAGAGATATCGGTACCATTCTGACTGAAGAACACACGTTCTTCGAGCACCGACTGGTCGTAGATATCACCTTTCTTTATGGCCAGCACTTTGCCCAGGTCTTCACTGCTGTATTTATTATTACCCGTGAAGCTAATGTTTCTGAAATAGTATTTGCGGCCTTCGGTAACTCCAATTTTAATCGCCACTCTGTTCTTTCCGATACGCACCACTGAGTCGAAGCCAATAGCGGCATCTCTGTAACCTTTGCTATTGTATTTAAACACTATGCCTTTGAGTTCATCCTTATAGGTCGACTCAACAAATTTAGAAGAGGCAAACGGGTTTATTTTATGGCGTTTTCTTTTGGTTTTCTTTAAGGTTCTTCTAAGTTCAGCATCGCTCACATCATTGTTTCCAACAAACTCGATATCGTGAACTTTTACTTTTTTACCTTTGTTAATGGCGATACGCAACAAACTTTTATTCGGCAGAGAATCAATCGGCACCTGTTCGATATCGATACCAACGCTGTAGAAACCTTTTTTGTAATAGTGGCCTTGAATTTCGCGGGTTACGCGGTTGAGCATATCCTCGTTAATCACCATGCCAGCTTTGATGGTTAATTCTTCTCTTAAACTTTTAGCTTCTGCTTTACCGATCCCTCTTAAGGAGAACTTTTCAAGACGTGGTCTTTCACTCACTTCAATCACCAGATAGATTTTCTTATCATCGATCTTGCGGGCGTATATACTTACGAAAGAGAAGTAGCCTTGTTTCCAGAGGTTATCAATCGCCATAGAAATCTCGTTTCCCGGTACTTTAATTTTCTGATTAAAAGACAAGTTAGAGTTAAAAATAATGATGTTTTTATCTATGAACTTATTGCCTTTGGTTTCGATAGAAACAATGGTGTATTCGGTTGGTTGATTATAGTCGAGCGGCAAATAATAGCGCGTAGAATCCTGCGCCATTACAGCGGTATTGCCGGCCAGGCACAGGAGTGCTGCCAGAAGAAAGTTATATTTACTTATGAATTTGTTCACTTGTTTTTCCAAATCTACGTTCGCGTTTCTGATAATCTATAATTGCTTTATAAAGGGCTTCCTGATCAAATTCAGGCCAATATATATCGGTGAAATAAAACTCACCATAGGCCAGCTCCCACAACATAAAATTACTGATTCTGTATTCGCCACTGGTGCGGATCAGCAATTCAGGCTCTGGGAATTCGCCGGTATTTAAAGTTTTTGAAATTAAGGTCTCGTCAATCTGCTCAGGCTCAATAATGCCTTTTTTCACCTGTTCTGCTATTTGTCGGGTGGCCTGCACTAGATCCCATCTGGCGCTATAATTGAGTGCCAGAACAAGCTCCATGCGCTTATTGTCTTTTGTCATTTCCATGGCTTCCTGCAATTCGCGGTAAGCATCTGCGGGCAGTGCTTCGATATTGCCGATGGTTCTGAGACGGATATCATTTTTTTGAAGTGTCGCTACCTCTTTGCGAATGGTTCTTACCAGAAGAGCCATAATGGCTTTTACTTCGAGCTGAGGGCGGTTCCAGTTTTCGGTACTGAAAGTATAAAGGGTTAAATATTTGACACCAAGTTTTGCAGCTGTTTCGGCAACTGTTCTTACAGATTTAACGCCATATTCGTGACCTACAACCCTTGGCAGTGCTCTTTTTTTGGCCCATCTACCGTTACCATCCATGATGATAGCGATATGACCCGGAATTCTATCCTTGTTGATCTGAGAAAGCAAACTGTTTGCGGGCATTGATTGTACTGAAATCATGCAAAAGTAGGTTTAATTTTTGATATTGTATAACGATTTCGACAGGCAATAGTTACATGCTCGGGCAAGGATCTCTCAGAATATTTCTGAAAGAGATGGTGATGCCAGTGATAAAGTACCAGTCGTTGAGATGATTATCGCCGCGCATTGTTCCGGCAGGAATCACGGGCTTCCCTTGTGTGGTCTGAGGTTGAGACAATTCAGCTGCTCCTACGCCCTGCTTATTGACCATCATTTGATAATCTGGATAAGCCCCTTTTGTATCGTCGAGATAATCTGTGAATAATTTTCTAAAACCAAACTCAATACCGATGACAGTGGTCTTTTTAACGTTGAATTTATACCCTAATCCGAAACTAATATTGGGTTGAATCGTGCTGTACGTTTTCTTGGTTTTGCCTTTCAACTTCTGCCCTTCTGTACCAATATCTCTTAATTCTATTCTATCACCACTTGGCAATTCAGCCGTCGGATTAAACATAAATAGATTAAACCCTCCAAACACATAGGAAGTTGAACTTTCTTCTCTTTGATTTGAATTGGCGCCATAGCCTCTGAAATTAAATTCACCAGAATAACCCAATTCAAAAATATTACTTTCAAAGCTTAAGCTTCTGTAGGCATTGGCTGCAAAATTTTTATCATTACCAGACACCTTGGTGTAGGCAAATTGATAGCGACTTGTGTAGTACCTTGAATGGTGGTATTTATAAAAAAGGCCTAAGGCTGGATGGGTTTCTTTCAAAACAATTTCAGGAGCCAGATCTCCAAAGTAATTGCCGCCTCCTACCAAAATGCCCATTTCATTAATACCATTCCTGAACCTTTGAGAAAAGGCAGAAACTGACATCAGCATCGCTGATATTACAAGTACTTTTTTAATTGATTGAAACACTTAGTAGAGCTTTACCTTATAGGCTTAGAAGTTAAAGCAAGGTTGGCGACCACCAATAATTCTGTAAGTGAGTGTTAGTCCACCCATCATATACCAGTCTTTAGTGCCTGAGTTACCTCTTAAATCATTGTTTTCGAATGGGGTTTCGCCAACTTCCTGGCTTCTGTCTTTCATGGCTACAGCCATCGGACCGCTTGCTCCACCTACGATGATATTGTCGACATAAACAGATGAAACATCATCCAGATAGTCGGTAAAGGTTTTTCTTAATCCGTAATCGATACCAAATGCCCAATGGTCATTTAACTGCCATTTAGCACCAACACCAAAAGGAATGCTCACCTGAGTTAAAGCATATCTTCTTTTGTCGTTGAATTTAGTGGTCTCCTGACCTTCTGTTCCCAGCGGTTGAAGCTCTATCCAATCGCCATCCTGAGCCTGCAAAGTAGCGTCATGTAAGCCAGCGATGTAATTAAACTGCGCTTTAGGATTGAAACGAAACACAGATAATCCACCGAACAGGTATGGCGTCCAGGCATATGAAGTTCTGGTATTCTCGTAGCCTAAAATATTCCATTCACCCTGAATTGAAAATTCAACGATGTCTGATTTGAAACTCAGGTTACGTCTTTTTCTGTATGGATCGTCAGAGAAATTCTTATCTGATCCTTCTATCTGACCATATAAAGCAGTGCCTTTGAAGGTAAGATACGGACCGTAATTGTAGCGGGCAATTAAACCACCAGCTAATTTTGTTTTACCCCAAAGTGGCATATTGCCCTTAGTAAGTTCTCCCATGTAGTTGGATCCGCCTAAGTACAGACCGAAATCCAGTGAAGTGGTCTTTTTCTGAGCAGATGCCAGAAACGGCACTGTCATTAGGGATAGTATGGCGATTTTAATGGTATTTTTCATGGACACACAAAAAACAAAGTACGAAAATAGTACTTTTTATGATTAAAACGAAAAAACAAGGATTTTATTTTATTTACCTGATCAAATAAAAATAGCCTCTCTGATACCTCCAAGGGGTCTTCTTACCCTTGTATTTGATGACATAGATGTAGTAGTCGTTCGGACAAATTGCACCGCCATAAGTACCATCCCAACCTACTGCCGGCTTATCGGTCTCCAGCATTTTCTCGCCCCATCTGTTATAAATCTCCATGCTCGCTTGAGCGATAGAGCCTGATTCTATCCTGAACACATCATTGCTGCCATCGTCGTTAGGGGTAAAGCCTGTTGGAATAAACAAGGTTACAGTATCCAGTACGCAAATGCTTTGTTTGAAGCTGTCTCTGCAACCTCCTGCATTCTGAATATACAACTTAATCGTGTACTGATCGGTATCGCCTTCATACATGTGTGATGGATTGTCCGTCGATACATAGGGCAATTTAACGCCATCACCAAAATCCCACGTACCAATAGTTCCGCCCTCACTTAAATTGATGATCTGAATATTGGCATTGTTACTGTAGATACACTGGCCAGATGGAGACACCACAAAATACGCCCTTATCCTGCCGTACCCCGGAATATTAGCCATGGTATCGTATGTACAACCTGTGTTTGTGTTTTTTACGTTGACTTTATAGGTAGTACCAACAGAGGCAGTGATAGACGCGGTAGTTTGTCTTGGAATGGTATTCCAGCTGTACTGATACGGTCCGGTGCCACTCATGGTCAGATTGGCAAAACCTTTCTGGCCGTAGCATTGAATCGGACTTGTGCTGATAGTACCAGACATCGGAGGATGTACAAATACCAATTGCTGCCTTACCACCGAATCACTGCAACCGTCTTTAAGCACTACTCTGTATAATGTCGTCTTTTTCGGTATCGCATAAACGTTTTGTACATTGAATTCGCCACTGCTCCATTTCATATTATACGTACCCGCTCCACCACTTCTTTGGGTACTTAAAGTAACGGGTGTGCCAATACAGATAGTATCTTTATCACTACTTAAACTCAACTTTAAAGTATCAGCAACATACAAACTAAAAGAAGTCTGATTCACACATTTACCAGTACCAACTTTGTAGGTAATCGTATGCGAACCGGTTCCTGCTTTTAATGGATTGAATATCGTATCGGTAATGCCGCGACCGCTTAATACGCCGCCGAGCGGACTTCTCAGCACCATCACATTCGTGTCGCGGATGCAATAGTTGGGCAGTAAACCGGCAATAACCGGAACAGGCAATGGCCTTACGGTAATGCGAATGGTATCTTTACATTTAGATGGCTGACTAAAGAAAATGAGATGTGTGCCTACACCTGCAAGGCCCGGACTAAATGTTCCCTTTGTTGCGTTTGTGATGCCTTTGCCAGAGAAAGTGCCTGCTCCTGCTGCATTGAATAAATCAAGCGGATTATCGGCAATGCAGAAGCTGGTATCTTTTTGAATATTGGCTCTTGGATATACCTGAATAATGATGGTATCTCTACAGCCATTTCCATCACCAATAATCTGATTCATTGACCCTCTTCCTGCGAGCGCGGGACTGAATTTCTGGTTGTAAACAGAACTGCCTACAATCCCTTTACTGCCGGTAAACAGCAAATTCCATGGATCATTAAAGATGTACTGATAGCGCATAAAATAGGCGGTATCGCTAACACAGTTTTTAATGGTATCTTTATAAAATCTGGAATAGCGCAGGTACATGATTTTATCGTCTTTACAACCATTCGGCGAGGTGTAAGTCAGTGTAGTCTGAACAAAGGTAGATTTACCTGGAACCCTAAAACTATCAGCATCAAATATACCGGCGACAGGATCGTATATCCCCTTCCCTTTCCAGAAACCACCAGCAGGCAATCCGGCAGGCAAGGTACGCTGACCCGCATCAGGACAAGCTATTTCATCCCATCTGGCATCCACATCCAATATGGTTCTTCTCAAAGTATCCCTACATCCGTTAATTGTATAAATGTATTGTTTGTTACCAGCGCCAGCCAGAGATGGGTTATTAATTCCTAAACGCGCATTGGTAAGGTTCGGTCCCGACCAAAGACCACCAGCAGGTTTGAATTTAAAAGTATCCAAGGTTTTTGAACGGCAGAGGGTATCGTAATGTTTAGAAAGAATTATGCTGTCAATATTAATTGTTTTATTACTTGTGCAGCCATTCCAGCTATAAGTAACCACAAATGACCCGGAGGTAGAAGGCGGAGTTAGTAATCCGGCAGGTGTCACATTCATGCCCGACCAGGTGCCGCCACTTGGCGAGAAACCCGTCAGATTAAAAGGCGTAGAACCCGGACAGGCAGCTGCGGGCGTTCCGGCATTGATGGCGCGCACCGTAACGATGACAGAATCTTTACAAGTCCCGATAGTATAGTACACTTTTATAGCCCCAGCGCCAGAACTTCCAGGATTAAAAGTTCCGTTGGCCGGATTGGTAATTCCGGGTCCCGACCAGGTGCCACCAGCAGGTAGACCGCTTAAGTTAAAGGCACCGCTCGACTGACAAACGGTTGTATCATTCTGAGCAACGGGAGGATCAAGTACTGTAATATCAACGGTATCCAGACCCGGCACCGAAACACCATCGCTTACCTGTAGAATGTATCTTGTATCGACACTTGGACAAACTGATTTTGGAGGCGCTCCACTCAGTCCGCCCGCCGGCCAGGTATACGAATAGTTGGAAGCGTTCCCACCGGTGACTGTTGACGTAAGTGTCGCACAACTGCCCTTGCAGATGATATACTTATTGGATACCAAATCGACCTTTATCGGACAATTGGTAATTTTGAAATTAAGTTTCGCATTGATTTTCCAGATACTATCGCAGGCATCTTTGAACGACGAGTTAAAATCCAGCAGGTAATTACCGCTTCTATTTAAGCCCGATGCAAAGGTGATATCAAAAGTATTGGTTTCATTTTTAGAATCGCAGTTTACACCTGTCACACCAGTTACTGCCGTCGAGAGCGTGCCACTGAGTTTAAAGTTAGCGGCTTTTACTGAATCGCAATTGAACTTCTGATCGAGGGTTACTCTGATTTTATTGCTGTTGCAATTAGGGTCTGTAATTGGCGAAAACTTAGGCTGAGGCACTGACGTAATTTTGGCTTCCCAATCAAGGTCCCAGCCATCGCAAACGATATTGGCATCAGAGTGAAAGTAAAACGTAATACAAGTATCTGATGCATTAATGGCGATAGGATTATTAATGGTACCTGTATAGGTTCTGATAAGCGTACCACTTGTATCTTTGCCTTTATAGACTTTCAGATAATCAGAAACAGACTCAGAGCAGAAAGTGCCATTAAATTTCACATTAATGGTGCTGGCGCCTTTAACACATACTGTGAAAATATAATTTTCGTTATTGGCATATTTTTTAGCTGCCTGCAGATTGCCTTCGCTATCGGTCAATTTCCCTTTACAACTATAAATCTTCCCATTGCTCATTTTATAGGTAGTCTGAGCCATGAGAGTAGCATTGCTCAACAGCATAAGAAGCAGCATCAACTGCAGGATATGGCGATGTTTGAGCACTGACTTCATTATTTATTGATGGTAATATCGGGGGTGTTTATTGCGTTACTCCAATGACCCGCACGGTCTCTTAGTTTGATATCAAATTTGGTAATTTCAGAGTTGCCAGTCCCAAGAAGAAACACATTTTTAACCTGCACTGCAATCTGTCCTTTTATTTTTATAGAAGAGCCCGGAGGCGCTAAAGGTTTCACAAAATAGAAATCGGCGGCCGATAAGCGCCTGTCTTTAATCTGCAAAGAATTGTTATCCGGATTGTCTTCTCCGATATCACCATCGGTATCGGTGTATTCGAGAAGAATGACCAGACTATCTTTAAACTCTTTGACAGAAGTAGAACTGACGCTTATGAATTTAATCACAGGAGCAACACCAGTTGCAGCATCCTTAGAACAGGCATTAGCCAATAAGGCGAAAGCGAATATCCAGTAATACGACTTCATCAGTTGAGTTTGATTGCGAAATATTTTTTAAAGTTAAATGGCGTAGAACTGGCTGGAATAAACAGGGGC
>JAIXYV010000051.1 GCA_027490055.1 Bacteroidota bacterium | reverse complement strand
TTTATCATCCTTTACCAGGTGGTAAGTGAAGTAAGTTGCGCCAACCACGGTCGCATAGCCGTGCCTAATTTCATGCGCGAAATTGTAATGCGTGCTCTGATCATTGTTGCTGGTGTGCTTTACTATTACAAGATAGTAGATTTTTACCAGTCTGTCTGGCTAATGGTAGGCTCTTATGCAGTAGCCTTAACCGGAAACATCTGGTTTTTACACAAACTTACCCGTATTAATCTGCGACCGAGCTTTGATTTCATCAGAAAGAATCCGAAAATCAAAAAAGAAGCATTGCGTTTCACTGCCTTACTGTTCTTCTCTGGTATCGCTGCTTTAGTAGTTCCTAAAATCGATTTCTTCTTAATTTCCAGTATACAAAAAGACCTTTCTGAAGTCGCCATTTACAGTATAGGCTTCTATCTGGCAACCTTTATTGAAGTTCCGAAACGCACCATTTTACAGGTGGCTACCCCTATCATTTCAGAGCACATGAAAGAAGGACGATTCAAGGAAGTAGAAGCGCTTAACAAGAAAAACGGCACTAACCAATTACTCATTTCGGGCATATTGTTCTTTATGATCTGGTTGAACATCAATAACCTTTATGCCATTATGCCTAAAGGCGATATTTATCAAAAAGGAAAATTTGTGGTCTTCTTTATTGGCATTAGCAAATTGATCGATGCTGTGTTATGCGGCAACAGTCCCATTATTACTAATTCGAAATTCTATGGCTGGTCGACCATCAGCATATTAGTGGCGATAGTCTCTTCACTGCTTTTTAACTTCTATTTTATCACAAAGTTTGGTTTAATCGGTGGCGCTATCAGTACCATCCTGGTGATGATTTGCGTCAATTCAACCAATGCCATTTTACTTCAGATAAAATTAAAAATCAATCCTTTTCACAAGGCACAGCTTAAAATTGCAGCTGTATTGGCTGCCTTCTTTGCCATTACATTTACAGGCATGTGGTTAAGCAACCCGTATTTAGATTCGATTGTAAAATCGACCATACTTGGATCAGCCATAATACTGGTGATGTATAAAGCCAGACTCTCAGAAGACTTCAATCAACTTCTGGCATCCAAGCTACCATTTCTTAAAAAAATCTAGTGGGCTTCCAGCCAGTTTTTACCGTGACCGGCTTCTGCAATTACAGGCACTTTTAAAGGCATTGCATTCTGCATCTCTTCGCGTATCAATACTTTTAATTCCTCCAGTTCAGAGTGATGCACATCAAACAACAATTCGTCATGCACTTGTAAAATCATGCGCGACTGGTAATTGCCGGCCTTAAGGCGCTTTTGAACATTGATCATTGCCAACTTAATCATGTCTGCAGCTGTACCTTGAATAGGCGCATTAATAGCATTTCGCTCGGCGAAACTTCTGACAGTAGCATTGGCTGAATTAATATCTCTTAAATAACGACGACGACCAAGCATGGTTTCTACATAGCCTTTGTTTCTGGCCGATTCGACCACTTCGTTCATGTAGGTACGAATGCCAGGGAATTGCAGGAAATAGTTATCGATAATTTCTTTCGCTTCCGTTCTTGAAATACCGAGGTTTTCTGCTAATCCGAAGGCGCCCTGACCATAGATTAAACCGAAGTTAACACTCTTCGCTTTATAACGCATTTCTTTGGTCACCTCTTCTAAAGGCACTCCAAAGACTCTGGCAGCAGTCGCCATGTGAATGTCTAAATTTTTATTAAACGCCTCCATCATCCCTTCATCACCGCTCATGCTGGCGATAACTCTAAGTTCAATTTGCGAATAGTCGGCGCTCACAATCACAAAATCGTCATTTCTCGGGATAAAGGCTTTACGCACTTCCCTGCCCTTCTCGGTGCGAATAGGAATATTCTGAAGATTCGGATTAGTAGAACTTAACCTACCTGTTGCTGCTACTGCCTGGTTAAAGGTAGTATGCACTCTGCCGGTTTTAGGATCTATTAGCTGAGGCAAAGCATCCACATAGGTTGACTTCAATTTCTGCAGTCCCCTGAAATCAAGGATATCCTGAACGATGGTGCTTTTGTGTGATAATTTTTGAAGTATATCCTCACCCGTCTGATACTGACCAGTTTTGGTTTTCTTAGCCTTATCGTCGAGTTTTAATTTATCGAATAAAATTTTACCTAATTGCAAAGGCGAAGCAATATTAAATTTCTCTCCAGCCTGCTCGTAAATTCGAGATTCTATTTCCAGGATTTCTTTCGTAATCTCTGTCGAATACTGATTCAGGAAAGCATCATCAATTCTAATACCTTCGCGTTCCATATCTGCCAATACCGGCACTAATGGCATTTCAACAGATTCGAAAATCGTATTAGCATTACCGCTAATGATCATAGGTGCCAGTACCTCTTTTAGCTGAAGTGTAATATCTGCATCTTCTGCAGCGTATTCCTTTACCTTTTCGATTTCCACTTCAGACATTTTGAGCTGCGACTTCCCTTTTTTACCTATCAAAGACTCAATAGAGACTGGATCGTACTTCAGGTATTGACGAGATAACTCGTCCATGCTATGACGTTTATCTGGTTCAATCAGATAATGCGCCAGCATGGTATCGTAATATGGTTCGGAGATCTCGATACCATAGTTTTTAAGAATTTGTAAATCGTATTTCAGATTCTGAGCAATCTTTAGGGCTTTAGAGGCAAACGCCGGAGCAAACATTGTAAGATCAGCCGCCTCTTTGATGGACACATAATAGGCCTCACCTTTTTTGAAAGACACTGCTAAACCAATGGCGTCTGCATTGAGTGCATCCAATCCGGTTGTTTCGGTATCAAAACAAAATTGTTCAGCTTCCAGCATGCGTTGCAGCAATTGCTGACGGGCTTCGGCGGTCTCCACCAGGCTATACTGATGCTCAACTTTATCAATAGTCAGGTAATCAATTTGACTATCCTCAGATGCTTCGTCATCAGATTGTGAATGGTGTATCACAGGTTCCGGAGATGGAGCAGCCTGACTAAACAAATCGCCCTGAGCGGGATTGCTTTTAGCAGAGCTTCTTGCAGGCGCCGGGGCCGGAACAGCTTCTTCACCGAGCACACGCTTGGTTAGCTGACGGAACTCCAGTTCATTGAACAGTTCTCTAACCGCATCGCGATTAATATCCTTTACGATATAATCATCCAGGTAATGATCTATAGGCACAGAAACATTGATGGTAGCCAATTGTTTAGATAGCAAAGCCTGATCTCTGAAATTAATCAGATTCTCTTGTTGCTTGCCTTTGAACTTATCGGTATTGGCCAATATATTTTCGAGAGACCCGTATTCTTTTATCAGTTTTTTAGCGGTCTTTTCGCCCATGCCAGGGATGCCTGGAATATTATCAACGGCATCACCCCATATTGCCAAAATATCTATGACCTGATGAATATGTTCGATCTCCCATTTTTTGAGCACTTCAGGGATGCCCATAATTTCATAATCGTTGCCAAGACGGGCAGGCTTAAAGATAAACACGTTCTCGTTGACGAGCTGTCCGAAATCTTTATCAGGCGTCATCATGTAAACTTTACAATCTGGAGCACCATCTCTGAGGGCAATAGTACCAATGATATCATCTGCTTCGTAACCATCGAGCGTAATGACTGGGATATTGAAAGATTCTAAAATGCGAAAAATATAAGGAATACTTTTTCTGAGATCCTCTGGCATTTCTTCGCGATGAGCCTTATAGCTTTCGTAAACAATATGTCTTTCTGTTGGCGCAGAAGTATCAAACACAACTGCCAGATGCGTAGGTTTCTGATTGCGTTGAACATCGAGGATGGTATTGACAAAGCCAAACATCGCCGAACTATTCAGTCCGTAAGAGGTAATTCTGGGATTCTGGCTAAAAGCGAAAAAGGCTCTGTAAATAAGGGCCATACCATCGAGCAGAAATAATTTTTTCTCAGTCATTGCCCTGCGAAGGTAATATGAAAGCCTGAAAACTGCGTATCTTAAAAGCTCAATTTTACTAAAATTTGAATGAAAATTATTTATTAGATTTGAAACATGAAATCTATTTTCAAAACTGGCGACATTAAACACTACGAAAAAGTAGTGGGCACAGAAGATATCGCCGAATTTGAAAGTGGTAAAGTGCATGATGTATATGGCACATTTGCGCTAGGCAGAGATGCTGAGTGGAGCAGTAGATTGTTTGTTCTGGAGATGAAAGATTCAGATGAAGAAGGCATTGGTACTTTTTTAAATATTACGCACCATTCGCCAGCTTTACTGGGACAAACAGTGGTATTTACTGCAGAGATTATTAAGCTAGAGAAAAACATAATCGATTGTAAAGTAACAGCCAGAGTAGGCGAAAGAATAATTGCTGAATGTAGCACCGGACAGAAAATAATTAAAAAAGAAAAGTTAAATTTGCTTTTCGAGAGTTTGAGATAGCAATGAGTGATAAAGGCGTTAACATATTAAACCGCAAAGCCGGTTTTGAATACCATACTGATATTAAGTTTACGGCCGGACTGGTTTTAACCGGTACCGAGGTTAAGAGTATTCGCAATGGCAATGCCAATATCAGCGACGCCTATTGCATGATGGAGGACGGCGAACTCATTATCAAAAACATGCACATCAGCGAGTTTAAACAAGGTAGTTTCAATCAGCATGAAACTTTGAGAAACCGAAAACTCCTGCTCAACAAAACAGAACTGAGAAAAATCACCAGCAGACTGAAAGAAAAAGGCACTGCCGTTTTTCCGATTAAGCTGTATGCCGGTGAAAGAGGTTTTTTAAAACTTGATATCGGAGTTGGTAAAGGTAAGAAAGCCTTTGATAAACGGGATGATATTAAAGCCAGAGATATACAACGTGAACTAGCCAAAATTAAATTTTGAAACAAGTCATTTTTATAGCGCTGATAGTATTTGCTGGCATAGATTTGAAAGCTCAGCTCTTTGGAAAAAATGATTTGTCTGTACAATACGGCACAATGAATTTCCATGCGAAAAGTTTGAACAATTCTGTTAATAGTAACCATCGACTTTCGCATGTGACGGAGTTAGACAAACATTTACATCTGGGGAAATTTGCCAGCGTCAACACTGGCCTCGGAATTGGTACTTTGCAAAATCTGGACAACAGATTCAGCAGACACGAAAGCAGTCAGTTTGTGCGCTTAAAACTCGGCCTGGCATTGCACTTACCTCAATCCTATACCCCAAATAACTGGTCGCCGAAACTGATTAACCCCTACTTTAAAGTTGCTTACAACATCGATATCTTTAACGATCTCTATAAAGCCACAGAAGGTCGGAGCATGGGGAGCAGTGTCAGATTAGGACTTGGCTGTATTTACAGACTTAGTCACACTACCGGAATTATTTTTGAAACCTCTCACAACCAATGTCTGAGTTCAGATTTCAGAACCTTTTTCCAGCATAATATCGGATTGGTCATTAATATGGACCAGAAACTATTAGATAAATAATTACCAGCGTTTACGGCGCATTTCCTTTTTAGAAAACAAGCCCATATTCTTCTTTTTACGTGAAGATTTCCCATCTGCCACATTGTTATCGACATCACAGGATTTTGCTTTACAAGCAGGCAAACTAGTTCCTGCAAGTAAGAGAATCAGAGTATAAATCACTAAAGTTTTAATACGCATTAAGGCAAAGATAAATAAAAAAACCAAAGAATATTTCATTTCAAATCATTCAACAACTCAAGTAACTGTGATAAAAGTTACTGAGAACTGCCTGAATACTACCCTAAATTTGCTGTCATTAATGGAAATTATCGGATTCATTTTAGCCTTTGCAGTTGGCATTGTCATGGGATTGATAGGCGGAGGCGGATCTATTCTGACACTTCCAATTCTTGTATACATCATGGGCGTGCAGGCAAAGACAGGCACTACTTATTCGCTATTAATAGTTGGTACTACTGCCTTAGTAGCAGGCATACAAAACATAAAACAAAAACAGGCTGATTTCAAGATTGCCTTGATGTTCGGTCTACCATCTCTCATTTCAGTGTATTTCACAAGGCAATGGATTCTGCCACTGGTACCTGACACCATTATCAATCACCCTTTATTTGTATTACAAAAAGACCAGGCACTGATGTTGCTTTTCGCCGGTATCATGTTGCTTTCTGCCTTGAGTATGCTCAGACACAAAAAGACATTGACAACAGACGAGCCCAATACCATCAATGTCGGTATGATTGTTTTAGAAGGTTTGTTTGTTGGTGTAATTACGGGACTGGTAGGCGTAGGCGGTGGATTTTTAATTA
>JAIXYV010000121.1 GCA_027490055.1 Bacteroidota bacterium | reverse complement strand
CAAAAATGATTCTTGCTCAGAGAGAACGTGATATTGAATACGCCGCTCAGAGGTATGTGAACGACAAAGTTGAGAATGTAGATGCTGCTATAGATGGCGCTTCTGATATTGTGGTGCAATGGATTGCCGATGATGCAGAAACCAGAAACATGCTCAGAGGCAGGTTCGAGCAACATGCCATACTGACCACAAAACTATCGAAAGGCAAAGAAAAAGATGGGGAGAAGTACCGCGATTATTTTACGTACTCTGAGAAAACCGCTCAGATTCCTTCTCATAGAATTATGGCCGTGATGCGCGCAGTGGATGAGGGTATTCTTAAGATAAGTATAGAACCGGACGAGGAAAGAACCCTTGAGGCTCTCGATCGCAAATGGATCAGACGCGATAGCGCCACTGAACCTATTATGCTTGATATTACTAAAGATGCTTATAAACGTTTATTGCAACCATCTTTAGAAAACGAACTTAAGCAAAAGCTTTTCGAAAAAGCAGAGCAAGAAGCGATTCGCATTTTTGCCGATAATTTACAGCAGTTGTTATTGTCTTCGCCGCTTGGCAGTAAACGGATTTTAGCCGTTGATCCCGGGATTAGAACAGGTTGTAAAACGGTTTGTTTAAATGAAAACGGTAAACTGCTGCACCATACTGTATTGTTTTTTAATTCGGCTTCTGATAAAGAGCAGTCGGCCTCTGCCATTAAAAAACTTTGTAGTGAATTTAAAATAGAAGCTATTGCAGTAGGCAATGGAACTGCCGGAAGAGATACAGGTGATCTGATTAAAAAAGTAGTTGATTTGCCTGTTATTTTAGTGAACGAAGACGGCGCTTCTGTGTATTCGGTCTCTGAAATGGGAAGAAAAGAATTTCCTGATCATGATGTTACCGTAAGAGGTGCAGTAAGTATTGGACGCCGATTGATGGATCCTCTGGCAGAGCTTGTTAAGATTGATGCTAAGAGCATCGGCGTTGGTCAGTATCAGCACGATGTCAATCAAACTTTACTTAAAAAAGCCTTGGAAGAAACTGTCGAAGTGTGTGTGAACAGGGTTGGCGTAAATCTAAACACAGCTGGAGAAGCGCTGTTAAGTTATGTCTCTGGTCTGGGACCAACTCTGGCCAAAAACATCATTGCTTACCGGGATGCTAATGGCGAATTCTCATCGCGTGAGGAACTTAAAAAGGTGGCACGCCTCGGTGATAAAGCCTTCGAACAATGTGCAGGATTTCTTCGTATACCAAACAGTAAGCAAGTGCTCGATCGCAGTGCAGTGCATCCTGAGCAGTATAAAAATGTTAAGCAAATGGTGGCAGCTGCAGGATTGGGAATCGACGAGTTAATCGGAAATAAAGAAGCCATCCGAAAAATTGCTTCCATGCAGAACCTTAAAGAACAAATTGGTGAATACACGTTTAATGATATTCTGAAAGAGTTAGAAAAGCCAGGCCTGGATCCAAGGGAAATGCTTGGTGAAGAATCTTTTGATGATGGGGTCAGAAGCATGGATGATTTAAGGCCGGGGATGTATATCAAAGGCATTATATCGAACATTACGAATTTCGGGGCCTTTGTAGATATTGGGATTAAAGAGAATGGCTTATTGCATATCTCTGAAATGGCCGATCATTTCATTAAAAGTCCGAACGAAGTGGTAAAACTCAATCAGAAGCTGACTTTAAAAGTCAAGGAAATTGACAAAGACAGAAAACGGATATCGCTGACTTTGAAGGCTTAAGAAAAAAGTACTTTTAAGCGAAGCAACTTTTACCCAAAAGTGCCGTTTATAAAGTATGGGGACACACAAATCACACATTATCGCAGTTATTCTGAATGTTGGTTTAGCCACTCAGGTGACAGCTCAGTATCATACGCAAGTCGGACTTGGCAACTATGGCGCTGTTAATTCATTTTACATCAACCCATCTCTCAATGCCTATAGTGCCAGTAACTGGCAACTGCATCTGGGGGGATTCTGGGCAAATGCCAATAATAATTATCTGTCTTTACAAACGCCATACTCTTTGTATCGTTTGCCAAACAATGTGCCCAGCAGGTATCAAACTGAAAGTGGCAATCCTAGGTTTGATCAATCCTGGTTGCGCGAACGCATTAATGGGAGGGATAAAGTAGCCGCTGTGGGTGCCGATGTTTATGGTCCGGCCCTTACTTTAAAACTTAAAAACTGGCATGTGGGATTTTTAACGGAAGCTTCTGCCAATGTTAGAATTAATCAGGTGCCAGAACCCCTGGCTCATGCTGTATTTAAAGGACTGGATTCAGCGCAGGGTGCCTTTAACTTGTTTAATCAGAATGGGAATAACAGTATTGGCCCTTTTTCTGCCACAGGCAATAGCAGAGCTGCACTTGGTTTTAATGTGTCAAGATCGTTTAAACTCGACTGGAACAGACAGTTACTTGGTGGTATAACAATAAAGAAAGTATGGGGCTTTCAAGGCTTTCATATGTCGACAAGTGGCTTGAGCGCTCAGCAAATTAATCAGGATAGCTTGTTGATTTCTCCGACAAATATTCAAATGATGGACTACGGTTCACAGCCCGGACATGGCTGGGGTATCGATATTGGCGCCACTTATGTTTTTCATAAAAAAGATTTTAAACGTCACGGAGAGTATGCCAAAAAACACACGAAGTATTTTGCTAAAATAGGCTTCTCAATTATGGACATAGGATCCGTAAAATATACTGATGCTACCTACAGATCTGTAGACGTGAGAACTTCTACAGGCATCAATCTCGGTCAGTCTTACAATGGTACTACTAATTATCAGCAGGCTCTGGATTCATTTATGAGAACATTTGGCACCTATACAGTAAGCAATGGCAATGCTGTTATTGGTCTGCCAACAAGAGCAGTAATTAGTGCAGATATGCAGTTAGAAAAACGTGTTTTTGTCTCTGCAGTTCTTACTCAAAGTTTAAGAAGTAAATCATCTGAACACGCCAGATACCAGAGCTTTTTGATGGTAGCACCCCGCTATGAACGCCGTTTCTTTGAGTTGTCTTTACCTGTTTTGCTCGAGTACGATTATCGTTCCTTAAGGATGGGTGCTTCAATGCGCTTTGGTCCGCTGTATATCGGAACTAATAGTCTGATGTCATTTGTGAATACAAGAAGCATGAACGATGCTGATATATTTGCCGGTATTATTTTAAGCAATTTGGCTGAATTCAGTTTTAAAAAGCAAGCCAGAAACAGAAGTAAAAAGTCGAAAGGAAATTCTTGTTTTGTGTTTTAACGAAGCAGGCAAGATGTCTGAGGGCAATTGTTGAGTTTTCGACCTGATAAATTATTTTTTAACTTGAAGGAATAAAATAATACCTTTGTATAAATCAAATGATAACAGATCAGTATTTAAGTAATGATATAGAGCCTCTCAGCCTTGAAGATACAGTGCAAACTGCTGTTGAAAAGATGAACAGACTTCATCTGGATTTGCTGCCTGTTATCTACAATAATCACCTGGTGAATTATGCCGGAATAGATGTTATAGAACATCTTGATAGTCATATCAAGTTATCTGAGCTTGAGTTGTATGCGCCAGTTCTACCATTCGTTCATACCTCTCAGCATTTATTACACGCTTTAACTCATCTCAAATCTTTGAATGTGTCATTAATGGCAGTGCTGGATGAGAATGGCGAGTATCAGGGTGTTCTCAAGACAAAAGATGTAGTTAAAGCCATCAGCAACAGTCTAAGTATTCGTTCTGGTGGAAGTATCATAGTCATCAGAGTGAAGCCAATTGATTATTCGCTTAGCGACTTGTCAAGAATTATCGAATATAGCGATGCTAAAATCTTGGGCTTCTTTATTTTTGAAGTTGAAGGCAGTGATGAATTAGAAGTGCATCTTAAACTCAATACAGGTGTTCTAAAACACATACTGGCTACCTTAGAACGTTACGATTATAAAGTGGTACAATACTTTAACCGCGAAGATCTGGCAGATGATCTGGATCAGCGATTCGAGAATTTAATGAATTATATCGACATCTAAGCGTATGTCTTTTCGCTCTGGTCTGATTGCTTTTTTTTTATTCGCCTCTACTCAACTGAGTGCTCAGAACAGCGACTCTTTTTTTGTTGTTAAAAGTATCAGTACTTCTGGCTTGGTTAAAACCAGAGAGTATATAGTGTTAAGAGAATTGACCTTTAAAGTGGGTGATACCATTAAGAATTGGGCTTACCATAAAGAACAAAGCAGAAGACAACTCATCAATCTCTTTCTATTCAACGAAGTTAAAATTGAAAGGGTAGGAGAAGCGGTAATGGTGGTAGCGACAGAACGCTGGTATATCTGGCCAATACCGGTGCTCGACTATGCGGATAGAAATTTCAATCAGTGGTGGTTGACGAAAGATCCAAAAAGATTAATTTATGGGGTCGATTTATCTCACTACAATATCAGAGGGCGCAACGAAACCATGGTGCTTAACATGATATTAGGCTATACAAGGTCGTTGGGACTGACATATAGAATTCCCTATATCAATAAGAAAATGAGCTGGGGGATGCAGTTGTCTGCCAAAGCTAATGCTAATCGTGAGGTATGGAGTTCGACCATCGATGATAAAGTGAGTTTCTTTAAAGATAATGACAGAACATTGATAAGAAGACAAATGGGTGAGGTGGTGTTCACGCACAGGAAGAAATTCTTTACCTATCACTATTTCTATACCGGCTTCAGACGTGTTCAGGTTGATCCAATTATTGCTGATAGTGTTAATAGGAATTATCTGATTTACCAGGCAGATGAGCAAAATGAAGGCTATCTTGGTTATCAGCTGGTATATGATCAGCGCGATTTTAAAGGTTTTCCGCTAAGAGGTCATTTGTTAAAGGTAAATATAGAGGCCAGCAATTACTTTTTTAAGCAGGTGCCAGATTTTCAAACTCTGTTGTTGAAACTCGCGTATTCAAGGTATTTTAATATTAAAGGCAACTGGTTCGGTTCAGGACATATAACGGCGAGATACCTCGATAATATGTATCCTCAGTACACCGCCACACAGGCTTTGGGTTATGGAAAAGATTATATCAGAGGCTATGAGCTTAGAGTGATTGACGGGAGTAATTTTGCCCTGAGTAAATTAGAAGTTAAATACAGATTAGTTAATAAAACCTATTCATTTGCCTCAGGCGTTCGCAACTACGAAAAATTGCCAATGAGTGTATTTGCTTCCGTGTTTTTTGACGCAGGTTATGTTAGAAACTACTGGGATAAACAGGTTGTGAATAGCAATAATTTACTGCCAAACACTCTGCAAAATGGTGGAGGCATTGGTCTGAATCTCGTCATGTTTTATGATTATTGTATGCGACTGGAATACTCCGCTGACAGACAGTTAAATCACAGGATGTATGTGAGTTTTGTTGCTGCAATGTAATTCTATCTCGTTTATTGACAGGTTAGTAATTTGGAAATAAACTTGGAAATCTGGAATAATTTTTGTATATTTGTTTTACGATTTGAGAGTTAAAGCTATTATATTGGTTGTTATATTTTTGTTCGGTGGCAGCGGACTGAGTATAGATATTGCAAAATGTTGCGATAGTATAGCTGGTATATCTTTAGGGTTCTCTCAGGCCGACGAACACGGCAATGGCAAATCGGGCTGTTGTAAGGTCTTCAAATCTGTCAAGAAGGAGAAAATGTGCTGCGAGAATGTGGTGATCAATACGGTTATCAATTCAGTTCCTGCACTAGGTTCTTCTTACAAATCACTCAAAAAGCCAATCTTTAAAATTGCACAGGTGAAACACCCTGTCATACTTTTACCAGTTAATACAGACTATAGTTTTCAGTTAGCATTTTCTGATGCTTCTGACCAGCAATATCCTGTTCCGATTCTGATAAAAAAACGCGTCCTTCAAATTTGATGCTCCTGACCATTAGTGGTCGGAAAACCATGTGCGTGGTTTACAAGTGCAGATAGTCCTGTCTGCCCTGAAAAGCAAGGATACGCGTTTTTGTTTGTGGCGCTAAATTTCACAAACTTTTTAAAATCAAATATTAAATTAAATTATCATGAAAAAGAAAATCATTTTATTGACAAGTTTCGTCATTTTAGCCGGTTCAGGCGTATTATATGCATTAAATACTCAGTCTAAAGAAGCTTGCTCAGGCTCTTGCTGCACAAAGGCAGCTTGCTGCACCGAGCAGTCTTGTACTGAATGTTCTTGCGGCGACGAGTGCACAGGAAGCAACTGCGAATGCGGTTGCGAGTGCTGCAAATAAACTTAATGGGGGTGTGTAATAGCACCCCCTTTTAAATATTGATAAGGACTTGCTTAAACCAGTCTGTTTTGTCTCTGTTTGGAGGTATTTACTGAAAATAAGCTGAGATAATTCAAACCGATTTTTAAGCGATTCTACTTTTGAGTCTTGAGATATTGCCTATGCGACATCTTAAAGCACGCTGACTTTAAGGCACCCTGGAGTGAAAGCTCCGGGGCGCATAGGTTAAATAAAAAAGCCCCTGTTTTTGCAGGGGCTTTTTTTATGGTCTTAATGATTATTAACCGTTCATGCTAACCAAAAACTCATTGTTGCTTTTGGTGCCTTCCATGTATTTTAACATCATTTTCATTGCTTCTTCACTATTCATATCAGCAAGGTGATTTCTTAGTACCCACATCTTTTGCATGGTGCCTTTATCAAGCAACATGTCATCGCGACGGGTGCTTGAACTTACGATGTCAATTGCAGGATAAATACGTTTGTTAGACAATTTTCTGTCTAGTTGCAATTCCATATTACCAGTACCTTTAAATTCCTCGAAAATTACCTCATCCATTTTACTGCCTGTATCAGTTAAAGCCGTTGCAATGATGGTAAGTGATCCGCCATTTTCGATGTTACGGGCAGCACCAAAGAAACGTTTAGGCTTCTGCAATGCATTAGCGTCGACACCACCAGAAAGGATTTTACCTGAAGCTGGTTGAACCGTGTTGTATGCTCTTGCTAAACGGGTGATTGAATCGAGTAATATAACGACATCATGACCGCTCTCAGTTAAGCGTTTTGCTTTTTCAAGAACGATATTGGCGAGCTTAACGTGTTTGTCTGCAGGTTCATCAAAAGTACTTGCTACAACTTCCGCTTTTACGCTTCTTGCCATATCGGTAACCTCTTCCGGACGCTCGTCAATCAATAAGATGATCATATACACTTCTGGATGATTGGCAGCAATGGCATTTGCCAGACCTTTTAATAACTGCGTTTTACCAGTTTTAGGTTGCGCTACAATCAGTCCGCGTTGACCTTTACCGATAGGTGATATCAGGTCGATGATACGGTTGCTGTAGTTATCGTTTTTGTCAACCAGGTTGAGTTTTTCGTCAGGGAACAAAGGTGTTAAGTGCTCAAAAGACACACGGTCTCTGATTTGCTCAATCGTTTTGCCATTGATTTTTTCAACTTTCACCATGGCGAAATATTTCTCACCTTCTTTAGGTGGACGAATGGTACATAATACCGTGTCGCCTGTTTTTAAACCATGAGAGCGAACCTGATGAGGTGCCAGGTATACATCATCCGGAGATGCCATATAGTTGTAATCAGAAGATCTTAAGAAGCCAAATCCGTCTTGCACAACTTCGAGTACTCCCTGAGTTGTAACAACACCTTCAAGCTCGAGAAGTTGCTGGATACGGTCGCGTTTAGCCGCTTCTTTTTCCTGTCTTTCTCTTTCCTGGCGTTCTCTCTCCTGGCGCTGCTGTTCTTGCTGCCTTTGGTGCTCTTCGTTATTGTGGTTTTTCTCGTTGTTATTGTTGTGCTTTTCGCTGTTGTTGTGTTTGTCAGCGTTGTTATGCTTCTCGTGTTTATGATGATGTTTAGGCCTTTCGTTTTGTTGAACAGGCGGAACTTCATTAAGCGTGTTTTCGTTGTTGGTTTCGTTAGATTCAATGACTGGAATCTCTGGGGTATTGATCACCGGAACTTCGTTGAACTCATCATCAGAGTTAACTATTTCAATTGATTCCTTTTCGAATTCTGCAATCTCTTCTTTGATGCCTTTATTGTCTCTGACAGGCTCAGAATTAACATCTTCTTTTGCTTTTTTAGGTTTCGGTGTTCTGGCTTTTTTAGCTTTAGGTTCTTCTTGTGAAGGCTTGTCAAGTGCGCCAAGTCTGGCTACCAGTTGCTCGTGCGTCATTTCAGAAGCGCCTTCGATGCCAATTGCTGAGGCAATCACTTTAAGTTCTTCCAGGGGTTTGCTTAATAGGTCTTTGTTATCCATTAGTAAATTGGATTAAATAAATAAATTATTGATGTTTTGAAAAACAAAATATGAGTTAACAAAATTTGTGGGGGTGTTGAGAATGAATTCTAAGGCAGAAAGACTTCCTGCTTCAACACTGCAATGATAGCATAAAAACCGGAATTAAAAAATTAATTTTAATTCGCCGCCTTGTCACTGGCTTCCATCGCTTTCTTCCTTTGTTTCTTAGTAAAAGGAATAGGGATGTATTTCTGAGGGTATTTGTTCAGGTCTTTAAGGAGTTTGTCAAGATCTGCCGCAGTATTGTTGAGGTTGTTGTACAAGGCTTTGTCGTTAACGAGTAAGCCAAGTGAACCTTCTCCTTTGTTGATTTTATCCATCAGTTCGCTCACTTTTGCCAGTGTCGCATTGGCCTGTTCAACCGTTTCCTTAAGTTTCAATGCCGCAAGATTGTCTGTCGTGGTTTTTAGATTGGCCATGATCAGTGAGATGCGTTCATTATTGTTTTTTAAGTTGCTGGTTATGCTTTCAACATTGCTTAAGATGCCAGTTAGTTTAGGCATGTTTTGCTCGAGTAAAGCAGAGGCGTTATCGCTGGTTCTGGTAAATGATTTGAGTGATGAGTTAAGGTTAGCGATTGATTTGTTGAGCTCGCCATTTGCCAGTAAACTATCAAGTGATGTTACGATGCTGTTGATTTTGGCATTCAATGGTTTCAAAACATTACTGACAGATTCCATAATGGTGGTATCTTTGATGGAAAGGAGGGTCTGACCATTATCCGCCAGTTTGCTTTGTTTGCTCATAACCAAATTAAGGGCTTTGCCACCCAGTAGTGCTGAGCTTACTTTGATAGATGAGAAAGAAGGAATTTCGATGTCTTCGTTAATGACAAAATAGACTTTGAAATTGCCCTGAGGTTCAGCCATTTCAATATCCGTTACATTGCCCACTTTATAACCATTGAAAAGTACGGGAGTCGATGTGCTGATTTCATTAACATTATCCAGTATCACATTAAGGGTATATTTTTTAGAAAACAGACTCCCTCTGCCTGCCATATAGTTGTATCCTAATACGAGAAATGTAATGGCTATGGCGGCCAGTGCGCCTACTTTCGACTCATTTGATACTTTAAATGCCATGGATGAATAATGGCAAAGATAATACCATTCGGTACAGATTTCCAATTTAAGTGTAAGTTAAGGGTGTTGAAAACAAGCGAATAGAATAGCCGATTGGACATTTGTGTTAGTGGTATTTTTTTGTATCCTTGTGTTTCGAAATTAATTGTATGTCTAAAAATAAACATCCAAAGGCTTTGCCTTATCTATTTTTTGCCGAAATGTGGGAGCGTTTTGGTTATTATTTAATCATTGGGATTTTTACGCAATACCTCATGGAAAAATGGGATGGCGGCGGATTTGCCATGGATAAGAAAGGTGCTTATGATATTTACGGAACCTTTATCGCCTTTGTTTTTCTGACACCTTTTGTAGGGGGATTAATTGCTGATCGAAAACTTGGATATGTCAAGTCGGTTATTATCGGAGGTTTGTTGATGGGCATAGGGTATTGTGGTTTGTCGGTGCACAACCTTACCGTGTTCTATATTTCACTCGCACTTATCATACTTGGTAATGGTTTCTTTAAACCTAATATTTCTACTTTACTGGGAAATCTATATAACCAGGAGGAATACAAAAGCTCAAAAGATTCGGGGTATAATATCTTCTATATGGGGATTAATGTCGGCGCTCTGATTTGTAATTTCATTGCGGCTTATCTGAGAAATAAATATGGATGGGGCTATGCCTTTTTAGGTGCTGGTATAGGAATGTTTTTAGGCCTCCTTGTCTTTCTTCTTGGTATGAGACATTACAAGGCCGGTGATGTTATAAAAGAAGTTACTCCAGAGGATGTGCCTTTGAACAGGATATTCCTGACCATTTTCTTGCCAGCGATTGTCTTTGGTGCTATTGGTTGGTTTATACCAGGAGACATTCTGGGGAGCGATAGTTCTGATGCCTTTATCTTCTCGACGCTTCCAGTTATTTACTTTTATATTTCTTTATACGTTAAAGCCTCAGAAAAAGACAAGAAACCTATCTCTGCTTTGTTAGTGGTGATGCTTGTATCGGTGATGTTCTGGGCTGTCTTTAAACAAAATGGAACGGCATTAACCACCTGGGCAAAGTACTACACCGACAGAGAAGTGCCGGCCTATGCGGAGCCTGCTCTGGATAGTTTGAAGTTGATGGAAACAATAAAAACCGGAGTTGATTCTGTGGACCGTTTTGACGCTAATTTCAATCTTGTAAAAGTAGATAAAGTAGTTCAGCGCGAAGTTGGGCGGAATATTTATCTAAGGAATTCAGGTTATGATACCAGTGCCTTAAAGTCTGAGCTAAAAGTGGCTAATACCGAGTTGTATCAGTCGATTAATCCGTTTTGGGTAGTAGCGCTGACGCCATTGGTGGTGGCCTTTTTTATGTGGATAAAGCGAAGAGGGAAGGAAATTAGTACGCCATCTAAAATAGCCTGGGGTTTATTTATCTCAGCTTTATCTCCTTTGGTCATGGTAGCAGCCGTGTACTATTGTCATAACGGGGCCGAGAAAGCCAGTTCATGGTGGCTTTGGGGCACCTATGGTGTTGTAACTGTAGGGGAGTTGTTTTTAAGTCCGATGGGCTTAAGCCTGGTTTCTAAACTCAGTCCCCCGCGACTCACGGCTTTAATGATGGGTGGTTGGTTTTTAAGTACTTCAATCGGTAATAAGCTGTCTGGAATATTAGCATCAATGTGGGATGGTTACGAGCATAAATCGAACTTCTTCCTAACCAATACCTTCTTATTGCTGGGCGCTGCCATCATTATTTTTATTTTGCTGAAATGGCTGAATAAGATTTTCAAGGAGCACGCGAACTAGAGGCTTTCGAGGTCGGAGATTCGTCGGGTAAAAATAATTATTTGAAAAATGTGCAAATAATTTTATTTTTACAACATGCATGCTCTGTTTTGTCATTAAAAGATGACAGAGTTATGAAAATACTTATGAATAGATTTTACCAGTTACTTGCAATTGTTTGCATATTGTTTTCTGCTCCATTTAAGACCAATGCTCAGGTATTGACCATCGGTAATGGCAGTTTTACAGGGTCTAACTTCGCTGGTCCCGCCAACACGAGTACCATTGCCAATGCTGGCTCCAGATATGCTTATATTTATCCTGAAAATACGTTAACAGGATTATTACACGGAGATACCATCAGAAGTATTGCATTTTTTAGAAATGCCGGAGCAAGTATTAGTGGCAATAGCAACATGCGTATTTTTATCCGCACTACCGTTAATACCAATTACGGCAACCGCAATGTTAACTGGGTCAATTTGACACAGACCACAGGCATGAAAAAAGTGTATGATCAAAATCCTGCTTCTGACATCGGTTCTAACAATACCTGGGTGCGTTTTACTTTTTCAACGCCATTTGTTGTTGATACTGTATTCGGAAAAAACCTTGAATTGTTAGTGGAATATACCCAAGCCTCTGCGCAATCTCAAAATATTTTCTGGAGTTACGAGAGCAGTGGAACTGTCAATGGTTTTGCTTCTAATCAATGTAAATTTGTTCGAATCAATGGCGGAACTCTGACGGATACCACCAACTCAAGTACCGAGTTGCATCCCAGCCTGAGAATTGAATTTCCAAGAACGGATTTTGATGTTATAGTGACTAAAGTATACAGTTTAGGAAAATTGCCAATTCCACAAGGTAATCCGGATACAGTGCGCGCTATCGTGCAGAATGTTGGCAAGAAATCCGCCAGCTTTAAAATGTTTTTGGAAAGTCGTGGCGCCAATAATTTGATAGACTCTGCGTCCTATTCCCTGGGGTACCTCGAAGAGCGAACCCTCAATTTACCGTTGTTAAATCCAACTAATTTAGGCTTTGATACCTTGATAGCCAGAATGCAGAACGATGATAACAATTCGAATAATACTTCGGTCAGTTATCGGATTGCGACAGATTATATGTATTCGTACAGAGATCCTACACGACCAATTGCAGGGGGTATTGGATTCAACGGAAGTACTGGTGATTTTGTGGCGAAGTTCTATTCGTCTTCTTCTAAAAAAATCAATCAGATCAGTGTGGCTTTTTCTGGCGCTAATCAACGATTTCAGCTAGGTATATGGAAAGCAGATGGTGTTAACGGAAAGCCAGGAACTAATGTATGGAATTCTGATACAATGATGCCCAGACCAAGTTTTATAACTCCGGTTGATCCGCCTGTGACTGTCAATGGCAATTTCTATGTCGGAGTGCGTCAGATAGGGACAATTAATGTTGGGTTTGGTTATCAACCCGATGTGCCAGTCAGGAAAAATACCTTCTTTTACGCTTCGCCTTATGGTGATACAAATTGGGTAGACTTTGCGCCAAATGCGCCCTTTAAATTTGTCATCGAACCACGTATTCAAGCGGCCAATGACGTAGCAGCTATGTCTTTGACATCGCCTGGTGATACAGTATGGCTCAATGCTGTAACTGCAATGGCCCCTAAAGTCAAATTTATTAATTATGGTGCCAATGATCAAACGACAGCCTTCCCTGTTAAAATCAATATTCTCAGGTATGGTAATCTTGAGTATACCTCTTCCCGAAACATAACACTTAATTCATCTCAAACTAAAACAATTACATTCGATTCAACTTTCAATCCTCAACTGGCAGGCGTATACGATGTGCATCTGATTACCCGTTTAAGTACTGATCAGATTAGGGATAATGATACTTTGAGAACCAGAATAGTTGTGGCGGCGTTTAAGGATGTCGGGCCGGGAACTATTTTTGATCCGAGCAGCGGCTATAGTTACGAGCAATTTGTCGATACCATTTTCCCTACAGTTTTCATTCAAAATTACGGCTTAGATAATCAGGGTCCGTTTGGCGTAAGAGCTGAAATTTACGACAGTACGAATGCGCTGATTTATTCAGATACAAAAAGCTTTACACTAACTGCACTGAATAGTATTCTTGCCTCGTTTAAACCATTCCCATGTGATGTAAAGGGCAAGTATTTTTTCAGAGCCTTCACTCAGTTAGGAATTGATGTCGACAAAACCAATGATACGGTTAAGCGATTTTTTAATATTGTAAGAAGTAATGATGTGGCAATCACTTCTGTTGTCTATCCAGAGAATGGCAAGTCGTATCTGCCTCCGGTAGCCGCCAAGAAGCCTTCAGCTGTTTTGGAAAATCTCGGCGATTTCAATCAGGGAACGCCGTTCTGGAATTACTGTGAAATCGAATACAATAACACTTTGATTTATCGTGATTCGTTTAGTATTAATAGCTTTAAGGGCAGTCCGGAAACCTTGTTGTTTAAGAACTTCCAGCCAAGTTTAAAAGGGTATTACCGCATGAAGGTTTACACCAGTTTGTTTGAAGATCAATACTATAAAAACGATACCATGATTAGTGTATTTGCAGTGGGATTGCCTGATGATGTTGAATTGGTGTCTATTGCGCCTTCACCTTCTTCGTCGCTGCAACTTAACCAGGCAATACCAACAGGATTTACGATAAGAAACAATGGCTATAATCCGCAGAATACGCCATTCCCGGTAATTTATAAAGTGACTCAGGGTGCCAGTATCAAATATGTGAAAGTAAAGATGGTGACCATTGATAGTGGCGAGACCAAAACATATGTCATTGATACGACCTTGAAGCTGGATAATATGAATCCTTACACAGTTTCGGTGTATTCTACTTTGAATAGAGATTTCAATAAAGTAAATGATACGATCAATGGGGTGTTTAGTGTGGTGAAAAATTTGGATATCAGTTTAGATAAAATTATTTTCCCTACAGCATCAGATACCTTGTTGGTGAATACTCAGAATGTCACCCCTAAAGTCAGTGTCAGAAACCTTGGAGATAGTTTGTATAAATCCCGTTTTCAGGTGACACTTAAAATAAGCAATGCTATAAATGGGGTGGTGTTCTACAACAAAACAATCGATACTTTAATGTCTGATTCCGGACATTTGTTACTCGACTTCCCGATATTTGGTGTAAGTAACTCGCCAGTGCAGATAAAATTACTAAGTTATGTAACGGCATTGAACGATCAGGAACGCAGCAATGATACAGCGAGAGAGAACAGCCGATTCATGATTAAATACGATGCACAGTCGCTGTCCATTCAAGTGCCAGCTTCGGGAGCTGTTTATACCAATTCTACAACAAGTCTAAATCCGAAGATTACGGTGAAGAGCAATGGTGTTTCCATTCTGCCAGCGTTTTTAACAAGAGCGATTATCAAATACCAGGATACGGTTTCTAAAACAGAACTTGAAGTGTACAGAGATAGTCTGACCGTTAATGGTCTTGCTGTTGGGGCAAGCAGAGTGCTCGATTTAATTAAATTGTTTGACGTGACTTCTATGCCGAACGGCGATTATAAATGCTATATGGATGTTAAAAGTGGCGACGATCAGGTGTTTAATAATGACAAGACCAATATTGCCTTTAAAATTAGCAGAACCAATAGTCTTGATAAGGTCAGTATCTCAGATATCAAAATCTTCCCAAATCCGAGTAGCAGTATTATCAATATTCTAAGAGCCGGCAGTAATCAGGAGGTAGAAATGTCGATTTGCGATGTTTATGGCAGGGTGTTAAAAACTCAGGTTCTGCAGTCGGAACTCACGCAAGTGGATATCCGCGATTTAAATGCTGGCGTCTATTTTGTAAAATTCGGCGAAGGGTTGATAAAATTTGTTGTTGAGTAAATGCAATTGCGTAATTTTGCAAACAGATGTTAGAGGCAATCGTCAACGGCAAAACTGTACAAGTAGACTTTTCCGGAAATGAAGTTTCGGTAAATGGCAATACTTCTGTTCTGGATATTTTACCAATCCAGGATGGGAAATATTTTCATCTGATCTATAATCAGCATTCTTATATGTTTGAGGTATTAGGGTTTGATAAAGACACTAAAACCTACAGAATAGGATACGACGGCAGAAGCTATGAGATTGGCATCAAAGATCGTTTTGATCAGTTGCTGAAAAGCATGGGACTTGATCAGGCGACTAAACCTAAGATCAACGAAGTGAAGGCCCCAATGCCCGGACTGGTTTTGAGTATCAAAGTGAGCGAAAATCAGGAAGTGAAAAAGGGTGATCCGATTCTGATTCTTGAAGCTATGAAAATGGAAAACGTTATCAAATCGCCAATTGATGGCGTTATTAAACAAGTTGTTGTAGCAGAGAAACAGGCCGTTGATAAAAACCAGGCTCTGATAACTTTTATTTAAACAGCTTATGAAATATACTAAACACTTATTAATCGTATCGGCGGTGCTGATACTGTTATCTTCCTGCGGTAGCCTGAGTATTACTCAGAAACGTTACAGCAGAGGTCTGAACATCGACTGGTTTGCGGGCAAAGACGATACAAAGCCGGCAAGTAAATCCACCCGAAAGCCATCTAAAGTTGAAGTTGCCGCTCAGCCGGAAAACAACAATCTGCCCTCAGACAACCAACAAATTGCTTTAACTCCAGAAACATCAATTGAACCAGCTCTTATTGCTGTTCAGGAATCTGCTAATCCTGCAGAATCTCCTAAACCTACTAAAGTAAAAATTGCCAGATCGTTAAAGAAACATCAATCTGAAAGTGTTAACCAACAGGTCCCTGAAATCTCTAAATTAAGTCATGTTAAACAAGCACTTAAAGCAGCGAAAAAGGCAGATTCTAGTGTTGGCACATTAATTCTAATCATTCTGGCCATTCTTGTTCCACCATTGGCTGTTTTTCTATATTACATGGAGCTTAACGCACAGTTCTGGCTCAATATTTTGCTGGTGGTTCTTGCAGTAGTGTTATGGCCAATCTCTAATTTACTGATCCTCGCCGCAGTTATTCATGCGTTGATGGTTGTTTTAGGTATGTTGGGCTAATTGTTTGCATAGTTCAGGAATTATTATCTATATTTGCATTAGTAAATATAAATTATGACTATAACACAATTAGAGTATATCATTGCACTGGATACTCATAGAAACTTTGTCAACGCAGCAGACAGTTGCTTTGTGACACAACCTACACTTAGTATGCAGATTCAGAAACTGGAGGATGAGCTGGGGGTGAAGATTTTCGACCGCAGTAAGCAGCCAGTAGTTCCAACACATATTGGTGAGGATATCATCGCTCAAGCCAGAAATGTTCTGAAAGAACACAGTAAGATCATCGAACTGATTCAGGATGAAAAGGGCGTTATTAAAGGGGATTTGCGATTAGGCATTATACCAACCGTAGCACCTTATTTAATTCCGCGTTTTCTGGTTAAATTCCTGGACAAATACCCTGATGTAAATCTGGTGGTGAACGAATTAACGACAGAGCAAATTATCCATCAGTTAAAGAACGATTTACTGGATTGCGGTATCATGGCTTCGCCAATTAAAGATAAAAATCTGAACGAAGAGGTATTGTATTACGAGGAATTTGTAGCCTATGTTTCTAAGTCGAATAAGCTTGCCAAGAAAACCACTTTAAAAGCAGGAGAATTAGATCTTGCTGATATCTGGATCTTAAACGAGGGTCACTGTATGCGCAATCAGGTGATTAATCTTTGTGGTGATCGCAAAAAGGATAATACTAAAGCGCGTTTTGAATACCAGACGGGTAGTGTTGAAACACTTAAACGTATCGTAGAACAAGACGACGGGGTTACCATATTGCCTGAAATGGCTGTGATGGATATGAGCGATGATCAAATGGATTTAGTGCGTTATTTTAAAGCACCGGAGCCAGTGAGAGAAATCAGCATGTTTACGCACAGGCACTTCGTTAAGAAGAAACTTATCAAAACATTGTCTGAAGAAATTATCGCTACTGTTCCTAACAAAATGCGAAAGAAAGACAAGAGAGATATTATTAAAATTGTATAATCAAAAGGCCCGCTTCAAACGGGCCTTTTTTATTATCTTTTAATTAATGCTTCAGCACATTCCTGCTGAAGTTTCATGGCTTCGGCTTTAGCCTTTTCAGCAAAATCGTCGCCATTGCTGGCATATAGGATACTTCTGCTGGCATTGATTAACAAGCCTCCAAAATCGGTAATGGCGTTATCACATACATCTTTTACGGTGCCACCTTGTGCGCCAACTCCTGGTACCAGAAAGAAATGCTCAGGGTGCTGTTGTCTGATTGCTTTTAAATCACTTGCCTTAGTGGCGCCAGTAACAAACATCAGATTCCCTGGATTGCCCCAGGTGCTTACCGTATTCATAACCGTTTCGTACAAAGGGGTATTGTTGTAACTTAGTGTCTGGAAATCTTTACTGCCGGCATTGCTTGTCAGTCCGAGACAAATTACCCATTTGCCTTCAAACTCAAAGAATGGCTTTAGCGAATCTTCACCCATATATGGGGCAACAGTTATAGCGTCAAAATTTAAACGTTTAAAAAAGGCTCTGGCATACATACTGCTGGTATTGCCGATATCGCCTCTTTTGGCATCTGCAATGCTCAGGCAATTGTCTGGAATAAGTTTCAGGGTCTCTTCCATACAGGCCCAGCCTTCCATGCCGTATTGTTCGTAGAAAGCAGTGTTTACTTTATATGAAACAGCATACGGGGCAGTCGCCTCAATAATAGCTTTATTAAAAGCAATCATGCCTTCAGTGGTTTTTGGAATACCGGCGGGCAATTTGTCCATATCTGTGTCCAAGCCTACGCACAATAAACTTTGTTTGCGTTCAATTTCCTGTATTAATGCCGCTCTGTTCATATTGCCTGCAAAAATCCACAATCCGCGGTATTTAAAAAAATAATTCTCACCGCTTGGTCATTATTTTCATTTATTGCAACTTCTCTGTCTTTTTTGCGTCTAAATAAGTAATAGAATTAATTACTTTTGTATCATGAAGCGTCTCTTGGTCCTTTTGTTTTTGTTACATGTCCTGCAGTCTGTCTCTGCCAGTCCGCTGCCTGATGCCCAAAAGTCGTTTATCGTTAAATTTACACAGAGTCAATCCTTAGAGGCATTGCAAGAATTATCTGCCTATAAGTTCCAGGCAATAGAAGCTTTAAATCCAGAGAAGACACTTTACAAATTTACCTTTTCAAGCAAAACCATAGATTATAATCAGGCAAGTTATATCGTTAACCATTTGCCATTTTACGAATTACATCAGGATGATGGAATCATAGAACTTCGCAGCACCACGCCTAACGATACATTCTACAGTAAGCAGTGGCATTTGCCTCTGATTAAAGCCAATGCCGCCTGGGATGTGACAAAAAGTGGTGTCAATCGCCGTGGCGATACCTTGGTTATTGCCGTCATCGATGATGGATTGCACATCAAACATCCGGATTTTCAGGGTAGCATATGGATCAATTACGCCGATAGTTTGCGCAATGGTAAGGACGATGATAGTAACGGTTTTGTAGACGATACCTATGGGTGGAATTTTATGGGTCGCAACAGCGATATCAGCGATAGCAATTACTTCAAAGGCAGACATGGAACACCGGTAGCAGGTATTATCGGCGCTCGCACCAACAATGTTACGGGTATCAGTGGTATTATGTGGCAGGTTAAGCTAATGATTGTCAATGTTACAGATACATCACCTAATATGGCAAGGTACCAGTCGGATGTGTTGAAGGCATACAGTTATGTGTTGCATCAACGCAAATTGTACAATGCGACTAATGGAGAAAAAGGGGCATTTGTAGTAGCGGCTAATTCGAGCTGGGGTATCGACAGAAGGTTTCCTAATCAGGCGCCTTTGTGGTGTGCTTTTTATGATACTTTGGGTAAGTATGGAATATTGAATGTGGCTGCTGCCAGTAATGCTACAGAGCTGATAGATTCTTATGGCGATCTGCCTGGCCTTTGTCCGAGTGAGCAACTGATTGTAGTTGGTAACTCAACCCGCTATGACAATGATGGGGGAGGCGGCTACAGTGTATTGAATATCGATTTAAGTGCTCCCGGCACCAATGTGTTTTCATCGGCCAACTATGTAAAATCAAACATCCTCGCTAATAACTTATATCACGATGCCTATACCGGGTCTTCTTTTTCTGCGCCGATGGTGACAGCCGCTATAGGGGTTATTCATAGTTATGCCTGCGACCGTTTGTTGGATTCTATCCGTATGAATCCGGCAAAAGGGAACCTTATAATTAGAAAAATTATCCTGACGGGTACAGATCAGATTGATGCACTGTCAGGTAAGAGCGCCACTTCGGGCCGACTCAATATCGTTAAGGCGCTTAAAGTGCTCAATCAGTATTGCACGGGTGAAGTGAGTGTCAAGCCAATTGCAGCCAATAGCTTCATGGATTTATATCCAAATCCGGGGAATGGCAGCGTTGTTATTCAGAGTTCAGAACCACTTGTTTCTGTTGAATGCTACAATAGTGCCGGTCAACTGATAGATCTAAATCAGAACGCTAATAATTTTCAAATGTCAGAGGCTTCAGATGGCGTGTATTACTTTAAAGTAAGAACAGCAGCCGGACTCCAGGTAATGAAATACGTTAAGGTTAGCGAATAAAATTAAGTAATCTTAATAATAGAATTTCCAGGCAAAGCCCAATCTGAAACGTCGTGGAGAGGCAGGGTGGAATGGAGACACAAACAAGTAATTGTCGTAAAACCTTGTGTTAGGCAGGTCCATATTAATGTGCTCCATCTTAAAGAAAATTCTTGCAGTCTTAACTTCAGCATTGATAAAGAAATCTATAAAAGGGTAGGCGCCTACACTGTAGTCTGTTAATTCCCATTGCAGTGTCGCTGGATTGAAGATGCTAGCTTTATAACTGCTGCTGATTGTAGCGTCAAAACCTATCTGGAAGAAACCAGATTTTTTAAACCCATAGGATTGGAAATACACACTGCTTTTTGACATCAATGCTGGCAATTGAATGGTGTTTTTTAAGTTGTTAGAGAAGGTTTGATAAGCGAGTTCCTGGTGGATCTGTATTTTCTTTAAGTTGATGTGTGCGTAGAGTTCAGCCTGAAGGCAATTCTGACCTTCAGCGCCTTGTTCTATTGCTCTGTTTTTGCCAGCGTAGATATAACGATCAATTAAATGGTATTGGATCTTTAAGCCGTATTGTTTTGCTGGAACAGAATAGTAATACGCATTGTAAACATTCGGGCGTTTTGAGGCGCGGTCGAGTGAGATGCTCAAGGTTTTATAAGCAGTAGGCTGAAAGTTATTATTGTAATAGTAGTGGTTGCCTAATAAATGTGTTTGGTTGTAAATAGCCTGTCTCTGCCCTATACTTAAATCGGCCTTTGCACTAAGTCGCAATGGCTTTGAAAGTAGCGTTTGGTTATTCCACTCCAATAAATAATCGCCGGCATTGTAGCCACTTAAGTATAGTTTACCGTGGGCATTCGACTGGAAACGATTGAGGAAAGAGAAATTGAATTGTGAGTATACAGAAAAGTTGTGCTGACGATGTAGACTGTAGTTATTGGCGTCGGCGCGACTTAAAAAACTGAAGTTATCGTATTGGATGCCACTTCTGAAACTTACACCCTGAAGGTGAATTGGTGTAAATATCTCAAGTGAGTTGGAATACGATCTGTGAAGGATAGAATCTGCTGTAGTTGTTTTGTTAAAGTTGTAGATAGAATCATAATACCCGAAATCCTCTGCAGAAGTTGTATAGTAGTTGGATTGTTTGAGGTAAGTAAAATCATGCCCAAGATTTAGAGTATGTAAAGAATCCTTACCCTTGATTAACACAAACGACTGTTTGAGACGGTATTCAGCTAGTCGGTTAACAGACCTTGAATTGTTGAGTAAGACATCGACAATACGAACATTGGCTCCGAGTCTTCTAAATAAGGTATCAGTCTCTGGGTCGCGAGCAATGCCACCGTTGACTTTCAGGTTAGATTTGTTCCAGCTTACAAATGCCAGAACCAGATATCGTTCATTTTTACTTCTGTAATAGTAGTTAAGGTGCAGGTTTTTATTGATGGTCGTTTGGTTCTTGTAAAATCCATCATAAGCAACACTGTGGTATTTGAGAGAGATGCCTGATCGTTTGCCAAAATTCTGAGTGTGCAGAGCGTCAAAATTGATTAATCCTCTCAATCCGGCCTTACCCTGAGCATATTTAAATTCGGTGTAGGGTAATTTAGCATTGTAAAAGACGGAATTGGCAGAGCTGTAGTAAATATCGCCAAACGGATTTAAGCCGCTGATGAATCCAGTGGTTTTTAATGGAGAAAATAATTGATTTCTGTATGGCGTACCAATATCACCGAGATTTTGGATGCCGATAGAATTAAGTTTAATGGCATCGTATTGAGAGAAAAATACCATTGAAGAATCAGGAGATTGATCGAAGTTGAAATTTCTGTAAACTTGTTCAGTTGTGCTGCTGAGAGGGTCGATTCGCTTTGCAGTGTCGTAGGCATCAGATTCACTCTGAGCAGTGACAATGGTGCTTAAAAAACAAAAACACAATAAGGCAAAGTATTTCATTCCGGTTATGGGCAAAGGTAAGACGAAATTGCAGGTATTTAAATGATAATCTGAGTAATAATATTCGCTTTAGCTTAAAGTGCAGATAATTAATGTTTTGTAAAATTAACAAAAATGCATAGTTCAGAAAATCAGCGATATAGGGGGTATGAAGTTTTTTTATATAATAATATAGTCTAAAACTATGTAATTTTTATTTTAAAATATTTGGAATTATTCCAAACGGTATTATATTTGCGTACACTATTATAGTGTTTTCATAGTTTTAGTTTTGTCAAAGGCCCTACCAGCAATGGTAGGGTTTTTGGCGTAATAAGGTTTCGTATGTAATTAAAAAAGGGATTGGAAACACTAGTTTAATATTGTCCGCTTCTTAGTAATACCAAGGTGCAAGCCTCTTCAGTCTCAATGCCGTTTGCCCTAAGTTTCTCATCGAATTCGTCGTTTTCTGTACCTGGGTTAAAGATGACACGGGCAGGTTTAAGGTCAATTAATTCCTGATAGTATTTTGCCTGATTTTGAGGGTTGAGGTATAGCGTAATTGTATCAATCTGAGAATTTTCAAAGCAATTTGAGAGTGTTTCAATTGGTGTACCTTCTACTTCGCCTTTTTGCTTGCCAAGTGCCAGAACCGGATGGCCATATGACTTTAGTAATTTCATGGCCATATTCGAGTAACGGTTGACATTTTCGCTGGCGCCAACAACCAGCGTGGTTTTAGGGGTTTGATTGTTCATAATAATCGCTTGAAACTTTTTTCAAAATAAATAATTTATCGGATATTCGCCTAATAATTATAAACGATATGAACATAGGCGAAAAACTCATCAATTTTAAACTTCAGGCGACTAACGGCGAATGGTATAGCAACTTTGCTTTTGCTGATAAATATGCTCTGTGCGTTATCTTCACCAGTAATACTTGCGATGTGTCAAAAGCCTATTGGAAGCGTATCGTTAATTTGTTTGATAATTATGAGGAAGATAATCTGGCCCTAATCGCCATTAATTCTAATGATGACACTCAATCTTCTGACGATTCAATGGGTGCAATGAAACAGCTTCTTGCTGATTTGAAGCACGAACATCTGGTATATTTAAAAGATGCCGATCAGTCGCTGGCAAAGCAAATGGGTGCTACTAAAACCCCGGAAGTGTTCTTGTTTAACTCAAAAAGAGAACTGGTCTATAAAGGGGTCATCGACGACAACTGGGAGAACGAATCTCAGGTGATGATGGCTTACCTCGAAGACGCAATCGAATATTGTCTGGACGGTATCGATATCGATTACCCAGAATTAAGTCCGGTTGGTTGCGATATCATCTGGAAAAAATAAGTCTCACATGAAACCTGTTGCCATAATTACCGGAGCATCTTCCGGCATCGGCGAGGCTTTGGCCTATGAAGCTGCTAAGAATGGATATGATGTCTGTCTGGCTGCCCGCTCTGCTGATAAACTTCAATTGGTGCAACAGCGCTGCGAATCTATGGGTGCTTCTTGCATCACTGTGAAAGCGGATGTCAGTATCGAATCAGATTGCCGACAACTTATCGAAGAAACAGTTAAGCGTTTCGGTGGCATAAATCTACTGATTAATAACGCGGGCATCAGTATGCGTGCCTTGTTTAACGACTGCGATACAGAGGTTATTCGCAAAGTGATGGATACTAATTTTTACGGAACTGTTTACTGTACAAAATATGCTTTGCCGCATCTGCTTCAATCCAAAGGCTCTGTGGTTGGCGTGTCTTCAATTGCTGGTGTTAAAGGTTTACCAGGGCGCACCGGATACTCTGCCTCAAAGTTTGCCATGCATGGCTTTCTGGAATCTCTTCGAATAGAAAATCTTAAAACTGGTCTGCATGTCTTAGTGGCTTGCCCGGGTTATACGGCCTCTAATATCCGCAACTCGGCTCTCAATAATCAAGGCAATAGTCAGGCTGAAAGTCCGTATAACGAATCGAAACTCATGCCAGCAGAAACAGTTGCTGAAGCAATCTTTAAAGCCATTCGTCAGCGCAAACATTATCTCTATTTAACCTTGCAAGGAAAAGTAACTGTCTTTTTAAGTAAGTTCTTTAGTGGTCTGTTAGACAAGCTGGTTTATAATACCGTAGCGAAAGAAAAGGATAGTCCTTTTAAATAAAATTTAACGCATCAAGGTAAAGGTGCCTCTGAACCATCTTGATACATCATCGCATCCAACATATCGGATGTAATACACATAAACCTCTTGTGGTGCCATTTCGCCTTTATAACGGCCATCCCATTCAATAGTTGGCGAGGTGCTCTCAAAAATTTGTTCGCCCCAGCGGTTGTATAGTCTTAGTAAGTATGGCGAGCCTGGATCTTTATAGCGATTGCCCGGGTATGTTTCGTTGATGTTGTCATCATTTGGCGTAAAGGCATTTGGCATGAAAAGATCTACTGGTAAAGCATCGCTTTGCTCAGAGATTTTAATGGTATCACTGATGATGCAACCATTTTTAGATTTGACTGTAACGATATAGGTGCCGGCGTTGGTAACTGTAATTGTCTGAGTGGTTTCTCCCGTGTTCCATAAGTAATTATCAAAACTATCTGCTGCTCTTATCGGGAAGATAGAAGATAAACAAATAGCAGTGTCATTGCCTAAGCCACCATCAATAACAGGGAATTGGGTAATCATTACCGAGTCTGATTCAACGCAACCTTCTTTGGTCGTAATGGTTACTTTTTTCTTACCAGGTGTTGTCGCTCTGTAGTCGATCACTTCGGCGTTGTCGTGCCATTGGTACTTAACAAAGCCTTTTTGTGGTCGCAGCCACCTGCTTATCGGTCCGCAATAAAACGTATCATTCCCTAAATCTAGTCCTGTTTCAATATGTGTGAGTACGGCAGTATCAAACAGAGTACACAAACGGTTTCTTAACTTGATAGTATACTGACCAGGTGTAAATGTTGTGATCTGTGGCGTAGTAGCGCCAGTATTCCATAAATAATTGGTCTCTAATTTGGTCTTGATGCTTAAGTTGCTGCCATCCAATGTTACAGAGGTGCCTTTACAAAATAAAGTATCGTTTAAGAAAGATTTAGGCGGCGGGTATAAGACAAAGGTGATGCTGTCAGATGAAGGGCAATTGTTGCTATTGGTAGTGCTTAACCAATACTTACCCAACTTCGGAATAAATACAGATTGTAGTGTGCTTGTATCGTTCCACAGGTAGGTTTTAAAGTTGGGCGGACCAACATAAGTGAACTGTACAAAGCTATCGCGACAGATGACAGAATCCGGACCGAGGTCGAGCTGACTTAAGTCGTTGATGATGGTTACAGTATCTCTGGAAGAACAAGGTGATTCGGTTACTCTGATCCAGTAAGTGCCGCCTCTGTTTACCGTGATTGAAGGTGTTGTTGCTCCTGTGCTCCACAAGTACGATTTATTAGGGACATCACTTTGCAAGACTCTCGAAAAGGCGCCGCAATACAAGGTGTCTTTAGGAAGATTCACTTTAAAATTCTTTCGGATAAATATTTCATATTCCGTGGTGTCTTTGCAGATGCCAGCATTGGTAGCAATCAAACGAATATTGTAATAGCCGGGTTTTGAATAGCTATAACTTGGTGCAGGTTGAACTGATGTGTCGAGGTTCGTGGAGTCAACCCCAAAGTCCCACGAGTAATTGGTGCTACCCTGACTTAAATTAGTGAAAGTAACTGGAGTGCCCTCGCAACCTACTTTAGGCACAAAGAAAGACGCTACTATGTCAAACACACAATTGCTGACATTGAACTGGAAGTCGCGTTTGGTCTCGCCGATCTTAACCCCATTTCTAAACTCTATCACTTTTATTCCAATCACGAACTGTCCCGTTGTTGTTGGTGTTAAACTCAGTTTTCCGGTTCTGGAATTGATTGAAAGTGTTGGATTGCCATCAATCTGATTGGCAAAGGTGCTGTAACCACTGGCCCAAACCACATTTGAGAAAAATCTGGGATTGGTAGAGCCAAATTCATCTGGCAAAGGATCGGTGTTGGTAGCGCCGAGGAATGGCTGGTATAGCTCGTACACCAGCGAGTCGCCATCTGAGTCTGTGGCAGAATGGTCAAAGTTCAAAGGCGCATTGGTGCAAAGAAAATTTGGGGGGAGATATTTAAAAACGGGACTGTTGTTTTTGAAATTATTTCTGAATCCCGGTATGGCGGTCCAGTAAGTGGCGCCTGAAGATTCCGGATTTACAATATTATTGATGGAGTTGTTTCGGCAGCATCTTTCAAAAGAAATGGTATAGCCATCATTATTGATAGGAATGGTGATGTCTTTGACGAAGGTGTATTTGTCGACGCAGGCATTAGGCTTGGTCTTGATACATTTATAATTGACATCGCTAACACGACTGGGACCAGTACGCGTATTTAGCAATGGGAAATACTCGCCGTTATTGGTGTACAGCGTGTAGTTGTTAAAGGTTTTGTTATAGCTGTATACGTTTAGGTAGCCATTAACGTCAATGTCTATGGCGCCCTGACTACCATTGATACAGTCGATGTACAGATACATGGTAACTCTGTAACTGACTGTGGTAGAGGTGTTGCTGAGGTATCTATACATGATTTCTCCACCCACAATGTGAGTTGAATAGAGCCGTGGCCCCAAAAGCAAAATCAATGCTATCAGGATGCGTCTTACCATGTATTTATTAATTAGACGTATAAGCAACGATAAATGTTGCAGCATACATCTGGTTTTTATTTATTATTGGCCTCCGCCATTTTTCTGCTGATACAGCTTCAAAATCTGTTCCGCTTCTTGCGTTCTTCCAAGCTTCTGATACTCATCCATTAAGACCTGATAAGGCTGTGGGTTTTTTGGTTCCAGCTGGATAGCAACCTGCAAATTATAAAGAGCAGAATCTGTTTCGTTTAATTTAAGCTGCGCTCTTGCCAGTCCGAAATACCCCTGAGCGGCATCGCCATAAGTACTCAGGAAGGTGCTAAAGTAATTGCGAGCCTCTTCTGCTTTGTTTTCTTGTAACCTGATTTCTCCCATGTAAAGTGGTGCCGACGAGTTTTTCTTGTGTTTAAAGGCTAAAGCAAAATTCTCGTAAGCCACTTTGAATAATTTCAAGTCAGGGGTCTGACCATTGCCATAGGCTTTAGTGAAGTAAATTTCTCCCAGACTGTTGTATGCTTCGTAGTTGCCATCTCTAAGTTCTATAGCTCTCTTGAAGAACTTAATGGCAGAGTCTGTTTTATTGGTTAAGCGACAAGCATTGGCAATGCCTCTGGCATATTCTTCTTCAAGCGGATTGTATTCATAGGCTTTTGAATAGAAGTATAGAGCAGAGTCACCCATGTTTTTCTTAAGGTATTTCTTGCCTAATGAACTGTAAGTATTGTTCGATTGTACTACTGCTGCAACAGTTACACCATCTACCTTAACTTCGTGTATAGTGCCTTTTGGAGGCCAGTAGCCGCCGAGAATCTGGTTTTTAGATAAGGTTCTAGTGGTCCATATCGCGTAAGTCCAGTCATTATCAGCCCACTCATATTCTCTGGTCCACGCATATTTGACAGAATCACCATCTTTATTGAATGTTTTAAGGGCTTCCTGGATATTGTTACTGCTAACTTTTATCTTCTTGTTTTTGATTTCCGGACGGTTCTCAAGCAGCCATTTGAAAGCCTCTCTTGGCGTTTGATTCCAGTAATCAAGTTCATACAAACCATTGGCACCTTGAATGCCACCAGCTATTTCGTTGAAATACATGTATTGGTATGGGTGGTTGGCTATGCTCCAGATACCTGGTTTGATAAAGCTAACTGCGATTACCAGCATAACTGCCAGAGTGACTACTTCTTTCTTAATCAGACTTGCCAGCCAATACCATCCAAGCACCGCCAGGGCAGCAAGAGAAGGGTAAATGAAAATAAAATGTCTCCAGCCGTTGTATACATAAGATCCTTTGTAGATCAGGTAGGCAGGAGGGAAGAGTGTAGAAATTAACAAGACCAGAATCATGGCAATTTTGATCTTAGGTTGTCTGAACCAGCCAAACAAAATGCTGAGGAAAAAGCCTCCGATAATAGCCAGAGGGGCAGTCAGCATAATGAGTTTAGGTTCGTAATACCAAGGTTTAATGTATTGACGGGTACCTTCAAATAGTTCGTAATAGGTAAGGTAAGAGAATTTTTCAAACTCCTTTAAGGCGGTTATCGCACCTGTTAGTGGCTGCCTTAAGGCATATGGCCACATAACAATACCAATCAGATAGCCAGCAACTAAAACAACTGAGAAACTGATCAAGTAAGGTTTTGTTGCTTTGAAAATATCTGTTTTTGTGTTGCGTTGTAATAACCAGTGGAAGAAGAATGCCATACCCATAAAGCCAAATAGCATCAATCCACCCGCTCTGATACTTAAAGCAAAACCAATGGCGATGGCCAGCATTACTTTGGTTTGGTGTTTGCCTTTAGGCAGTTCTGTCATTATTTTTAGCATGTAATACAGCGCCATGATAAAGCCAGTCGCAAACGGAATGTCTTTCGGATTGTTAAAGCAATGTCCGAAGAAGGAAGGCGAGCATATCAGGGCAAGCAGTGTAATGATGGCGGGGAGCCAGCCAGCAAACAGGCGCACGACCAATGCAGCGAATAATATGGCGAAAAAGCCCACAACCGCATTGATAAAATGTCTAACGGCAAAGTCGTTTTCTGCGCCAATTACAGAGCTGATAGCAGAACTCACTACGTCGATACTCATGCCATAATAGACGTTGGTGAAATAGTCGCGGTGACCGGCTTTCTGGAAGTCGAACATCGTTGTGTCATCTCCAAAACTGGTGTAGTAAGAGAGCACATCTTTCGAGAAAGTGTTGTGATTGGGCTCGTCCCATGTGATGTTATAGTCGAAGCTAATCCAGCACATCATGGCTAGCAATACTGCCGACATCACCCCAAAAATGCGTTTGTATTTAGAACTGTTGATATTGGTCCATGCCTGAGTTTCGTTTGCTAAATCAGGCGCTTTTATAAATGAGTTATACAAGGCTGTAAATCCAGCGAGTTTGCCTTTTACCAAGCCTCTGATGCCATCACCAAAGACAAAATTATCGGCACCATATTCAAAACCATGCTTGAAACTTTTGCCACTTTTTTCAGCCAATGCGGCGATTTGCCAGGCATCGGTGATTTTGTGGTCGACTACCAGGGTTCTGAAATCATTTTTAGACAGAATTGTTGCTTCACAAGAGGATAGGTTAGCGTCTGCGCCTGTGAATAGTTTAGGCCAGAAGTTCGACCAGTAAGATATGTATTTTTCGAAATAGCCAGATTTTGAGGTGCTTTTGCCGTTGGCTACAACGATGTTAGAGCCATTGAAAGATTTGTTAGCATTGATGATCCATCGGGTGATGGCCCCGGCATCGTTGCTAAGCGGTAATGAAAGCGGACTGACATTTTTGATGTTTTCGGGCAGTTCGTCGCTTTGCAGGAGAATCACCTTGCCATCATCTTTTAAGGCTTCCAGTTCTTTCGATTTTATAGAGGCTGATGCAAAAAGCGTTAAAGGGTTATTAGATTTAAAACAAATATCTGCCAATGTCTGCAGATCGGACGCTGAATGTTCGTTCTGTTTTATAGAAGTGATGTAAATAGCGGTATTGGTGCCGTTTCCTGTGATTTGATCACCTCCTGTTTGCTTACTTGCCATGCTGAATTCTGAATTTACTTTAAGGTGGAAAATTAGTCCAAATTTATATATTAACCAAATCCGTATCTTTGAAGGCGGAGAAGCCCCATTCTGCTGACCTTAAACATTGAAACGCCGACTTAAAATACTGCTTGAAATACTGCTCGAAAAAATGCCTGCTACCTGGGCTGATCGGGTGTCTGGAATGGCCACAGATTTCAGGGTGTTTTTTAGTAAGCGCTATCCTAAAAACAGGTGGTTGCGACCGCTGATAAGTGCCTGCAATTTTATCATTGTCAGGACAAATGGCGACAAGTTTATTGAGTTCGAGTTAAGTAATATTTGCAATGCCAGGTGCGTGTTTTGTCCCTATCCGGATATGCTCAGAACGGACAAGAAATTTATGCATATGCAGAAGGAAACACTTCATAAAGTGAAGCAGGTTCTGCAGCGTAAAAAACGCATGATGGTGAGCTTTACCCCAACTACCGGTGATACCCTGTTGCACCCTGAATGGGATGTGTATATGCGGGAGATTTTAGAACTTGATGCTATCAACAGAGCAACGATGTTTACCAATGCTATTGAGTTAGATAAAGATGCCTGTGAACGTTTGATAGCTCTTATTAAGGCGGATACAAAAGGGAAACTCTCTCAATTGTATTTTTCTGTTGGGGGTTATGATGCTCAAACGTATAAAGCCCTCTATCAGGTGGATCGTTTTGATAAAGTAATAGCCAATATTAGATATTTGATTGAACAGTTAAAGTTACGCGGATTGTCAATCGGTATTCATGTTCACATAAAACTAAAAACGGGGGATACAGAAAATCTGTCAACAGCTGAAGCCTTGTTTAATCCTGTAAGTTATCCATTTGTTTATTATTCGCATTCTAAACAATATTTCAGTAACGATGGGTATACCAGAAATGCGCTTTTACAATATTATCCTTCTGAGGAGATGGATACCTGTAAAGCTTGTGCCTATCTTAAAAAGACCAGGTTTGCGGCCGATGGCGGCGTTTGGGCCGATGGCTGTGTAATATCTGAAATGCCAGGTGATAGTTCTTTGAAGCTTGGGCAGATTGACGATGATTTTGCAATTATAGAAATGCGTCGGGAGGGGATAATTAGCGACTGGGAAAACAAAGGCGTTAAACCACTGCCTTGTCAGGGTTGTACGATGTATAGAGCTTAAGAATATCATAAAATGGCAGTTTTTGCGTTATGCCATTATGCACAAAAAGATTTTGTTAACCGTAACGGGTGTTTT
>JAIXYV010000083.1 GCA_027490055.1 Bacteroidota bacterium | reverse complement strand
AGTGTATTTCACAAGGCAATGGATTCTGCCACTGGTACCCGATACCATTATCAATCACCCCTTATTTGTATTACAAAAAGACCAGGCTCTGATGTTGCTTTTCGCAGGTATCATGTTGCTATCTGCCATGAGTATGCTCAGACACAAAAAAACATTGACAACAGGCGAGCCCAATACCATCAATGTCGGAATGATTGTTTTAGAAGGTTTGTTTGTTGGTGTAATTACGGGACTGGTAGGCGTAGGCGGTGGATTTTTAATTATTCCGGCACTTACTTTATTTGCCAGAATACCGATGAAAACCGCGATAGGCACTTCATTGATCATTATAGCCATTAATTCAGCCGTTGGGTTTATTGGCGATTTGAATCATTCGATTGATTTAAACTGGAAAATGCTGCTTATCTTTACCACACTTTCGGTAACAGGCAGTTTTGCTGGCAACAGGCTGGCAAAAAAGGCTGACAACAACAAACTGAAACACTACTTTGCCTGGTTTGTACTGGGCATGGCAATATGTATTTTTATAAAAGAACTGTTTTTTCAATGAGCGAACAATTAGACAAAAACTACTGGGATAGTCGTTATCAGACTGAGCAAACTGGCTGGGACTTAGGTGCGGCCTCCGGACCGATAAGACATTATATCGATCAGCTTAACAATAAAGACCTCCGAATTTTAATTCCGGGTTGCGGCAACGCCTACGAAGCAGAGTATTTAACTGAACAAGGTTTTAGCAATATCACCCTGATAGACATATCGCCTAGTTTGGTAGAGCAGCTGCGAAACAAATTTCATGGCAGGAAAGAAATCAAGATCGTTGAAGGCGATTTCTTTGAGCATCAGAGCGAGTATGATTTGATACTAGAACAAACATTTATGTGTGCCTTAGACCCAGCGATGAGAGAAGCCTATGTCCGGAAGATGCAAAGCTTGCTATCTCCAAATGGCAAACTGGCGGGCTTATTGTTTGGCGTGCATTTCGAGAAAGCCGGACCACCATTTGGAGGCAGCATTGAAGAATATGAGTCACTTTTCGGTGAGCACTTCGAAATTAAGACAATGGAGAAAGCCTATAACTCCGTAAAACCAAGAGAAGGCAACGAACTTTTTATAATATTTAACAACAACAAGATATGACTTTAAAATCAATTTTCAACACCCTATTGGTAGCAGTTGCTTTAGTAAGCTGCAGCCAGAACCTTAACTCACAAAACGGCACATCAGTCATTAATATCGATGGTACCAAGCTGACAGAAATGGCAAAAGACAGCAACACGATCATTATTGATGTAAGAACGCCGGGAGAAGTAGCAGAAGGTTATATCCCTGGCGCGACTAAATTCATGGATTACAACGGAGGCAAATTCGAAACTGAGTACAAATCCCTTGACACCTCTAAAACCTATATCATCTATTGCAGAAGCGGCATGCGCAGCAGCAATGCGTCTAACCAGATGGTGCAGGCTGGCTTTAAAAAAGTGTACAACCTGAGTGGTGGCATTAACAGCTGGAGTGGTGCTATTAAGAAAGACTAATTTTACATAGAGACTACTGCAAAAAAGTGAGGCAATCTATTGTCTCACTTTTTTGTTTTAAAAGCGAAAAAAATATTCAGTTTTTAAAACTGATAGTTGTAGTTTTGCAGCACTTTATGTCAAAACAAGTTTTCGTCATTGATGCCGTAAGAACCGCTATCGGTAAATACGCTGGAACATTAGCAGGAGTTAGACCAGATGACATGGCAGCCCATGTTATCAAAGCACTGGTTGAGCGCAATCCGGGTCTTCCTTTCGATCAGACCGAAGAAGTCATTTTAGGGGCTGCTAACCAGGCAGGCGAAGACAACAGAAACGTTGCCAGAATGGCTTTGTTACTGGCAGGCTTACCAACTACTGTTGGAGGTTATACCGTTAATCGTTTATGTGCCAGCGGACTTCAGGCTATTGCTAATGCCTCTATGGAAATACAGGCAGGCAACGGCGATTTTTATATTGCAGGCGGTGTAGAGAGTATGACCAGAGCACCATTCGTAATGGCAAAATCTGAGTCAGCTTTTGGCAGAACCCCAGAGATCCACGACACAACTATAGGATGGAGATTCACCAATCCAGCCTTATCAGCCTTATACCATCCTTACACGATGGGAGAAACTGCAGAAAATGTTGCAGAACGCTGGCAAATCAGCAGAGAAGAGCAAGATGCTTTTGCCTATAACTCACAGTTAAAATGGCAGGAAGCCAATACAGCAGGTAAATTCAACAACGAAATAGCAGCCTTAAATATCCCAGGAAAAAAAGGTGCAGTTTTAGTTTTCGATAAAGATGAGCAACCTCGTTTAAGCGATATGGAAGTTTTATCAGGGTTAAAACCAGCCTTTAAAAAAGGCGGCAGTGTAACTGCTGGTAATTCAAGTAGTGTTAACGACGGTGCCAGTGCACTGGCCATTGCTTCTGATAATTTCATTCAGTCTAATGGCTTAAAAGCAAAGGCGAGAATAGTTGCCAGTGCAGCCTCAGGTGTCGATCCTTCAATTATGGGCATCGGTCCGGTAGACGCCGTTAAAAAAGCCCTTAAAAGAGCTGGTTTATCTATCAATGATATCGGACTATTTGAACTTAACGAAGCATTTGCTTCTCAGAGTATCGCCTGTATCCGTGAATTAGGAATTGATCCGACTATTGTCAATGTCAACGGTGGCGCCATCGCTATCGGTCACCCTCTGGGATGCAGTGGCGCAAGAATAAGCACTACCTTAATTCACGAAATGCAAAAACGCCCAACAGTGAGATATGGTGTCGCTACCATGTGTATAGGCGTGGGACAAGGTTTAGCAGTGGTATACGAAAACATGGTATAATTTTTGATACTGAGATAACAGAATTCCAGATTTCTAACTAGTTAAAAAGTGAAAAACAGCTTCCGCATTATTTCCGCCTTATTAATACTGATTGCTTTCAGTTGCAGCAGTGTTGCTGGATTTGCGCAAAGCAATTCATTTGTCTTTCAAAATGCTTATAGCCAGCAAAAGGGCAATCACGACAAGCACAGCAGTTTTAATATCGCTGTCACTTCCAATGACATTTTAATTGAAAACGAAACAGAAGAAGATAACGAAGAATCTTTTTCTGACAGTGAATTCAATACCGAGAAACCTGACTTCAAAATCTTAAGCACAATTGCGAATGCTTCATTTGATTCCAACTGTAACCACACAGTTTCGCGAATGATTCTATATTGTGTTTTCAGGATATAGACTTAACCCAATATCCGATAGCTTTTCCGTTTTTTTAGCTTTTTAAAAAAAAACGGATTCATAAATTTTTTTTATCACAACCATTAATTAAAAATGAGCGAAAATCATCATTTTGATGTTAATACATGTCTTAAAGAGCTAAAGCACTATTTACCTGCTCAGGCACCCCTTAAAGACTTCATTCATCACAATACCTTGCATGCCTTTCAGCAAATGCCCTTTCACGAGGCGATGCAACAGGCATCCGAAATGTTTGGATATAAAGTGTATGTATCCCTTGACGAATACAGACAACACTATAAGAATGGACGCATCAGCGAACAATCCGTTTTAAACGCCATTTCTAACAGACATTCTAATGACTCTGCTGAAGTTTGGCGACAAAGACTACTTCAAAAAAACTACGACACCAAGCTGCACAATCGCATTGGTCAGTTGCGCTCCATTTGGGGCAATTCCTATAAAATCAATCTGGACAAATTTACTCACCCTACCCTGTTCAGATTACTCAACCATTACCTCGATCAGGGAATTTCTATGCACCAGTTCCCTGTTCATCCTGATGGGTTCATCGCCTCTATCAGAGAGATGCAAAAGCATAGCTACATCAGCATTTTTAAAACCGAAAGGGCTCGCTTACTATTTGAGCATTCCGATATAGACATCCAATATTTACTGGATATTCTGGTGGGCGATGAGCGCTTATATGAGACCTATTTATTTGATCAGCAATTTGCACATCCCGGTTGGTCGGGAATGGTATCAGTGCTCGAAGATCAACCAATATCGCTATACGATACCCGCAAAATCAGTTTAAGCGAACTGATAAAATTTGAGTTATTGCTGGAGATAGACGGAATGGATTCAAAATTTGGGGAATCCTGGCAAGCTCTTAAAACTGCGGTTGACACCATTCCTGAATCCATTTTCAAAAAACCGTCTTACAGCGAGCTTTCAGAAGTTTTGGCTATTTGGCAAGAGGCTTTTGAATGGACCTATTACAACGAAGTATTGATGGGTTTACAGCACAAACGCGCATTATCAACTCCAGCTAAAGACATCTCCTTTCATGCCTTGTTTTGTATTGACGATCGCGAATGTTCATTCAGAAGACATGTTGAAAGTATAGATCCGAATGCCGACACGTATGGCACTCCGGGATTTTTTAATGTCGAATTTTATTTCCAGCCTGAAAATGGCAAATTCCACACAAAAGTTTGTCCCGCTCCTCTCAGTCCTAAACACCTGATTAAAGAAGCTGAATCTCACAATAAAAATGGTTCAGACATGCACTTCACAAAGAAAAGCCACACGCTGATCAGCGGTTGGTTGATCTCTCAAACCCTCGGCTTCTGGTCGGCCCTCAAACTTTTTGCCAATATCTTTAAACCTGGACTCAGTCCCGCCACCTCCTACTCTTTCCGCCACATGGACCAGCAGGGCAAACTGAGCATAGAGCATCAGACAGGCACAGCAGATGTCGACGGCCTTCAAGTGGGTTTCACCATCGAAGAAATGAGCAATCGTGTTGAAGGCTTATTGAAAAGCATCGGCTTATACACTATAGGTGATACATTAATTTATGCCATCGGTCATGGCGCCAGCAGCATTAACAATACCCACTATGCCGGGTACGACTGTGGTGCATGTAGCGGTCGCCCTGGTTCAGTTAATGCCCGGGTCATCTCGTATATGGGTAACCATAAAGAAGTGCGCAAAATCCTGAAAGAAAGAGGGATCAATATCCATGACAATGCCCGTTTTATTGGCGCTTTGCACGATACAACCAGAGATGAAATTGAATTCTATGACATCAATCAATTGAGCGAGTCTCAGAAAAAGGCGCACGACAATCACGCTAAAGATTTCAGACTAGCACTAGATAGAAATGCCAAAGAACGCTCTCGTCGTTTTATCCTTTTAAATACCAGAAGAGACGCCTCAGTCGTTCATGAGAAGGTTAAACTAAGATCGGTATCCTTGTTCGAACCGCGACCAGAATTAAACCATGCCACCAATTCACTTTGTATTGTTGGGGGAAGACATTTAAGCTACGGTTTGTTCCTTGACCGCAGAGCCTTTTTAAATTCTTACAATGCCAAAACGGATCCTGAAGGCCGTTACCTTCTGCCAATTCTGAATGCAGTAGCACCAGTATGTGGTGGCATCAATCTGGAATATTACTTTTCGAGAACCGACAATTTTAAACTTGGCGCAGGCACTAAACTACCTCATAATGTAATGGGACTTATAGGTGTCGCTAATGGTACGGATGGCGACTTAAGAACAGGACTACCCTGGCAAATGGTTGAAGTACATGAGCCTTTAAGATTGCTTTGCATTGTAGAACATTACCCTGATGTAATACTGGATGTATTATCTAAAAATAAAGCAACCGAGCAGTGGTTCCTCAACAACTGGATTCATTTAGTGGCGATAGATCCTGACAATGGCAGCAACTACTTATACGACCAGAAATCCTTCAAGCCATTAGCGTTAACAAATCAGGAAACGCCTGAAACTAATAGGATTCTTCAGATACTGGAAGAGAATGACGACAATTTACCTGTTTATTTAATTACTGAAGACCATGACATCACTGCTTAACATATTTTTACTCATACCACTACTCGGACTTATTCTGAGCTTTTTGATCAGAAAGGAGAAAGAGTTGCTGATGTCCAGAATTGCATTTTATACAGCAGGGTTAACATTAGTCTCAGTCATTGCCTACAGCATTGCCTGGATAAAACTTGGACACAACTCTATCAACCTGAAAGAAGTTGCCATCTACACCAGCAAAAACTACGAGTTTACTGTCGATTTGTATTTTGATAAAATCACCATGGTCTACCTGACAGTTGGGGCATTCTTAACCTTTCTGATTACGATATACAGTCGCTATTACCTGCACAGAGAGAGTGGTTACAAAAGATTCTTCAATACCATACTCTTCTTTTATCTCGGATACAACCTAACGGTATTATCAGGGAATTTTGAGACCTTATTTATCGGCTGGGAAATCTTAGGCATTTCATCTTTTTTGCTGATTGCTTTTTACCGCGACCGGTATTTACCTGTTAGAAATGCGGTCAAAGTATTTTCAGTATACAGAATTGGCGATGTTGGTATTTTGCTGGCCATGTGGGCCAGTCATCATTTATGGCATGAGAACATCACCTTTGCCAAACTATACAATTATGAACTGGTGCACGAGCATTTAAGCGGGCATACCTGGGTTGGTGTTTTTATTTCGTTAATGATACTAATTGCCGCTGTAGCTAAATCTGCTCAATTGCCTTTTTCATCCTGGCTAGCCAGAGCCATGGAAGGTCCAACCACCTCCAGCGCAATTTTTTACGGCTCATTATCTGTGCACTTCGGCGTTTTTCTTTTGTTGCGCACAATGCCATTCTGGGAACAACAAACTTCCGTCAGAATTTTGATAGGTGTAGTCGGCGTCTCAACTGCTATTATAACCACTTTAATTGCCAGGGTACAATCGTCGATGAAAAGTCAGATTGCTTATGCTTCCATCGCACAGATTGGTATTATCTTTCTGGAAGTTGCTTTAGGTTTAGACACACTGGCTTTAATTCACTTCGCTGGTAACGCCGGCTTAAGAACTTATCAGTTGCTGGTTTCCCCATCGGCAGTTAGTTACCTGATCAGAGAGCAATTCTACAATTACCAGCCAAGAACACAAGACATGGAAGACACTATTCCGAAACGACTTGAATACACACTATACTGGTTAAGTGTTAAAGAATTCTTTCTGGACCGTCTGATGAATCAATTGATTTTTGACCCCTTGAAAAAAGCAGGAAGACAACTCAACTTCATCAACCTTAAAAATGTATTTTATTACTTCATCCCTGCCTATTTGATTGGTATAATTCTATTGTTTAACGAAGACAAAATTCCTGAAATCATACATGCCAATTTACCTGTCGTTTATGCTTTAATAGGTTTATTGATGGTATTGCGATCGTTCACAGAACGCAAATCCCCTATACTGGCATGGCTGCTAATAATACTCAACCATTTCTGGATGGCATTGGCCATTTCGTTTAACGAGCATTTCGAATGGGACCACACGGCCTGGTACCTGAGTGGTATTGTAATTTGCGGAGCATTAGGACTGCTTTTACTGAGAAAACTCAGACAAGACGAAAGCCTTTACTTCGATTTAAACACCTATTACGGCCATGTATACGAGTACCCTGGAATGGCATTTGTATTTCTGATTGTTAGTCTGGGTTTAGCAGGATTCCCAATAACGCCAAGCTTTATTGGTGAAGATTTAATATTCAGTCATATCCACGACCATCAGTTTCTTCTGGCATTTTTCAACTCCATGGGCTATATCATGGGCGGCATTTCCATTATCAGAATTTATGCGCGCCTGTTTCTTGGACCGCATATAAAAACCTATCACGAAACCCCTTACAAATCCTCTTAACACTCATGAAAAAAGTACTTATATTCACTTGTATCATTTTACAAATGCTCAATGCCAACGCGCAGAGCGATAAAGACAAGTCGGCTTTAAAATTTAATCTTAATGAAACCGGCTCTCACTATTTCCAGGCGACATTTCTTAACCAGGTTTGGCTGCGGTACAACCAGAGCAATCCTGGAAGCACCATAGACAATGAAGCACAGAAACAAACCTTTGACATTGGCTTAAGACGAACACGTGTTCAGATGTTTGGTCAGATTACGGACAAAGTATTTTTATACTTCCAGTTCGGTCAGAATAACTTCAACGCCGTATACAATACCACTGGTGGCGCTAACCGCAAGAATGCCGCCTTCTTTCACGATGCTGTTTGCGAATACAAACTCAGCAAAGCTGATCAGCTGAAGATGGGCGCGGGACTCACCATAGCGAATGGCTTATCAAGATTTTCGCAGCCCGCTATCGGCAGTATCTTAACCATGGATGTCCCGGTTTTTGCGCAAGCTACGGTCGACCAAACGGATCAGTTCAGCAGAAAACTAAGCGTATACGCAAGGGGTCAAATTGGTCGCCTCGACTACAGAGTGAGTTTAAGTGACCCATTCCCGGTAATATCCAATGGAACGCCTGTTCAGGCACCAGGCAAATACGCCAGTTTCGCCACCAAGGGCAGACATAAGCAATACCAGTCCTACCTGATTTGGCAGTTCTTTGAGCATGAAAATCATACTACCCCTTATATGACCGGCACCTATTTAGGCAAAAAGAAAATTTTCAATATCGCTGCAGGCGCTATCTATCAGTCGAGGGCCATGTGGAACCGACCAAGCGCCAACGACTCAATAGCATACCAGGCTATGCAATTGTATTGCATAGAATCTTTTCTGGACATGCCATTAAACAAAGAAAAAGGCAATGCCATTTCTGCTTATGCAGGCTATTACATCACCAATTACGGCAAGAACTATTTACGATACAACGGCCTGATGAATCCTATGAATGGCACCATTCTAACAGCCAGCAACAGCATTAGCGGTCAGGGCAACAACTATGGCAATGCCTATCCTATGTTCGGCACAGGACAGATGATTTATGCGCAAATTGCTTATCTATTGCCGCACGCAACCTTACAATCAGGACAGTTAATGCCATATGCTTCATACACCCATGCCAACTACGACAGACTGGAAGGCAAAAAAATGGAGGTCTACAATGCCGGCATTAACTATTTAATTAAAGGTCATAACGCCAAGTTTAGCATCGACTGGCAAAATCGCCCTACTTACTCGCTCGACAACAGTGGAGCCGTACAAAAAGGCACAAGAAAAAACAGCATCATTTTACAATATCAGATATTTATCTAACATGAAAAAAGAACAATTAAGCCTTCCAAAAGACGGCATAAAAGGATTAACAGAGAACTTAGGTTCTGAAATAGGCTCAGGCTTTAGCATCTTCCTGCTGGCATTGCCACTGAGTTTGGGCATTGCAAAAGCATCGGAGTTCCCTCCAATCATGGGACTGCTAACGGCCATCATTGGGGGCCTGGTAGTCAGTTTACTGGCAGGTTCACGACTAACTATTAAAGGGCCCGCTGCCGGATTGATTGTTATCGTTGCAGGGGCCGTTACCGACTTTGGCGGTGGCGAAACAGGCTGGCATCTGGCACTCGGCGCCATGGTGGTAGCAGGTATATTGCAAATCCTATTCGGCGTATTAAAACTGGGCAGATTAACAGAGCTATTTCCACTTTCTGCAGTTCATGGTATGTTAGCGGCAATAGGATTAATTATTATAATTAAGCAGATTCCGGTTTTTATGGATATCAATCCAGCACTTACCAGAGGTAAAGAGCCTGTGGAAATCCTGAAAGAAATTCCTGGCTTTATTGCTGGTCTCGACCCCAAAGCAACACTAGTAGGTGTTATCAGCTTGTGGATCATGCTGGGCTGGAATAAAATGACCCATCCAATAGCAAAAAAGATTCCAGCGCCGTTGGTGGTTTTAGTATTTGCCATACCAGCAGAAATCATTCTGAAATTTCAGCAAACTGAACCAAGTTATGCTTTGGTGCACATCGGCAACCTGACAGAAAGTATCCGTTACAACGCTGATTTTAGTGGCTTTTCTCAAACAGGCACCTTCATCAAATATGTTATTATGTTTGCTATAGTTGGTACACTTGAATCACTATTAACAGTAAAAGCCATTGATATGCAGGATCCTTATAAACGCAAATCAGATTCCAACAAAGATCTGATAGCAGTTGGTTTTGGTAACACTATTGCAGCCTTATTGGGTGGTTTACCAATGATTTCAGAAGTAGCCAGAAGTTCAGCGAATGTTGCCAATGGCGCAAAAACCCGATGGGCCAATTTCTTTCATGGTCTGTTTATTTTGATATTTGTTCTGTTTGCATCAAGGTATATTGAAATGATTCCTAATGCCGCCTTGGCTGCGATGTTGATTTTCGTAGGCATACGCCTTACGCATCCGAAAGAATTTATCAAGACGTTCAAAATCGGGAAAGAACAATTACTGGTATTTGTGGTGACCATCATTTTCACCTTTGCCATCGATTTACTGGTTGGTATTGGCATGGGCATGCTGTGCGAAATCATCATCAACATCATCAATGGCAAGCCATTAAAAGCCATCTTCAAAGCCCCTACCAGTGTATCTTTTACAGAAGACAAATACCTGGTTGAGATAAATGAAGCAGCTGTGTTCACCAATTTTTTAGGCATCAAAAGAAAACTGGATGCCATCCCTCCGGGCTTCCATGTCGAAATTGATGTGAGTAAAACCAAATTAATAGACCATACCGTGATGGAAAATATTTTGCATTTTAAACAAGACTATGAAGAGCAGAATGGCAAGGTCATAATAACGGGACTAGACAATAAGAAAGCTGTCTCTAAACACAAAGCGGCAGCCCGTAAAAAATTATAAGATATTTCCGGTTGGGTAAAATTCTCATTTCAAAATGTTTAATAATTAGTCATTTTACCTGCCGGATTTTTTTCAAATGTTGAGTTAGGGCGGAGCAGAAATGTTCCGCCTTTATTTATTCATCAAAGTATTTACGACCGCGATTGTCGATATAACCATGCTGAAGATTGGTCATCGTCACCTGATAATACCTGAAATACCCGGCATCTACATGAAAGACCAGCTGTTTATAATTGCAGGGGACATAGATAAATCCATTAATGTGACACAAAGCCAAACCGTATAAATCATTGGATTTTAATTTCAGTGAACGTGTGTATCCATAGATACTGGACCTATCGTAATACATCTCATCCACCTGATCGAAAACATAGTCGGTTTTGCCACCCTTTGTGCCATACAGTGCTATTTTGTTGCCTTTTATGGCACTTAGTATCAACTCGTCGTAACAGGTGCTCCAATGCAGACTATT
>JAIXYV010000106.1 GCA_027490055.1 Bacteroidota bacterium | reverse complement strand
CCCCGATAGTGCAGGTGCTAAATGTAATTTTAATCCTAATGGACAATGGTTAGGTACAAAAACTTCTCAATTTGGTTTACCCAACTTCAACCAATCCTATTTCTACACCCCTGCTTTAGACTATACCTATCAGTTGCAATGCTACCGCAATCTGTTTACTGCTTCTGCCAAAGATACTTTTAATGCTTCTGCCTATTCATGGCTTAAACGACCTCTCTATAGCAACGATACTTTTGTGCCTTTCGCCGCTTCTAAATATGTTCAAGTGGCTGTTAAAGATACCGGTACCTTTCAGATTCGGCTTATCGCCCATAATTCTTATCTGTCCGATACCATTACCAAAACCATCACTTTCTACGATTCTATCCCTAAACAGTTTTTAGGTCGCGATACCATCTTTGCTTCTGCTACTCCTTTTTCTAAATTATTATCCGCGCCCAATAATGCTTTCTGCAACCGTTGGCTGTTTAACGATTCGCTTATTGCCAGCTCCGACTCCCTGCCCGCTTCGAAGTTTGGCACCTATATCTGCCAATCTACCAACCGCGCCTTCTGCCAGGTGGCCGATACCATCCTTATTCGCCCTTGTAACGATTCTCTAAATTTACCCGCTATTGCACGCAGTCGCGATTCGCTGTTTGTTGCTAATTTCAACGGCGATACTTTACAATGGTTCAAGCACGGTGTGTTGGTGCAATCTACTGGCTCTAACTTTATCCATTTAAAAGATACCGGTGCTTACACCGCGCTGTCAACCAAAAAAGGGTATTGCCCTAAAATCAGTCAGCGGTTTTTTGTCAGCTCTATTTGCCTAGATACTTTGCCTGTACCCATTATCGCCCGCAGTCGCGATTCTCTATTTGTTGCCAATTTCAACGGCGATACTTTACAGTGGTTCAACAATGGCGTGTTAGTACACTCAAGCGACAAACATTTTATCCATCTCAACAGCACCGGCACCTACAGAGTTAATGTTTTAAAAGCCTTTCACTGCTCCAAATCAAGTGCCGATTACACCGTCACCAGTCTTTGCATCGATTCGCTTAAAACCCCAATCATCAGCAGACAAAACGATAGTCTTTTGGTGTTAAATCTCGTTGCAGATAGTTTTATTTGGTACCACAATACCATCCAAATACAAGCAGGCACTTCTAACACACTGCCGCTCTTTGATACCGGCACATACAGGGTTACAGCCCTCAAACAATATCTTTGCCCGCGGAGTTCTGTGGATTTTAAAGTACACCACCTTTCTACAGAAAATAGATATACCGACGAACTCATCCTGCTCTACCCCAATCCTTCTGATGGTATCGTTCATTTTTCATGCCCTTCGCCTTTCGTCCTCATAATTACCGATGCCCTTGGTAAAACTGTCCTAAGCCAAACAGAGATGCTCCCAGTAACGCTCCCAAAAGGTATTTACCTGTTTAGATTTATCCTTGATCAACAGGTGGTGTACAGAAAAGTGGTGGTGCTGTAGGCGGTTTCTAATTTTTTTGATTTTACACCAATAGGATGTAATATTGAACATTATGCGGAAACAATTTCTGTTATCTTCTCTTGTTGCTATTGGTATCCTGGCTTCAATGGCCATATTGCTGCAACCTGATCCTGCTATTGAAACTGATAAGGATGCTGAGGATGCTCTGTCTAAACTGAATTCTGAAGCTTATTACCTGAATTTGCTGGCCGATCCGGCAACTGGTAAAATCCCAAAAAATATTCGCGATCTCGAATTGGCTTTTGCGGCTCAATTGCCCATCAACTCAAACGCTAAACGCTCTGATATCTGGAAGGCGCGCGGTCCCAATAACCTGGGTGGAAGAACCCGCGCCTTCGGCATCAATACCGATAACCACAACGAATGTCTCGCTGGCTCAGCTACCGGTGGCATTTTTAAATCTATAGATGGGGGTAAAAACTGGTACAAAACCGATTGCCCTGTCAATGCCATTACTTGTCTGGTGCAAGATAAACGTCCGGGTAAAACCAATACCTGGTATGCCGGTACCGGCGAACTCTCTGGTAGCAGCGGTAGTGCCGGTGGTGCCTATTACTACGGCGAAGGTATCCTTAAAAGTACCGACGGTGGCGAAACCTGGAACTATATCAGCTCTACAAAAGGCGTTAGTCCTACCAGCTTTGACAGCGATTTTGATGGTGTATGGAACATCGCCATCGATAATTCTAACCTCGCTCAGGATGAAATTTATGCCGCTGTATACAGTGGTATCTATAAATCTACAGATGGTGGTACTACCTGGAAAAAGAAACGCGCTGGTGCGCTTGGCTCTTATTCTTACTACACCGATGTGGCGCTCTGCTCGGATGGTACCGTATACGCTGCGCTCAGTAACGAAAGCACCCATAGAGGTTTTTGGCGCAGCGCAGACGGTGAAACATGGACCGCCATAACACCTGCCGGACTAGGCTCCACCTATGGTCGTATTGCCATTGGCATCGCTCCTTCTGACGAAAAACAATTGTACTTTGTGGTAGCCGAAACCACCAATTCTGGTCATATGAGTACCAATTTCCTTGGTGTAAACGAATGGAACAGTCTCTGGAAATACGATTATATCTCGGGTACCGGCGCGGGTGCCGAGGGTAGATGGTCTAACAGAAGTGCTAATCTGCCAGTTAAGGGCGGCGACTTCGGTTACTTTAGTACCCAAGGTGGTTACGATTTGTTTGTAAAAGTTCATCCTACAGATACCAATATGGTCTTTATTGGCGCTACCAATCTCTGGCGTAGTGCTGATGCTTTCAGAACTACTTCTAAAACCGACTGGATTGGTGGTTATGCCGTCAATACCTTCAGACCAGATTTTAAAATGTATGCCAATCACCACCCTGATAACCACTTTATGGCATTCATTCCTGGGAATAATAAAGCCGCTTACAGCACCCACGATGGTGGTATCAGCTTTACCGACGATGTGACTGCTTCATCAGTGGTTTGGGAAGCGCGCAACAATAACTATATCACTTCGCAGTTTTATTCTGTGGCCATCGACCATGCCACACCGCTCAGTCAGGTTGTCATTGGCGGTTTACAGGACAATGGTACCCACTTCGTTAATCAGTATGGCATGAGCTCATGGCACATGAGTCTGAGCTACGATGGTGCCTATTGTGCCGTTAATCCTGGTGGCTCAGAAATCTATGCCAGCACTCAACAAGGTCGCATTATGCACCTTGAACTTGATAATATCGGTCGACCACTCAAATATGCCCGTATCGATCCCTTCCCTCTAAACCGCAATAACTACGATTTTATTAATCCTTTTGCTATTGATCCTAATAATACTAACCGACTTTACCTGCCTGCTAAAACACGTATCTTCAGAAATAGTAGTATCAATGCTAAACCACTAAGCACAACTTTTGACAGCACCAGATGGAATACCCCTTTATGGACTGAATTGACTAAATGTGTTCCACCCGCCAGTCACGAATTATCTGCCATAACGGTTTCTAAAATCAACCCAAATACCCTGTATTACGCTACCGACAAGGGTAAACTATATAAAGTTAATAGAGCAGATACTGGTCAGCCTGCTCCTAAAGATATTACCGGCAGCAATTTTAGCTCGGGCAATATTAGTTGCATCTCACTTGATCCTCGCGATAGTAATCGAATCACTGTGGTATTTTCTAACTACAGTGTGGTGAGTGTGTTTTACTCTGTCAATGGTGGTGTGTCGTGGAGCAGTATAGCGGGTAATCTCGAACAAAATGCCAATGGTTCGGGCAACGGACCAAGTTGCAGATGGGCCGCTGTTATGCCGCTTTCCAACGGCAAACGCACCTGGTTTGTGGGTACCAGTGTTGGCTTGTATGCTACAGATAGTTTAGCTGGTGCTCAAACGGTGTGGATCAAACAATCGCCAAATGGTATTGGCAATGCTATCGTTACGATGATTGATACACGTCCTGAAGATTATTACATCGCTGTGGCAACCCATGGCAATGGTGTTTTCTCGGCCAATATCGCCAGCGCCTGGCAGATAACTTCAACCCAGTCTGCACAACAACTTAACTTTAATGTGTATCCAAATCCGGTTACTGAATCTGTTTTTGTTGTACAATCAGAAATGGAACTCTCCGCCAATGGCAGTATACGTCTGTTTAACATCGAGGGAAAACAATTTCCTATTAGCCAAATTAAGGCCATCGACAAGCAAACCTATCAAATTAGTGTAGATAAAATACCCACTGGATACTATTTTGTTGTTCTAAAAGATCAGAACAAAACCAGCACCCGAAAAATACTTATCGAATAAGTATCAATTGGCTCTATATCGAATTGATAATTAATTTCGATATAAAAGCATAGATTAGTGTATTTTTGCACCCGTTTAATGAGTGTCCTTTATCAATATCTGAAAAGACAATGGCCTATGCTGCTTCTGGCATTGCTTCTGGCTGCAGTCAACCAATCATTTTCTTTACTCGATCCGCAGATTACGGGCCGTATTGTTGATGAACTGATCCTTAAAAAGGATAAACTTACTCAACAAGAATTTATCAATCATGCCTTGTTTCTTGTAGGTCTGTCCATCGGTGTCACCATGGTGTCTCGTATTGCCAAAAACTTTCAGGATTACTATACCAATGTCATCGTTCAGAAACTCGGTGCTCAGATTTTTTCTGATGGATTAAAACACTCTCTTGAACTACCTTATCAGGTTTTTGAAGATCAACGCAGTGGCGAAACCTTATCTATCCTTCAAAAAGTAAGAACCGATACAGAAAGATTAATCACCTCATTTATTGGAATTGTATTTACTTCATTGGTAGGTATCGTATTTGTAATGATTTTTACGATTACCATCAGTCTTAAAGTGGCTTTGGTATATGTTGGTGCGATTATCGTTATTGGATTAATCAGCTCGCTACTCAGCAAGAAGATTAAATTCATGCAGAAAACGATTGTGAAAGAAACCACTGCTTTGGCCGGTAGCACTACCGAAAGTTTAAGAAATATCGAACTGGTGAAAAGTTTAGGTTTGGCCAATCAGGAAATTGAAAGACTCAATAAAACCACTTTCAAAATCTTAGGTCTGGAACTCAAAAAAGTTAAATACATCCGAAGCTTAAGTTTCTTACAGGGCACCACGGTTCAGCTAACCAGAAGCACCATGATAGTGGTTCTTTTGTATCTGATCTTTAATAATTCTCTCACACCTGGACATTACTTTACTTTCCTGTTCTACTCTTTCTTCTTATTTAACCCTTTGCAGGAATTGGGTAATATCATTCTGATTCACCGCGAAGCGGAAGTGTCCTTAGACAATTTCAAGAAACTAATCGATACCCCAATCGACTATAAACCTGAAAAACCAAAAATGATGAACTCGCTGAACCATTTCGAGTTCAGTCACGTGTCTTTCAAACATCAAACTGCAACCACTTATGCTTTGCAGGATGTCAGTTTTAAAGTCAATAAAGGCGAAACCATCGCTTTCGTCGGACCATCAGGTTCGGGTAAAACTACCTTGGTGAAATTATTGGTAGGACTTTATCAGCCGCAATCTGGTCACGTGCTCTACGAAGGCATAGATGCCCGCGAGATTAATCTTGATGAACTGAGAGAAAAAATTGGCTTTGTAACGCAAGATACCCAATTGTTCTCGGGTACTATCAAAGAAAATCTTCTGTTTGTTAATCCTAAAGCTACTGATGAACAGATATTGGAAGTGTTAAATAAAGCCAGCTGCCATACCCTGTTAAACAGAGCCGAGAATGGCATTAATTCTGTCATTGGTGAAGGGGGTGTAAAAGTGAGTGGTGGTGAAAAACAACGTTTGTCTATCGCCAGAGCCTTGCTTAGAAACCCAGATCTGCTGGTGTTTGATGAAGCAACTTCAGCACTCGACAGTTTAACCGAAGAGGACATCACACAAACCATTAAGCAATTAAATCAGGACCATTCGGCTATAACCATCCTGATTGCCCATAGATTGAGTACCATCATGCATGCTAACCGCATCTATGTACTCGAGCAAGGCAAGATCATCGAATTTGGTAAACACGAAGAACTATTGGCTGAAAAGGGCCTTTACTACGCGATGTGGCGCCAACAGATTGGTGAGAGAAAATCCTAATTTCTGTCGAAATCATTTTGCGATTTCTGTTGTCCATGACATACATTTGCAAGTATGAAATACTTTTCTATAGCAATCGGAATAGCTACCACAGCTTTGCTGCTGAGCTTTTCTACATCTAAAATGAACAAGATTCCTAAAATGCAGTACCCAAAAACCAAAACTGTCGCTTCTGCAGATACTTTTTTTAACCAGGTGGTAAACGACCCATACAGATGGTTGGAAGATGATTTAAATCCCAATACCCGCAAATGGATCAATGCTCAGAATGCCATTACGGGCGATTTCCTTGCTAAAATTCCTTTCAGAGATGCCTTCAGAAAACGCATGCAATTGTTGTGGAACTACGACCGCTATAGTGCGCCTTTTAAAGAGGGTGATTACACCTATTTCTACAAAAATGATGGTCTCCAAAACCAGTCGATTCTATACAGACAACTGGGTAATGGCGAACCTGAAATATTCCTGAATCCCAATGCCTTCTCTAAAGATGGCACCACCTCGCTCGCTGGTGTAAGCTTCTCTAAAGATGGCTCTATTCTGGCCTATCAAATCAGTGAAGGTGGTAGCGACTGGAGAAAGGTGATTGTGATGAATGCTAAAACCAAACAGGTCATTGAAGATACTATGAAAGATATCAAATTCAGTGGCATCGCCTGGAAAGGCAACGAAGGCTTCTACTACAGCAGCTACGATAAACCTAAAAACGCCAGCGAACTCTCGGCCAAAACCGATCAGCATAAATTGTACTACCACAAATTGGGTCAGAAACAATCTGAAGATCAACTGGTGTTTGGCGGACCAACTATGCCGAGACGCTATGTTGGTGGTGCTATTACCGAAGACCAAAACTTCTTGATCATCACTGCTGCCACTTCTACCAATGGCAACGAACTGTATGTGAAAGACCTTCGAAATCCGAATGCTGAAATTCTTAGTGTGGTGGGCAATTTTGAGAATAACCACGATGTCATCCACTCAGAGGGCAATACCTTATATATTCTGACGGATTACAAAGCACCTAATATGCGTTTGGTGAAAATGGATGTTTCTCTGATTGATCCAGAGATATGGACCGATGTCATCCCTGAGTCAACCATGCCCCTAAGTGTCTCTACAGGTGCTGGCAAATTCTTTGCCTCTTACCTCAAAGATGCCTGCACACAGTTACTTCAATACAGTATCAATGGTCAGCTCGAAAAAGAAATTACACTGCCGGGTAAAGGCACTGCCAGTGGATTAGGTGGTAAATGGGATGATAAAGAACTTTATTACTCCTTCACCAGCTATATCTACCCGCCTACCATCTTTAGCTTTAATGCCGATAATGGTCAGTCTGCAGTGTATAAAAAATCGGGTGTTACATTTGATCCGGAAGCCTATGAATCTAAACAGGTGTTCTATACCAGTAAAGATGGTACCAATGTGCCAATGATGATTACACATAAAAAGGGGATGAAACTGAATAAAGCTAATCCAACTATGTTGTATGGTTACGGTGGATTTAACATCAGTTTAACGCCTTCTTTCAGCACTGCTATGGTGGCTTGGCTAGAGGCCGGTGGCGTATATGCTGTGCCTAACTTAAGAGGGGGCGGCGAATACGGTAAAGACTGGCACGATGCCGGTATCAAAACCAAAAAACAAAATGTGTTCGACGATTTTATTGCTGCAGCAGAATACCTGATCAGCGAAAATTATACCTCATCTCAATTCTTATGCATCTCTGGTGGCTCTAATGGTGGACTGCTCGTTGGTGCCTGCATGACACAACGCCCTGAGCTCTTTAAAGTGGCTTTGCCTGCTGTTGGTGTTCTGGATATGCTGAGATACCATAAGTTTACTGCAGGGGCCGGTTGGGCTTACGACTACGGTACTGCCGAAGATTCACCTGAAATGCTAAATTATCTGCTTAGCTACTCGCCTTACCACAACCTTAAAAAAGGTATGAACTACCCGGCAACAATGGTGTGTACTGGCGATCATGATGACAGAGTTGTACCTGCACACTCATTCAAGTTTGCAGCTAAATTGCAGTCGGTGAATGATGGTCCTAACCCTACCCTGATCAGAATTGAAACCAAAGCTGGTCACGGTGCTGGTAAACCAACAGCCATGGTGATTGAAGAATACGTCGATAAATTTGCTTTCGCCCTTTATAACATGGGCATCAGAGAGATTAAACTTTAATTAGCGTCTTACAACCAATTTATACTTGGCAGTTCTGCCATCGGTAGTAATACTTACCAGATAAATACCGTCAATTAAGTTGTCTAAATTTACGGCAAAGATTGCGCCTGTAATAATATTGGTTTTTACGAGTTCCTGACCAAACATAGAGCTTATGCTTAACTCAGCGCCAGTAACATTATCGGGCAACTGTACATTTAAAATTTGAGAAGCTGGATTAGGGAATAGTTTCACTTCAGGTATTGGCCCTTTGCCATCTTCATTACCAGTATTGGCAAATAAAGTTGAAGCGGTAGAAAATGTCATTGAAAGCAAGATGGCAAAAACCACTCTTTTGCAGGCAATACTATTTAGTGATAATTTCATATTTTTTTATTCAAACATAATAAAAATAAGTAATAAAACTACCCTTTTTTTGAGTTGTTTTATAACAATATGATTATTAAATAATTAGTTTGAATAAACTAGTAAGCTTTGGCAAACAGCACGCGCTGTGAAGAAGGTTTTCCGCTTAACACACAGTTACCATTTTCTTCAGGATTATTGAGTGGAATACAACGAATGGTTGCTTTGGTAAGTTCCTTGATTTTTTCTTCTGTCTCACCGGTACCATCCCAATGTGCAGATACAAATCCGCCTTTGTTATTGATTGCATCAAGAAACTCATCCCAGGTGTTTACCTGATGGATGCTGGTATTTCTGAACTCTAAGGCTCTGTTGTAAATAGCTTCCTGAATCTCGTTCAGGAGGTTCTTTACATGAGCATCTATGCCTTCAATGGCTACAACAGATTTTTCTTTGGTGTCTCGGCGGGCTAATTCAACCGTGCCGTTTTCAAGGTCTCTCGGACCAATACCAATTCTTAAAGGCACACCTTTCAATTCCCATTCAGCAAATTTATAACCTGGTTTGTGGGTATCGCGGTTGTCAAACTTAACGCTGATATCTAATGCTTCCAATTGCTTTTTAATGGCAGCGGCAGCGGCAGACACTTTTTCAAATTCTTCGTCAGAACGATAGATCGGAACGATTACTACTTGTATTGGCGCCAGTTTTGGAGGCAGCACCAAACCTTCGTCATCGCTATGAGCCATTACTAAAGCACCCATTAATCGGGTAGAAACGCCCCAGCTGGTGGCCCAAACATATTCTAATTTACCTTCTTTGGTCTGAAATTTAACATCAAATGCTTTGGCAAAGTTCTGTCCAAGGAAGTGTGAAGTTCCCATTTGTAAAGCTTTTCCATCCTGCATCAAACCTTCTATACAATACGTTTCAACAGCACCTGCAAAACGCTCGTTCTCGGTTTTAACACCTTTCATTACTGGCACCGCTAAGAAATTTTCAGCAAATTCAGCATACACATCCAACATCTGCTTGGTTTCTACTAAAGCCTCTTCGGCTGTGCTGTGGGCGGTATGACCCTCCTGCCATAAGAACTCAGAGGTTCTTAAAAACAAACGAGTACGCATTTCCCAACGCATCACATTCGCCCACTGATTGATCAGTAATGGCAAATCTCTGTAGCTCTGAATCCAGCCTTTGTAAGTATTCCAGATAATGGCCTCACTGGTCGGACGAATAATCAATTCTTCTTCCAGTTTTGCTTCCGGATCAACAATGATTTTATGATTCTCATCAACCTTTAATCGGTAATGTGTTACAACAGCACATTCTTTAGCAAAACCTTCGGCATTCTTCTCTTCTTTTTCAAAAAATGATTTAGGAATCAGTAAAGGAAAATAGGCGTTAACGTGACCCGTTTGCTTAAACATTTTGTCGAGTTGTGCCTGCATTTTCTCCCAGATAGCATAACCATAGGGCTTAATTACCATACATCCTTTTACGTCTGCATGTTCAGCCAAATCAGCGTTTTTAACCAGGTTATTGTACCATTCGCTGTAGTTATCACTTCTTTTTACCTTCTCGAAAGCCATATTAGTATTTTTGGAATAATTCTTGTAAATTTGATAGTGCAAAAGTATTTATAAAATGCCTTTGCGCCTAACAAAAATATGAGCTTATGAAACATTTTCTTTATTTCTCGTCTCTTAGCCTTCTGATTGTTTCCTGTACCATACAAAAACAGGCTTCCACAGTGACAGGCCGAACTGATGATGTGTACTTCACAGCTTCAGATACAAGAAAGAAAGCAGAACCACCTCCTGCTCTGCGCTCATATGCCGAATCGAACGAAAAATCAGAACCCAGCAATGCTGGTAACTATACCAATTCTTATGCTAATCGTTTCAGAAATTTCGGCACATCAAGAAGATTTCATTACGATGCTTATCGTCCGACTATAGTGCCAAGTGTCTCTTACAACATGTTTAACGGATGGTCATTGGGTATGGCTTATGTCGATCCCCGCTTTGGCTACATGGGTGGTTTTAACAGTCCGTTTTCTCCTTATTACGGCTACAATATGCCTTTCTACAACCCTTTCTTCTCAAACGGCTGGGGTAATTCATGGATGTATGGCTATTACCCAAGTTACTATCACAATCCTTATTTCTTTAATCCGTGTTCTTATGGCTATGGTTACGGTTATGGTTATAATTATGGTTACTTCAACCCTCATTACAATAACTACTATTACTACAATCAACCAAGCAGAAATAATCAGACAACTTACCCCAACAGCCACAGAAGAACAGGATCCTCTAACAATGTTCCTTCTTCCAATACTACTGTTACTCAACCTCAAAACAATTCGCGCAATAACAATAGTTCTTCTGGCAATGACAAATGGTATGGCAATGGTAGTAGCGACAGAAGTTCGGGTTCAGGTAGCAGCGGTTCAAGAAGTTCAGGCGGCAATTCAGGGGGTAGCAGCGACCGCAGTTCAGGAGGTTCAGGGGGTAGTACTCGAAGAAGATAATAATGAAATTTAAAATAGTAGTAACGGTACTTTCTTTTTTTCTGGCAGACAATATCATTGCTCAAAATGAAGCAGATGCTATCAGATATTCTGCTCAATCTATTGGAAGTACTGCTCGTTCTTACGGTATAGCAGGTGCATTCGGATCTGTAGGCGCCGATCTTTCCTGCGCTGCCTTCAATCCCGCCGGTATGGCCCGATTTAGAAAATCTCAGTTCGGATTTAGTACATCTTTCTACAATGTAAAAAATACTGCTACTTATATCAATAAAGATTTAACCGATAAAAAATTCAATTTTAATTTGCCCAATGTGGGATTCGCATTTGTAATTCCCGGAGAGGATTTCGAAAATAAAAAACCAACAGGATTTGTAAGTTTTACTTTGGGTTTTAACATGAACCGACTTAATAACCTGCACAACCGCAGTTTGTATAATGCAGTCAATAGTTCCAGTAGTATTACTCAGAACTGGGCCGACCGCGCCAACGAGTTTGGCTATACACCCAGAGAATTTAGTCGTTATTCTATTGAACATCTCGCCTACTCAACCTGGGCGATTGATAAAGATACGCTTAGTCCAACCCCTAGATATATCTCTGCTTATGGCGCAAATGCACCCATAAAAGTGAATCAGCTTGGCAGTTTGCTCACTAAAGGAGCTATCAATGATTATAATGTCAGTTTCGCAGCCAACTATCAGCATAAACTATTATTCGGAATAAGTGTAGGCGCCAAAAGTGTGCGATACATCAGCAATAGCACCTTCCTCGAGACAGATGTGAGAAATAGTCCGGTGAAAGATATTAAATCTGTTGAATTGAACGAATATGTTAAAACCAGTGGCTTAGGATTAAATGCAAAAATAGGGGTCAATTTTTCGCCTAACGAATACGTAAGAATTGGCTATGCCTTCCACTCCCCAACTGTATACAATCTAAAGGATTCTTATAACTATACGATTGCTACGGCATACGACTTTGGGGCTCGCGACCCATTTGACAGTCTCAGAGTAGGTCAGAAAATGAGCACGCCTTCCGCTATCTATAATTACAAAGTAACATCACCCTCAAGAAATATTTTCAGTCTGGCACTCATAGATAAAAACACTGGGTTCATTGCCCTTGATTTGGAAGTGGTTAACTACGCAAGCGCCAATCTTAGTCCGACCAAAGCCAATGCCTCTGACTATAATTTCACTCAAGAAAACCTGCGAATACGGAGTTTGCTTAATTCAAGCGCAGTTAACCTAAGAGTAGGCGCAGAATATATCTTGGACAATTACCGCTTCAGAGCTGGGTATGCCCGCAATCCTAGTCCGTATCGCAACGGTGCTGTGCCATATGTCAAAGATTTGGTTAATAATATTTATACCCTTGGCTTCGGTATTAAAACCAAAGCCTATGCCTTTGATATCGCCTATGTCAATAGCAGAAGCGCCTTCTATACTGTGCCGTATACGCTGGATTCTAATAATTCTGCTAATGGTCAGTCTTATGCCGTTACCAACAATATCAGAAGTTCAAACATTGTTTTCTCGGTGGGATTACCCATCAACTAACAGGCTTAATTAAGCTTTTTTAAATTCGTGTGACTTGCAGATTTTTAGTATTTTTGCAGTGTTCATGCAAACAACAGATAAATACGCCGAAAGAGGAGTCTCTTCTCAAAAAGAAGATGTTCATAAAGCCATTGCCAATGTAGACAAGGGTTTGTTCCCACAGGCTTTCTGTAAAGTTATTCCCGATATTCTTGGTCAGGATGACGCCTTCTGCAATGTTATTCACGCTGATGGCGCTGGTACCAAAAGCAGTCTGGCTTACCTCTACTGGAAAGAAACCGGCGATATTTCTGTTTGGAAAGGTATCGCTCAGGATGCCATCGTCATGAACATCGATGATCTGCTTTGTATTGGTATAACTGATAATTTCCTGCTTTCAAGTACCATCGGCAGAAATAAAAAAAGAATTCCAGGTGAAGTGATTGCCGAAATCATCAACGGTACCGAAGAATTTATAGAAAGTCTTCGTCCTTTTGGTGTCAATATTATCAGTGGCGGCGGCGAAACTGCAGATGTTGGCGATTTAGTAAAAACCATTATCGTTGATTCAACAGTGACAGCACGCGCTAAACGCTCTGAGATCATTTCTAATCACAATATTCAACCAGGCGATGTCATTGTAGCATTCGCCAGTGACGGTCAAGCCACCTACGAGAAAAATTACAATGGCGGTATGGGTAGTAACGGACTAACCTCTGCCAGACATGATGTGTTTGATGCCGTTTACCGCGAAAAATACCCTGAAACCTACGACGATCTTCTCAGTGCTTCTCTGGCCTACACAGGTAAACTCAAACTGACAGATGCTGTTCCAGGTATTCCACTCAATGCTGGTCAGATGGTATTGTCACCTACCCGCACATACGCACCGCTCGTTAAAGCAATGCTTGCAGAACATAAAGCGGATATCCATGGTATGATTCACTGCACAGGTGGCGCGCAAACTAAAGTGCTCCATTTTGTGAAAGACCCTATGCACATCATCAAGGATAATTTATTCGAAACGCCAGTGCTGTTTAAAACCATTCAGGAACAAAGTCAGACTTCGTGGGATGAAATGTACAAAGTGTTTAACATGGGACACCGCTTAGAACTTTATGTGCCAGAGAGAGTAGCAGCAAGTCTTATAGCTATCTCTGCTCAGTTTAATATCAATGCTAAAATCATTGGTCGTGTTGAAGCTGCTCCAGCCAGACAACTCAGCATCATCAGTCAGCATGGGTCCTTCACCTATTAATTTTCTTGATTAAGGTATAGAACAAATTGTTAAACATTGTTATTCAATCGTTTAACCAAATATTTTTCAATAAGTTTTTAGAGATATTTACATCTATAGTAATAACTTTGCGACATTAATTTTAACCTATCAATGTTTAAATCACTGTCCCTTTGCTTCCTAATATTTCCTTTATTAGTCACTGCTCAACCTAAAGACACTGCTAAAGAAGTTCATTTAAAAAATATTCAACAGCTCACTTTCGGTGGAGACAACGCAGAGGCGTATTTTAGCTTTGATGGTAAATTTCTGAGTTTCCAAACCAACAATCCTAAATGGGGTTTAAAATGTGACCAGATTTATAACATGAACATCAAGAGAGCGGCTAAGCAAATGCAGACTTATCAGGCTCAATTAATAAGTACTGGTCGCGGTCGCACCACCTGCTCTTACTTCATGCCCGGTGATAAATCTATCTTATTTGCCAGTACCCATCATTACATGGATACCTGCCCGGCAACAGCACCATACAACCCGAAAGCTAAATATGTATGGCCTGTATATCCTGAGTTTGATATTTTCGTATCTGATCTTAAAGGAAAAGTGATAAAACAATTAACCGATTCTATGGGATATGATGCCGAAGCTACTGTCAGTCCTAAAGGTGATAAAATAGTTTTTACAAGTACCCGCACTGGTGATTTGGAATTGTACACTATGAATATCGACGGAAGCGGTTTAAAACAAATCACCTTTGGTTTAGGCTATGATGGCGGTGCCTTCTTCTCTCCAGATGGAAAACAATTAGTCTTCAGAGCCTCCAGACCACAGACTGAGGAAGAGATCAAAGAATACAAAGATTTACTGTCTCAGGGCCTCGTAGCGCCAACCAATATGGAAATCTATGTAGTGGATACTAACGGCCAGAATTTGCGTCAAATTACGCGTTTAGGCAAAGCCAACTGGGCGCCTTTCTTCCACCCTTCTGGTAAGAAAATTATATTCTCAAGTAACCACGCCTCACCAAGAGGCTATGCCTTCCAGTTGTATATGATTGACATCGATGGTAGCAACCTTACAAAAATTACCGATGAAAGCAATTTTAATGCCTTCCCTATGTTCAGTCCTAACGGTAAAAAACTGGTGTGGAGCAGCAATAGAAACAACGGTGGCACCAGAGATACCAACTTGTTTATAGCAGACTGGGTGGATTAATTCTGAGTGTAAAAAACAATCAGTAAAACGATACCTACAAGAATTCGGTACCAGGCGAATGGCTTAAAGCCGTATTTATTCAAAAAACTGACAAAGGTTTTAATGGCTAATAATGCGACAATAAAGGCTACAAGATTACCTATAACAAACACCTTAAGATTGTCGTTATTAATCAAAATCATACCAATGCCTTTCATTTCAGTGCCATTGTAATTCCAGTCTTTTAAAAACACCGAATAGGCAGTAACGGCTAACATGGTAGGTACGGCCAGAAAGAAAGAAAATTCTGCTGCAGTGGTTCTGCTCAACTTTTGTTGCATACCTCCAATGATAGAGGCCGCCGATCTGCTAACGCCTGGCATCATAGCAAGACACTGCCAAAAACCAATTGTAACAGCAGATTTAACTGGAATCTGTTTCTCGTCATTAATAACTGGTGTTTTGAACCAACGGTCAATTAATAGCAAAATAACACCGCCACATACCATTACGATAGCAATAGGAACTGGTTTTTCGAGCACGGCTTCTATAGCATCATCAAACAGATAACCAAGCACCAAAGCTGGAATAACTGCTAAAGCTAATTTTAAATAAAACTGGAAATTGGAAAAGTCGAAGAATTTACGCCAATAGGCAACAACCACAGCCAGAATGGCACCAAATTGAATGGATACCTGAAACATTTTTACAAACTCATCTTTTTCGTTGCCGAATAATGTGCTTGTAAAAATCATATGAGCCGTAGAAGATACCGGAAGATACTCGGTTAGACCTTCTATAATGGCAACGATGATGGCTTCAAAAAGACTCACTTGCCTGCTTCCTGATTGTCGTTAGATTTAGGTGTGAATAGGATAGAAAATACCCCTAAAGCAAAACCTAATATGACGATAATTGGCGCTACAGTAATTTTTGTAGGATCATCAAATGGTTTGTCTTTACCACTGCCCATCACGATAAAACCAATAACGATAACCGCTAAGCTAGCTAACAATAACATATAGTTCTGTTTCTTGAAAACCATGAACTGATTAACCACTTTCTTCTCTGCGGTTTTTGATACTTTATTTTTTTGAGGCGCTGCCATACAATTTGATTTAGTAAAGTTGATCTATTTTTAATTTTAAATACCTTCTGGTAGAGAAATAAACACTCACCACAGATATTACTACCGCCAAAACTAATAAAAATCCTGCTAATAGTAAATACTTCGGTAAAAATAATTGCCAGTTATTTTGATTAAGATGTGTTTCTGCCAGATAAATGATGCCAAACAACATCCCCAATGATATAAGCACTGATATGCAAGCATACACGATATACATGCCTAAAAATGGACGGATAATAAACCAGTCAGAGGCCCCTACATACTGCATGCTCTTAATTAGAAAACGACGGGCAAACATGTTGATACGAACAGTGCTGTTAATGAGTGCCAAACTTATCATCAGTAAAATTCCGGCTATTGTCAGTAATATTATTTCTACAGTTCTAAAGTTCTGATTGATTTGAGCCAGGATATTTTTGCCAAGATCGTCTTTGGCATAGTTAACATCGTCAACATTGGGAAGCAGGCGTAACTGGCTTTCAATTAAATCGAGCTTCCCCTCTTCTGCAAATTCAGGCTTAATATTGATTTGTAAAGTATGTGGAATTGGATTGTAACCCAGTGTCTTGATGAAGTCATTGCCTGTTTTTGCAATCTCTTTTCTGGCTGCTATTTCACGATCGATAAATACGGTGCTGTTAACATAGTTTCTGGTTTTTATCAATTGCTCGGTCTTCTTTGCACCCTCTGTTCCTGTAGTGTCGGTGTAGTATACAAAGACTTCAAAATTACCTTGATAAAACTCTGCCATGTGTTTGGCATAAATAGAAATAACACCTAGTAAACCAACTATAAATAAAACCAGCGACATGCTAATGATAGTCGGCCAAAAGGAGGTTCTTTTTTTGTATTTTTTTTCTGGATTCAATGTCGTGAGGGTTAAACTGCAACTGGTGCTTTAATGGCAGGATGTGGATCGTATGCTTCTAGTTTGAAATCTTCATATTTGAAATCAAACACAGACTTAATATCAGGATTAATAAGCATCTTAGGGTAGGTTCTTACCTCTCTGCTTAATTGTAGTTCTACCTGCTCGAAATGGTTGGTGTAAATATGAGCATCGCCAAAGGTATGAACAAAATCACCATAGCCTAATCCGCAAACCTGGGCCAGCATCATCGTTAGTAAGGCGTATGAGGCAATGTTAAAAGGAACTCCCAGGAAAATATCGGCACTGCGCTGGTATAACTGGCAAGATAGTTTACCATCAGCGACATAAAACTGAAATAAACAATGACAAGGAGCCAATGCCATATGTGGTAAGTCTGATGGATTCCAGGCAGAAACTATCATGCGTCTGCTATCCGGATTCTTTTTTAGAGTTTCAACAACTTCTGTAATCTGGTCTATGACCTTGCCGTCTGGTCCCGACCAGGAGCGCCACTGTTTGCCGTAAACCGGACCAAGATTACCGTCTGCATCAGCCCACTCGTCCCAGATGCTTACGCCATTTTCTTTTAAATAGGCAATATTGGTCTCACCCTTCAAAAACCATAATAGTTCGTGAATAATCGACTTTAAATGGACCTTTTTAGTAGTTACTAACGGAAATCCTTCGTTCAAATCAAATCGCATCTGATAACCGAAAACACTCTTAGTGCCGGTACCTGTTCTGTCGCTCTTCATCAGACCATTGCGGTACACATGTTCCAGAAATATTTCATACTGATTTGACATGCTTCAAAATTATACTTTTTTAAAGCTAAACCAATGCACATATTTTGAACTGATTCGACATACTTTCCACTTTGATGGAATAAAAAAAGCCGGAACAAACGCTCCGGCTTTTTTTATCAATTGAAATGTCTTACCAAAGCTGACTTTTATATAGCTCTGCAGAGCTGGTATTAACTCTCTGGCAGCTCATCTCCGTAGAGGTATTCCAGTAAATTTTCCAGTAGGTTTTTGCACCTCCTGCAACTGTAGCAATCTCCATAGTGTCCGATCCGTTCTTCCAAGCCCAGGTGCCTGAGTTAGAATACACACCATTGGATTTGAAAATGTGAATAATAGAACCGCCTTGGTTGTACCAGGTGGTATTGTTGGTTAAGGTTGTTTTGTTAAGGGTTTTTGCTGATGATGAATCATCGTCTTTTTTACAAGCAGTAAATGTGCTTACTAATGCCAATGCAAGCATTGAAATGGAAAAAATTTTACTCATATGGAAATTATATATTGTTAATCGTCAAAAGTATAGGTTACATTTTGACTATTCAAATATTTAGTAGAATAATTTCCACATCACTGTCTGCTTTTTGCACAGACAAGATGAAAATCTTACCAGGCCTTGTCCTTGAACAACATTTTCACTTTCTGATCGACGCGCTCTGCACTCATTTCTGTTTCTGTGTTCCAGTAAATTTTCCAGTAAACTGCCGGAAAACCTGATTGCGTCACAATCTGCATGGTGTCGCTGGTCTTTACCCAGGCCCATGAGCCTGATACATTGTATGCACCATTGGCTTTAAAATCGTGAATGACAGAACTGCCCTCACTATACCATTTCTTTGGCGTGAGTGTTCCCTTGTTAAGTGATTTGGTTACAACTGCTGGAGTTGTGGTAGTGGTTTCTTCTTTTGAACAGGCGCTGAAAATCAATACAAACATCAGTAACAAACCTGTTCCGGTTCTTAGAATGGTAGTAGAAAGTGTCATATTAGTATTTAATTGTTTTAACAATGATAGATTTAAAATCAATTCTTTGCTGACTTATTAGATGAATGGCGCATATCTGTAGGATTTCTATCGAAATTGACAGATGTATGACAATAAATGAGCAATATTTAAGTTCATGTCTAAAAAATGTACCGACTGATTTTAGTCCTTCTAATACTATGCACCTTAATATTTTTAGGGTCTTTCAGATTCGCGTCCTCTCACGGACCACTTTCAAAGATTGCTTTCTTAACGGACAAAACAGATAGCATACCCGTCAAATCCTATGCTTCAAAAATCTCTGAAGCCTTGCGCTATTGCCGGAAAAACAAAATGGATACCTGCTTTGCTATTTTTATTGATTACAGTATTCACTCCGGAAAAAAGCGGGCCTTTTTGGTTGATCTTCAAAAAGACTCTATCACCGATAGCCTGCTTGTAAGTCATGGTTGCGGCGACATGCCCTGGGGTTGGGACTACAGTAAAAACAACCCGGAATTCAGCAACGATTTCGAAAGTCACCGTAGCTCTTTAGGAAAATTTAAAATTGGCGCCAGAGGCTACAGCTCATGGGGTATTAATGTGAAATATATACTGCACGGACTGGAGTCATCAAATTCTAATGCGCTTAAGCGGACCATCGTCATGCATGGCTGGGGCGATGTAACAGACCACGAAGTTTATCCCAATGGCACCCCCGAAGGTTGGGGCTGTCCTGCCTTCTCTAATTCAGGGATGACAAAGATTGATAGTATCCTGCAAAACAATAAGAAAGCCGTTCTGCTATGGGGCTTTAAATAATTTTTTGCATACCCTGTAACTATATCTTTGTATTCTTCGTTTCAAACATAACAGATGACAGAAAAAGAGTACAACACATCCGTTGATTTGCATGCTTCTGCCCTGTTCAGGTTTATAAAAAAAAATCTGAACGTTAGAGAAGATGCAGAAAACATTGTGCAAGACACTTTTGAAAGCCTCTGGCTCAATCTGAAAAAGGTGGAATTCGAAAAATGCAAGTCATGGCTCTTTACCACCGCTTACAGAAAAATGATTGATGGAATACGCAGAGAAAAGAAAATGGTAGAAATGCCTGAATCATACCGCGAAAAAGGAAAAGAAGCCGCTCAGCCGGATCTTAAAAGTATCCTGAATTCGGCCATTCAGAAGCTACCAGAAATTCAACGCTCTGTTATTATGCTCCGCGATTACGAAGGCTACGATTATGCTGAAATAGGCAATATTACCGGACTCAATGAATCGCAAGTGAAAGTATACATCTTCAGAGCAAGACAAACCTTAAAAAATTACCTCGTTAGTATAGAAAATATTATATGAAACCGATCAACGACAACAATATTGATGAAATTCTGTTTCAGCTCCTCGAAGGTGAAATCACCGGAACGGAAAGAGAACGATTACTCGAAGCAATTCATGCCGATGAAGCGTATAGTAAATTATGGATGGCCTGGCAAAAAACAGTTCTGACTCCAGATCAGGATGAAGCGCCTTTGAACCTGGCTCCTCTTAAAAAGAAAACGGCCCGTATCATTCCCATCCATTTTAGATATGCTGCTGCTGCTGCCCTGGTTCTAAGTATTGGTACCGCTATACTGCTCAATCAATCTGGCTCAGACAAATCATTTGCAGATACCAAACCTGTTGGCAAAAAACCTGTCATTCAAACACCTGCGCTACAACCTAATTCAGTCAATACCCCATTTAAATCACCAGAAGACACCGTTGTGCCACTCAAAGAAAAAGTGCGATTTATTGCCCACAAAAACCTCGAAATACCTGAACAAGTTTCACCAGAAACACATCTTCCTCAAGAGATCGATCCAATAGTCATTGATCCACCAATCAATCAGAAATTGGTTAATCAAACCCTGCCAGAAAAGTCATCGCCAGAAATTAAACCAATTGCTCCGATCTCTGAAACCATCCTGGTAAGTATCGAAAATGAACCAAATACCAAAACCTCTATTCAGGCAGAAAAAACCTCTCTCTTTTCCAGAATTACTGGTGGCTCACGCATTAAAATCGAAAACGATTCTACCACCAGAACCTCCAAAAAAATCATCATTGAAAACAGAAAATATCAAATCATCGCAGGATTTTAATACCACCTATTAATCATCATGAAAACAATTCAATTCATAATCACCACCTTACTGATCGCTTGCTCAGGCCTGCTAGCTAAAGCACAATCAAGTTCAGACAGCGTTAAAATCACCTACAAAAACAAGACAGTTGCCGTTATGCCTCTTGGCGACGAAAGCACTACCACAGTTAAATTCAAAGACTCTCTTAACAAGAAGAAAATTGTAGTGAAAGTGAGTTATACAGATGATATCAGATTGTCTGATAACACCACTATCAGTAAAGAGGACTCCAGCGGTAAGAAAGTCTTTCATGTTAAATCCAATAATAAAGAAGAAAGATCTCACTTCATCGAAACGTCATTTTTACCAAGTTTTGATATCGGATTTGCAAGCACTATGAATGACAATGCCGGTGGTGTTTCATTTAAACCAGAGCTGCGAAAAAGCGCCAACATCAATATCGGTATCATACGCCAGGATATGAACCTCTACAACAATCAGGTTCTTTTGAGTTATGGCCTGCATATTAATAACTACTACCTGAAATATTCGAACAAACAACAGGTACAATACATTGATAACAATGGACACCTCAATGCTTATAATGACAGTATCAATAACTATGATAAAAACCGCCTGGATGTTCGTTATTTAACCGTTCCTGTTATGCTCGAATTCCATGGTAAAAACGATAAGTTTAGCCTTGCTGCTGGTGTAGAATTTGGTTTTAACGGCCGAAGTAAAGTGGTTCTCAAAGGCGATAGAAACTCTCTCGAATTCAAGCAAAAAAATGATACGGATATTAAAATCAATGATACTCAAATGAACGCTGTTGTGCGTGTTGGTCTTGATAATATCGCTCTGTATGCCAAATATAGCCTTACTGACATGTTCGCCAATTCGGCCTATGCTCAGGGGCAAAACCCAGGTCAGCACCTCTTCTCTTTCGGTGTCTGCCTGTTCGGAATCTGATTTAGTGAATTTTTATAATAACAATCTAAAAGGCAGTCTGCAAGGACTGCTTTTTTTTATCCAGGTAAACGACTAATGGTTTTTTCCATCATTCTGATCTGATCAGCTACCTCTTTGTTCTTAGGATTTAAATCCTTCGCTTTCTTGAAATACGCTTTACCTGCTCTGTTCTGCTGTCTTTGAATCTCGATAGAACACAATTGTAAATACACACTGGCTAAACTTTCTTTGTCTGGTATACCTGCTTTTACTGCTTCCAGTAAATTAGCTCTGCCTTCTTTTGTCTTACCCTGTCTAAGCTGAATAAAACCGAGCTGCATAAGGTTAGTACCACGCATATCACCAGTTAATGATGAAGTTGTACTTAAAGACTTTCTGATATTGTTCTCCGCACTGCTTAAATCGTTGGTAGCCAGATTTAATGTACTCTGCAACATGTAATATGCCGAACGAATTGGCTTAACCAGTAATTTAGGATATTTTACTTTATTAATTAATTCTACTGCCTCTTCAACATTGCCACTTTCAACAGAATCTTTAACCAGACGCATCGGACCAATTAGAAAGTGCAGCAAAATGGAAAAGAAGGCCAGAATATATAATATCCATGCGAGAATAGGATCGCCATAAACATGCGACAAAACTCCGCCTACTACTAATGCTACAGCTACATACAGTCTGTATAAAATATAAAATCTTAAAACTTTCATCATATTCGAAATATTATTTGATGGATATAGGTGTTAAAGTATATCCGGCCTTTTTCAATTGTGCAATTAATCCATCATCTCCACCTAAATGACCTGCACCAACGGCAGTGAAAATAGCGTAAGATGTCATGTTCTCTTTCAGGAAATTCACCCATGAATTATTGCGATCAGTCAATAGCAATTCTTTGTATAGCTCAAACTCTGGTGATACCGTTACAGATAGCTCGTACAATTTGTTACTCAATTGTGCATCATAACTACTGATAAAATCTCCGAACTCTTTTTTAGATTTACCCATATTGCCACAAAAATCCATTAACCATTTTACCTGTATACTGTCTGGAATGGCTTTCAAAACACTATCCTGAAACTCGAAACTTTCCAACCCATAGGTTTCTTTTCCTAATTGTTTGGCTAACTGAGCAATAGAAAAATCCACTGGCATAGGCTGGGCACAACCCATTACATCATTGCTGCCGTATAAATACCCCATCATGGCGATAGGTGATTTAGCATTATAGGTAGATATAGAATCTTTTAAGACCACTCTAATTGCACTATCTACCGTTTTATACTGCGCTTTGGTGAGCATCTCGCTTAACGGTTTTTTAACCGGAGCCATGCTCGATGTATAAATAGCAACTAAGGTGTTGTAATCATTCAGATTAAGCTCCATGGCAACCACATCAGAAGCTTTTGCTGCATCAACCAAAGGCTGAGTTAATAAGTTCTCTGGATTACAATATAAATGAATGGTTCCGAAAATATAACTTGGTTTGCTTAGTCCGTTGCCACTTACTTTCCATAAAATACCGTCTGCCTGGGCTGTCAATTGTGACCCGGTATAAAACATACTGAGTAAAACTAAAAATTTACTCAGTGCTACTTTAAATGCTTTCATTTTTGTTTTCAGAATTTTCTGTGTTATTAGTATCGTTGGCTGGTTCAACAGTTGCAGGCTCAGTCGCTGCTTCAACCTCTTCACCCTGCCTGAAAAATCTCTTCTGAAAAATAATAATAGACACAACACCAATACTGATTGCAGCGTCTGCTAAGTTAAACACCGGACTGAAGAAAACGAATTCCTGTCCAGGTTTTATTGGCGACCAGCTTGGATAGTGTGTTTCAACTATTGGGAAATACAACATATCAACTACCCAACCCAGTAAGAAACCCCCGTTGTACTGGTTCATGTCATGATAAATGACACCGTAGAAAACACAATCGATAATATTACCAATTGCACCTCCTAAAATTAACGCTACACATACTAAAAAGAATGTGTTGGCATGCTTACGGATGTGAGTGATTAAATACCAGAAACCAAAAATAGAGACCCCGATTCTAAGAATTGTCAAGGCATATTTTCCATAGACATCAAAAAACTTCATGCCAAATGCCATGCCTTCGTTTTCGGTGAAATGCAATATAAACCAATCTCCGAAAATCTTCCTCTCAGTGTGAAGAATCATGGTGTTTTTAATCCAATACTTCAACCACTGATCAAGTAAAATGACCAGAAACAACGCAACAAAAGGCAATACCCATTTTATCGCAGGAATACTCTTGTTCTCTGTGTTAATTTCGTTTGACAAGCGACTATTTGTATTGATTTAATTTTGCCTCCATGCTCAAAGTAGCATGTGGTACAGCTTTTAATCTTTCTTTCTGAATTAACTTACCTGTAACTCTGCATACGCCATAAGTCTTATTCTCAATTCTGATAAGTGCCGCTTCAAGGTTATCAATAAATTTCTTCTGTCTGGCAGCCAGCTGATTCAAGTTTTCTTTTTCAAAAGTACTGGCGCCATCATCCAGTGTCAAATACTGGTTAGAGGTATTCTCATCTCCGTTTTCATTCGGATTTTGTAACGATCTCTGCATTTTGCCAAATTCGTCTTTTGCCACTTCTAGCTTACCTAAAATGATTTGCTTGAACTCTTGCAGATCAACGTCGCTGTAGCGTGTTTTTTCTTTTTCTTCTACTTTTTTCTTAGCCATTTTTTTCTAATTTTATTTTGCAGATAATGCCTTCTATTTCTATTTCAGTTCCTTCTAACATGCCTTCCGATGGTATCAGAGTATCTGCTAAAATTTCGCTGCAAATATACAATTTAAAATCCAGTATAGCATTTAGTGTGGTTTCATCTGTATCGACTGTCACTGCTATTCTGTCGGTTACATCTAATCCGGTGTCTTTACGCAGATTCTGTAACCTGTTTACAAACTCTCTCGCTATGCCTTCTTTCTTTAATGATTCTGTAATAGTAATATCCATAGCAACAGTCAGTCCGTTATAACTGCTAACTAACCAGCCTGGTATGTCTTGTGATGTAATTTCAACATCGGCCAGGATGAGTTCAAACTCTGTTTGTCCCAGATTTAGTGCTATCTTTCCTTCTGTTTCGATGGTTCTGATCTGAGCCTGATCCATTGCAGCTACAGCAGCCGTCAATGCCTTCATATTAGCTCCTATCTTCGGACCAAGAGCCTTGAAATTAGGTTTTATTCCTTTTACTAAAATGGCATTGTCTGCCTCCAGATACTCAATCTCTTTAATATTTACTTCAGACAGGATTAAGGCCTTAACATGCTCTAATCTTTGCTTAAAGGCTGCATCCATAGCAGGAACCATGATTTTCTGCAATGGCTGTCTCACTCTGATGTTCTGCTTCTTTCTTAAACCTAAAACCATGCTGCTAATGTCCTGAGCCAATTGCATGGTCACTTCAAGTTCTTTGTCGATTAAAACTGAGTTAACTTCAGTCATATCGCTCAGATGCACCGAACTGCCATTGAGTGATGGATTCAAACTGCCATATAACCAATCGCTAAAGAATGGTGCATACGGACTGGCTAACTGAGCAACCGTAGTCAAACAAGTATGCAAAGTATCATACGCTGCCTGCTTATCGCTGTTCATCTCGCCCTTCCAGAAACGACGTCTTGATAATCTAACATACCAATTACTTAAATCGTCGCAGACAAAAGTTTCTATTGCCCTTGCTGCAGGCGTTGGATCATAATCATCCATGCTCTTGCACACCATTTGAACCAGAGTATTAAGTTTAGATAAAATCCAGCGATCTAACTCGCTCAACTCATTAACATTTAACACCGATGCTTTGTTGTACTCGTACTGATCTATATTGGCATAAATGGCAAAGAATGAATACGTATTATACAAAGTTCCAAAGAACTTTCTCTGAGTCTCTCCTATCCCTTCAATGTCAAATTTCAAATTGTCCCATGGATCACTATTGGTCATCATATACCATCTGGTAGCATCAGCACCATAGGTAGAAATTGTCGTAAACGGATCGATTGCATTGCCCAGACGCTTGCTCATCTTGTTGCCATTCTTGTCCAGTACAAGTCCGTTTGCTACTACATTTTTGTAGGCAACCGAATCAAATAACATAACCGCAATGGCGTGTAAAGTAAAGAACCAGCCTCTTGTCTGATCGACTCCCTCTGCGATAAAATCAGCTGGAAAATTCTCAGCCCATTTATCCATGTTCTTTAATCCCCATTGAGCATATGGCATTGCTCCACTATCAAACCAAACATCTATCAAATCACTCTCGCGTTTCATAGGCTGACCGCTGGCTGATACTAATGTAATCTGATCGACAAATGGTTTGTGCAAATCAAAATCATCGCGATTTAATACCTGCTGCAATCCAAGTTGTGCATTCGCTTTTTCAACTTCTGAAAATAGCTCATCAACCGAACCTATGCATACCTCTTCGCTACCTTCTTCTGTTCTCCAGATTGGAAGTGGTGTGCCCCAGTATCTGCTGCGACTTAAATTCCAGTCTACCAGATTCTCCAACCAGTTACCAAATCTACCCTCTCCGGTTGATGCCGGTTTCCAGTTGATGGTTTTATTGAATTCAACTAATTTATCTTTTACAGCTGTGGTTTTGATAAACCAGCTCTCTAAAGGATAATATAAAATTGGCTTATCTGTTCTCCAGCAATGCGGATAAGTATGCTCATATTTTTCCTTCTTAAATAACTTGTTTTCGTTCTGAAGTTTTAAAGCAATTCTATCGTCTACACTGAGATAATTGAGTTTGCTGGTGTCTTTCATAAAGCCCTGCAAATGCAATCTTTGTTGCTCTGTGGCTAACTGCTTTTCTGTTTCGTTCAGATAGTCTTCTTTGACATATTCATCGCCATACAGAAACACGCCGTCTTGAATGCCTGTGAGAAACTTACCGCGCTTGTCTACCATGGTCAATGACCCAATGCCGTTCTGCTTGGCAACCCTGAAGTCGTCAGCACCAAAACTCGGTGCTATATGCACTATACCTGTACCGTCTTCAGTCGTTACAAAATCGCCAATGATAACTTTAAAAGCATCACCATCTATCTGGTCTTTAGCATTTACTTCAAAAGGCAGTAACTGCTCATAACGAATGCCAGACAGTTCAGAACCTTTCACTTTGCCGATGACTTCAAATGGAATTAGTTTATCACCCGCTTTGTAATCGCTTAAAGTAAGTTCTGCTGCAGTTTGATTAAAATGCTTGCTTAATAAAGCCTCTGCTAAGATCACGGTTACAGCTTGGTGACTGTACTGATTGTAGGTGTTAACCATGACATAGTCGATGTTCTTTCCTACCGCAAGGGCAGTATTGCTAGGCAGTGTCCAAGGTGTGGTTGTCCATGCCAGAAAATATGCCTCTGAAGCATGAGAACCGTACAAGGTATTCAGCTTTTGTAAATCTTCTGATTCTATTTTAAACTGAGCAACTGCTGTTGTATCTTTTACCGGCTTGTATGTGCCAGGTTGATTAAGTTCGTGTGATGAGAGGCCTGTACCAGCAGCCGGACTGAATGGTTGTATGGTATGGCCCTTGTAAAGAAAACCTTTGTCGTGCAGGCGTTTTAACAAATGCCAAAGTGTTTCAATATAATCGTTCTCGTATGTGATGTAAGGATGATCGAGGTCGACCCAATAACCCATTTTGGTTGTCAAATCATCCCACTTGTCCTTAAATTCCATGACATCTTTTCGGCATTCTTTGTTGTATTGCTCAACACTGATACTTTTTCCGATGTCTTCTTTTGTGATGCCTAAACGCTTCTCTACTTGTAATTCGATTGGAAGTCCGTGTGTATCCCAGCCTCCTTTTCTCTCAACTCTGTATCCCTGTAATGTCTTGTAACGACAAAATACATCCTTGATTGCTCTGGCCATCACGTGATGTATGCCAGGCATTCCATTAGCGCTGGGCGGACCCTCGTAAAACACAAAACGCTTGCTCTCAGGACGAGATTCAATACTCCTGGTGAAGGTATTGTCCTTCTCCCATTGCTTCATAATCTCTTCCTCGATGGCCGGCCAGTTAACGTGTTTTAGAGTGCGATACATGCTAAAATTTTATAAAATGTGCAAAGGTAACGATTTTTTGTCGTTTTTCCATCCACAATCAAAAAGGTGATTTATAAAAGCCTAAGGTGTTAAAATAAATAGATAAAGACTTGTATATTAGATAGTTCTAATATCCATACTTGTCTTTCCAGCGTTTCTTTAAGAAGTCTCGCATCTCATTTTCCCGGGCGTTATTTCCTGGTTCAAAAAACTTTGCCCCACGAATCGAATCTGGTAAAAATTCCTGCTCAATAAAATTACCCGGATGCGAATGAGCGTATTCATATTCTTTACCATAATCCATAGATTTCATCAACTTGGTTGGAGCATTTCGCAAATGTAACGGAACGGCCAGGGCACCTGTCTTCTGAACCAGTTCCATGGCATTGTTTATCGCCAGATACGAGGCGTTGCTTTTCATGCTGCATGCCAGATAAGTGGCGCATTGTGATAGTATGATTCTTCCCTCGGGCATACCAATTGTCTGAACAGCCGTCATTGTTGTGGTGGCTAAGACCAATGCCGTTGGATTGGCATTTCCTATATCTTCTGAAGCTAGTATCAAGAGTCTTCTGGCTATAAACTCTGGCTTTTCTCCACCCTCCAGCATCCTTGCCAGATAATAAACTGCCGCATTAGGATCACTGCCTCTGATGCTTTTTATAAAAGCAGAAATGATGTTGTAATGCTCTTCTCCAGCTTTGTCATAAACTATTTGTTTATTCTGAAGAATGTTCTTCACTTTATTGTCATCTATCACTACTGGTGCCTGCTCATGCATGGCTATCATATCGATGATATTGAGTAGTTTTCTGCCATCGCCGCCACTAAACTGCAATAGGGCAGAATGCTCTGCAATACTGGTTTGTTTAGATTGCAAAAATTCATCTTTGCTAATGGCTTGCTGCGCCATACTCAATAAATTATCTGCACTCAAATCTTGTAAAACATAGACCTGACATCTGGACAGCAAAGCATTGTTAACCTCAAATGATGGATTTTCTGTTGTTGCTCCAATCAGTAAAATATTGCCTGACTCAACTGCTCCAAGTAAAGCATCTTGCTGACTTTTATTAAATCTGTGTATCTCATCCAGAAACAATAAAATTCGTCCCTGTTCTTTCGAATCTGCAATAATTTTTCTGACATCTGCAACACCAGCATTGATGGCACTTAATTGCACATAGGGTAACTGAAGAGTTTCTCCGATTATTCGCGCCAGAGTTGTCTTTCCAACGCCGGGTGGTCCCCAGAAAATCATACTTGGAATAGTACCCGAATCTAAATAATTCTTTAAAGGTGCTCCATGACCCGTAAGGTGTTCCTGCCCAATATAATCTTCAAGGCGTCTTGGTCTTACCCGCTCAGCTAATGGTACATGTTGCATGTTGCAAAGATACAATTCCTGCTATTTTTCAAGTCACTTATTGGCAATTTTTAACTCGATAAAGCGTTATTGGTGGTATGCATAAGTTTTTACTTGGTATTTATTTTCTTCTGTTTCAATTTCATTTGCTCGGTGCTCAATCTTCAGAGCACCCAAGCCCTAAAAACATTCATAATCGTGATACAATCATTCCCTCAGTACATATTCTGGTTGCTCTGTGTGATAATGAATACCAGGGCATCGTTCCTGTTCCTGCAAAAATTGGCATGGGCAACCAGCCTAATTCAAATCTATACTGGGGTTGTGGCTATGGCATAAAATCCTACTTTAAAAAAAGTACTGAATGGAAATTGCTTAAAAAGATATCGCTCAATGACTCTATCACAAAGGATTCTATCTTGCTGGAACGATTGCTTTTTCAGCACTTAAGTACTGGCAAATTCCTGCTGGCAGATGCCTATAACGGTCGCTATATTAAAAATTGCACCAGAGATTTCCTTTACAGTGTATCTGGTCAACTTAAAGATACCATCCACTATAATCAAAAAGTTATTGGTACTAATGGCAATGCTCAACTGATAGCCTATATCGGTCATGATGGACTTATGGATTTTGACATTACCGATTCCATCTATAATACCGATGGCAAAAAAAGAGATTGTATTATTCTGGCCTGCAGGAGTCGCGATTACTTTAAACCTTTTATTATTAAGGCAGGTGGAAATGCCCTGGTATGGACCACCGGATTAATGTGCCCGGAGGCCTATACCGTTCACGATGCTATTGTTGCTTACTGCAAAAAACAAAGTCATCAGGCTATTAGAATTAAAGCCGCAGAAGCTTATTCAAAATACCAGAAATGCAGCCTGAAAGCTGCTATGAATTTATTGGTTGGAAATTAACAATCACTGAGCAATAATCAGGCGTCCGTTGACAACATTGCTGAGCGAATCGTTGAAGATCATAAACTGATAAATACCCGCTTCCAATAAGCCGGATTCTATCTCAAATACTTCGTTAGTGGTTTCTAACTTTAATACCTCAACACCTGATAAATTAAGTACTTTTATATGATGCAATTCGCCTTTGGGATTGTAAAAATTGATTTTTGAAAGGCCTGATGAAGGATTGGGATTTACCTCATAATCGTTCTTTTTGACATCGATGACAACAATGCTGATATAGTGAGAATGGCCTAATCCAGGATAGCTTAAACGGTAGTATATTTTTTTATTAAGTAAGGGTGATTCATCCTGAAAAGCATAAGACATAGGCTTCGTTAAATTGCCACAAAAACCACTGATACTTCCAATCTCTTTGAAATTGATGGAATCTTCACTCTTCTCTATTGAAATTCCAAGGCAAACACTTCCACTGGACATCACCCAGTCGAGATACACTATTCCGTCTCTGTGCTGAGCACTGAAACGATTCAATTTTGGTGTAAACTGTGCATTAAGTGCACATACCCAAAACAAAAAAACAGTTAAAAACTTAATCTTTAAATATTTGCTTTTCAATGTTGTATTGCAAATATACAATATTAAAGTGAAATAGAAAAATGAGCTGCTATCTCAACAAAGTAAAGGTAGCACTGTAATAGTGATTCCTTCCCTTAAAATCTTTGACTTTATACCTAACGGCATAGACATCCGTCATGACATCTTCTCCAGCATAGGTACCATCCCAACCCTTACCGTCGGTTGTTTCATAGATCATTTCACCCCAGCGGTTATAAATCCACATAGAATATTTGGTATAGCCTATCCCACCAGGGGCAAATACATCATTAATTCCATCGTTATTTGGACTAAATGCCGTTGGTGTATTGAATACGAATAAGTAGCGTATAGTAATTGTTTTTATAAAGGTATCCCGACAACCAAAGGTGTTCCATACTGTTTGTCTCAAGGTAAATGTACCACTATCCGGATAACTGTTTACAAGGTTTCTCATCATTGAGAAAGTACCATCCCCTAAGTCATAAATCAAGGTATCTGCGCCAGTACTAAAATCTGTAATCTGGATCTCTGGATTAACTATGGTACCCTGATCTGGATCGGTCTTGAAATTTGCTGTTGGCACCGGATAAACAGTGAGTGTTGTGCTGCTATCGTAATCACAATCATAAGCTGTTGTGATCCTCAGTTTTACTTTAAATGTGTCGTCGGTTTTATAGGTGTGCCAAGGTTGCTTTTGCATAGAGGTATCATTGTCCCCAAACCACCACTGGTACTGTTTAATGCTCGAAGACGGAACGATACTGCTATCGGTAAATTCAATTGGGTCTCCTAAACAAACATTGTAAACACCAAATTTTACCTGTACCGGAGGGTAACTTACAATCGATTTTTCAATCGAATCGACACAGCCAAAATTACTAGACGCAATTAACTTCACTATATAGTTGCCAGCTCCCGGAAACACATGACCCGGATCTCTTAATACAGAGTTGGTATTGTCCCCAAAATGCCATTTATACGTATTAATGGTGCCCGAACTTATGGTCGACTTTGAAAAGAAATTAAATTGGTTATCGACACACTTATTAGTATCTCTGAAATCAGGTTTTGGTAATGGATAAATAGTCACCTTACCTGTAGTGTCATAAACGCATCCTTCTCTGCTGGTAACTGTTTGTCTTATAGTATAAGTGCCAGGTGCTGAGTACTGATAAAATGGATTGCTGATAAAGGCCGAATCGCCATTACCAAAATCGTATACCCAGCGACTGATTCCGGTATTGACAAATGTGGACCGGTCTCTTATCACTGCCATTGCCGATACACAAGTATCCGATACCTTAAATGAAGGTACAATTCGAGGATACACTATGGCTTGTTTAGTTAATGTATCTCTGCAATTGTTAGAAGAAGTAACAATTAATCTAATATCAAAAGTATCGCCTTTGGCAAATTGATGGACAAAATTCTGATTGGTAAAACTATTGCCATCACTAACTGCATAATTGTAGGACGAAATAGCACCTTTTCTAATGCTTGAACTACTGATAACAGTGCTCTTCTTGCCTTCACAAACAGGATTAACATTAAATAGCGCTTTAGGATTTGTGTATACCTCTACTGATTTACTTAAACTGTCTCTGCAGCCAAATGCTGTTGATGTCTTTAATGTTAAAATATACGATGTATCATAGCTCAATAAATATGTTAAATGCTGTTGACTTATCGTATCCTTATTAATATACCACCACTGACTGGTAATAGAATCATTTACAATTGTTGAGCTATTAAAAGCATGAATACTGTCCTTAAGACATACATTACTTATACTAAATGCTGTTGATGGTCGCGGATAAACAATTACAGATTTTGCAATGGTATCGTTGCAATTTTTATCACTAATTGAGATAAGCTTTACCTGATAAGTGTCTGCAGCATTGTATAAATGTTTGGTTTGAGTCTTTACGCTGGTTATAGCATCGCCGAAATCCCAAATATTAGATTGTATTACGCCTTTTGATAGTGTGCTAAGATTGACAAATTTTACAGAGTCTCCAAAACATACATCTTTGGTCGAAAAATCTGCAACAACATATGGATTCAAATACACTGTTTTAACGATCGTATCTTCACAGCCAAATCCACTTCTGATAGTTAAGGAAACTAAAGCATCTGAATTACCTTGTAAATCTATCAACCAGTCTTTAATCTGCGTGGTATCAATACCATTAAAGTTCCACTTTCGCAGACTGATAGTATCTCCACTAACTTTGCTGCTATCACTTAACAACAATGGTAAATTTAAACAAGTTTCAGGATAAGTGAATTTTGCTATTGGATTCTGATAAACCACTATGCGCATACTGTCCTTTGCTTTGCATTGCTTAGCGTCTACAATGCTGGCAACATACGTTTGCGTCTTTAAAGGTTTGGTGGAAGTGGTAAATTTTGTGCTGTCTTTCACTGTTTTAGCAGGACTCCATTTGATGGTATGCAAACCTGTTCCTCCTTTAGAAACTGCTTTTAAAACAACCTGATTTCCATCACAAATTGATGTGTCTTTTTGCAGTAATCTTAATGCTGGTAACTTATAAATCTCCACTTTTACAGTGTCTTTACTATTGCAGAATCCTCTATAGGTTGTAAGAATATAATTCTTAAAAATTCCTGCACTATCTGTGTTCTCCATCACAGCAACTGGCTGAGCTACTGTATCAGAAATAAACTCACTTCCTGGGGTCCAAAGATATCGGTAACCGTTTACTTTGGTAACACCTAGCTTGATTGTATCACCGCTACAAAGTGATTGATCTATGCCAGCATTCTGCAATCCCGGAACCGGAAATTTTGCATAAGCAAAGCCACAACTGCAACTGGCAGAATCTAAGGCAATAAATAGGGCACACGACTGTCCTGCTTTTACTTTAATCGTTTTAGTAATATCTGTAAAGTTGTTTTTACCTAAGCCTGTTTTAATCGTATCTGTAAAGGCAACGATATCACCAGAATTGACTGTACCCGAACTGTTTTTATCATAGACCAGTTTATAAACTATAGTATTGGGCGATGCAATTCTGAAACTGGTATTCGTGATGCGGTATTGCATCGATAGGATTTCTGAATCGTTTGCTGTACTTAATATTTTAGTTTTTAAACCAGAAAAGCCAACTGACCCTTTTACTACAGTCGGCTTCAGTAAATTATTACCGGTAACAACATTGATTTTACACTTCGAATTATTGGATACACAAGTTACCTCTTGTTTAACTGCTGCCTGACTGTATAAGTCAACTGTCCCGCAATTCAAAAATCTGCCATCGCTATTAAATCCGAAATCAAAATACATACTGTCACCAGGCTGTATGCTATCTCTTAAACTAAATTCTACTTCTGTTGCACCGTTAATGTTTCTGGTAGTGGTTAAACTGTCTACAGGCGCGTTATAGCTTGCTGTATACATACTACTGTTGTAGCTTAATCCTGGAACCAATATAGCTTGATACTTGTCTTCAGAGCCTGTTTTACCCGGACCAAGATTAATAATTTTTACTCGAACTTTACTTGGCTTTTCACAAGGAAAAATAGAGTCAGATTCAACCTTCAGTAAGGTATAATATGGACGTGTTACACCTTTAATGTTTAATGGATTGCTAATGGCTGGATAAACCATGATTGGATCGCCACATTTTATATTGCCGGAAGCACTTGCTCGAATATAATTTCCACTCGAATAATCACAAGAAGTTTTTACTCTGAAATAGATGATTATTTTGTTTTTATTAGTATCGCTTACCCCTTTAAAACCATTGGCTATAGTGGTATTTAATCCAGATAAGTTCCACTCATAGGTGGTACCACTTTTTAATACTGGATTAGATAAAGATGACTTAGCATTCTTATGCGGATAACGGATATAACAGGAGCCAGGATCCACTGTCATTCCAATAGGTAAATTAATGATGGCTTTTGTAGAATAACCCGCTGTAGCACCAATATTCTCTATGGTCATGGTGTAGGGTGTAGAGGCACATAAATCAGCCACTCTGACAGAATCTGTTAATGTCACCTGATACTGTGTGTTCTGTGGTTCAAGATACAATGGTATTCGCTCTTTTACGCAAGGATAACTGGCTAAATCATTCGGATAGCCTGCGCAATTCCAGCCAGCATACAAGATTACACTGTCCTTCTTACAAGAATTATAAATGGCCCTAACTTTAAATTTTCGGGTGGTGTTAAAAGGTATTGTTCCTAACTTATAAACCCCATTTTTTGAAGGCATCAAGGTGTCTTTTGTTCCGCCATCTCTGATCTGAACCACTTTAATAGCTCCACTGTTATCGGGCGCAAACCAAGAGTTGGTATTACTGAAACTGGCAGAATAATTTGTGAATACTAATTCCCACTCTGCAGTATCCTGTGCCGCATAAATTGTTGGTGATACGGGTTTAACAGTAAAGACAGGTTTGTTGTAAATCAGTTTGTCTGTAAATCCTGAACTTATCGTATCTAAAGTATTACCAAATATGCCTTTGCGCTCAAAAACAAAATCGTATTTAATAAGGTTAGGATCACCAGTCTGAATCTCGCATGTAGGATCCATCTGTGCTACAAAATAGCCATGGAAACCATCATCACTCAGATTAATAACACCTCCTGTCGAATCCTTGAAAAATTTGCCTACTTCAAAGACCATCGGATTCGCATTGATGTTCAATGGTCGCAACGAATCTTTTGTCTCTAATGTGGTCCTGTTAGAACCACTTGTACGGTACTGGCCAATATAGGCGTTTTTCATTTTCATGCCGGCAGGCATATAAAATCTTATGGATCGTAATTTTGCAAAATTTCGATACTCATATGGAAAATAGTTATTGCCGCCATAACTGTTTCCGCCTAAACCAAGATAAAAATAATTATTGACGCTAACAGTACCGCACGAATTTAATTGATAATTATCACTGCAACAGGTAGTGAAAAAATACCCTGCCAGTATCATCTGGCCAGAAAAAGTATCACATTGAAACTTGTTGGTATTGCTGGTCGGATTATTGACATTGCTGGTATAAAACCTATTGCTGAAATTTAAATTCTGAATGGTAGCACCAAGATTACCGTTGACCCTGTACTTTACTTTCACTACCACACTATCATCATTGCTGTACCTAAATCCTGAAGACACACAATTAGGCATTGAATCTGTGCTGATATCAATTTTAAATGTAGCGGTTGTACCACTCACTGTCTTCCAGCTTTTAATCTGATTACAATTGAGAGACAAGGTTACGCCACGACGCCAAACCAATAATTGAATGCCCGCCACGTCAAGATTCCTGCCATTGGTTATTGTACTTTCAATATAAGCATTTCTCCAGGTAATTATCGAGCTAGTCCGTTTAACTATTCCGAAATACTCTGCCTGGATGGTGTCTCCATAAATGCAACGTTCTTCCCTTACTCTTAATGTATCTAAACTACCACTGGCGTCAGGTTTTCCATCATTGTCATTGTCTGGTCTTCCGAAACTTATCCTTTGTACTTTAAAATTTCTGAACTTCATACCGCCAGCACAATTACTGATACAATGTATTTTTATTTGCTGTGTCTGGCAATACAAAAATATCCATTCTTTACTTCCACAGGTTCTATCTGGTATATAGCGTATTTGAGTAGTAATGTTTTGGTTGCCATTGGCACCACTCTTAGAACAATCGGCTTTTAAATAATATACCAATTCTGCACCTGTTAAATTGATTGGAACAGGATGCGGAAAATAGGCCCTCACAGTATCGCCTTTCTGAACAATACTGTCTGGATTCCAGTTGGCAGTTAAATCTGAATTGATAAAATAGAAATCTTTCTTTTGCTTGCTGTGAGTGAGACCCTTCGGTAAAATGATATCTACTATGTAGGAGGCAGATGAATTGCGATTTAACAGACTTGCTGAATTGATATAAGTTCTGAACTCGCCGGTTTGATTGGCTATAAGGTCGGTCGGACTAAAAGTAGAACCCGTAAAATAGTGCTGGTCGTAAACCTTTCCCCAGGCCCATGGAACTGTTTTCAGATTCTTACACTGATCTTTAAAATCGGCATAATAAGCCCAGCTATTGACCACCATACTGGCGTTGCTACAAGGGGGTGGTGTACACGATATGGTATTCCATGTCAGATAGACCGTATCATTCGGTTTTAAATCCGGACATTTAACTCTGAATAATCCAATCGGATATAAACCGATACAGCCATAATAACCTAAGTTATATGAACCCGTTGTGCTGTCCTTGATTGGTTTGTACCAGGTACCCTTAAAACCAACTTTCATGCGTATCGATCCAGTATCAAAACTCGAGAACATATAGTAATAGTTGGAGGATATTGCAAGTCGGGGAGCTATCGCAGGCATATTACCGATATTCACAAAACGGACTTCGGATTTAAACGTATTGTTGTTATAACATGTTGGATAAACAGGCAAGGGAATTGCCTTTAATGTTGGTGTTTTATTGCTGATTAAAGCAGAGCCTGATAACTTACTAACCTGGCAGGATTTTCCACCACAACCCCAACTTAATTCGAAATTAGTATTAAGTAATTTACAGGCTTTAATTAAATTGGAATCTGTAAATGTGATTGTTTCATTCTGATCAAGAAATGTGTCAAGATTGCCTACCGTTTTGAAATGATTGGTGTTAAATGTGGTTATTACTGTATCTCCCTTGTATACGGTATTCCCTTTGTTAACAAAGAATGTTTGAATATCCTTTCCATTATATCTGGTAAGTTTTATCTCTCGTAATGGTCCTTTGCCATAATTTCCAATGGTGATACTTCTTGTGAATTTGGTAGCTACATCACCTGTATATGATAGGTTCGTTACAGTGCCGTATTGCACAGATGGCACCCTTACAGAATACGGTATTGAACTGCCAACATCAAAATTACCCGTATAATCTGCCCGCAAACTTACTGTTGGCGTACTGCTGTTATTTAGAAAGGTAAGTAAGTTGCAATCTGCCGTTAGCAATACCCTGAATTTTGTATTCTTAGCTAATAATAAATTGGGAACATTAAAAATAGGTTGATTGAGATTTGTAACATTGGCTTCGCTAATACCAGTGCCAAAGAAAGAACCTTTGACATAATTGATGCCTGATGGTAAAATTAGTTTAATTGTAATGTTGTTAACTGGTCCTGACGAGATATTGTAGGCTTCAACAAAGGCTGAATCATTAACCCCGCAGATGGAAAGATTCTTCGGTCCGGTAACCACAAAAGACAATCTATTCCCCTGAGCATTGATAATCAATGCCATAAACAAAGAACAAAATAGAAAAAAAGTGTTTTTTGAAAAGTACTTTTTCTTCAAGACAACAAATATATTAATCTAAATGAATTTTTACAAAAAAATAAGAATTTAAAAAGTTTAAATATCTTTGCCCTTAATAATGAACGCACAAAGAGATACTATTGTATTTGATTTAATTCAAAAAGAATTAAACCGTCAGGAACATGGCATTGAATTAATTGCCTCTGAAAATTTTGTTTCTAAACAGGTAATGGAAGCCATGGGCTCTGTTCTTACAAACAAATATGCCGAGGGTCTGCCAGGTAAAAGATATTATGGTGGTTGCGAGATTGTCGATCAGGTTGAACAACTTGCTATTGATAGATTAAAGCAACTTTTTGGCGCAGAATGGGCCAATGTACAGCCTCATAGCGGTGCCCAAGCAAATGCTGCTGTAATGCTGGCTTGCCTAAATCCTGGAGATAAAATTCTAGGCTTTGATCTCAGTCACGGTGGTCATTTAACCCACGGATCTCCCGTTAACTTCTCTGGAAAATTATATGTTCCAAGTTTTTACGGTGTTGAAGAAACTGATGGGCGCATCGATTTCAATAAAATTGAAGAAATAGCTAAAAGAGAAAATCCAAAATTAATTATTTGTGGTGCCTCTTCTTACAGTAGAGACTGGGATTATAAAAAACTAAGAGAAATAGCCGACAGCGTTGGGGCTCTACTACTTGCCGATATTTCTCACCCCGCAGGATTAATAGCTGCTGGCTTACTAAACAACCCTATGCCGCATTGTCATATTGTTACCTCTACTACTCATAAAACTTTAAGAGGGCCAAGAGGTGGTATTATCATGATGGGTAAAGATTTTGAGAACCCTTGGGGACTGAAAACACCAAAAGGTGAGCCTAAAATGATGAGTGCTGTTCTGGACGGTGCTGTTTTTCCGGGTACTCAAGGCGGACCATTAGAACATGTTATCGCAGCTAAAGCGATTGCTTTTGGTGAAGCATTAGCTCCTGAATATAAAACCTATATGCAGCAAGTAAAAGCTAACGCTGCTGCTTTGGCCGAAGCAATGGTTAAAAGAGGTTATAAAATTATTTCTGGTGGTACCGATAATCATTTAATGCTCATCGATCTTCGCCCTAAAGGTGACACTATCACTGGTAAATTGGCCGAAAATACACTGGTTAAATGTGATATCACTATCAACAAAAATACTGTGCCTTTCGAAACTCGTTCTCCTTTCGTTACCTCTGGTATCAGATTAGGAACACCTGCCGTTACTACACGCGGCATGAAAGAATCAGATATGGAAACCATCGCCGAACTAATAGACCAGGCTTTGATGAACCATTCAGATGATGCTAAATTAATGGAAATTCGCACACAGGTTAATACTCTGATGAAGCGTTTTCCGTTATACAGTTAATCTATGACACATTTCAGAACCATTCTTTTGTGGTTGGCATTCTTCCTGATTGCTTTACAACAGGTATGGGATTATAATGGCAATTATTTTTTGGGAATGGTATACAGACTTTTGCCCAGTGCTTTCTTGTTGCTTTGGTTTTTATTGTCAATATTTTTTAATGAATCTGAAAAACTAAAATCAGATAGATTAAGCAATTCCGTTAAGAAGTTAATATACATTCTTCGCCCTTTGGCAAGCTTTACTATTGTTCTAGGTGCTATTCTTAAAATTATGCATTGGCCTTTGGGTAATATCGCATTAGCCGCAGGCATTGGTGTAATGGCTATCTATTCTACGGTTATTAGTATTTATGGTTACCGGTCTTCTGATGAACCAACAGATATTATAGATGACCTGGATTAAGGTTTTTCTGGCGATTTGCGGCGATTTAAAGTAGTGTTGCCACAATTTCTATGATTGATAATTTAAAGTCGTCTAATGGGCTTTAAACTATTGAATTTGGATTCATGAGATAATCTCTGATTTCAAAGAATGCCGCGCTTAAACTAATATTTATATCTATTTCAATTCATGAGATAACGATGTCATGTTAAAAATTGATTCCATAAAAAAAGCACCGGCGTTTAACCGGTGCTTTTCTATTATAAAATTAGATTAATTACTGAAGCACTACGCGTTTAGTTACTACTTCGCCGTTAGCAATTAACTTGATAGTGTAAACACCAGCTGCATTACCTCTTAAGTCTACATCAAATTTACCGCTTACTTCGCTGTAGTTTTTGCTTGCTACCAGCTGACCCATTGCATTGTAAACTTCAAGGGTTGCAGTTTGCGCTAATGCACCTTGCAGGTCGATGTTTACGATACCGTTACTTGGGTTAGGGTATACGCTTACTTTCTCTTCAACAGATTTCAGATCATCAACTGATACTGTACTGTTGTAACATTTTGGCCAGTAAGTGAAGTACGCCAATCTGGTGAACTCTTCAGATGTATTACCACTTGGGTCGGTTACTCTGTAAGTGATAGAGTAGATACCTTCTTCCCAAATGTTTACGTTTTGACTAACCACTTCTACTAATGGTAATAACTGACTTGGACTGTAGTAGTTGTCAGTAGTTGACAGACCCCACATTGGCCAGATGTTTTCACCAACGCAACCATGGATAACCTGACCCCAAAGTGTAGGAGATTTTGTATCTACCACTTTAACTGTTCTGGTTTTAGTTGAAATGTTACCTGATCCATCGATAGCTTCGAATACTTCGGTATATGTGCCTAAAACATTGTAATTAACATTGCTTGATTTTCTGATGATTGAAACCTGACCTGAGCTATAGTAGTTATCAGAAACAGTTGCAGCAATAGAGTTGTAAGGCGTTCTTACCTCATGCTGAACTATATCAAATGTGTTTAAACTAATAACAGGAGGAATGAAGTCATCAACTCTGTAATGTCTTACAGTAGCTGGATTCGAAATATTACCTGAACCGTCAACTGCTTCATAAGTTACGCTGTATGTAGCTCTTATTAAAGTATTAACTGGTACTGTCCACCATGTTTTGTTAAGAGTTGGAGTCAAATCATAGGCATCAGTTGCAGATGTCTGATCAATCCAAACACTTCCGATCTGAATTGAAGTATCACCTAGAACTTCTACCATTGGAGCTTTGGTATCTTCAACACAAACGTTTCTTGTTTTTGTTACAGAGTTACCAGCTACGTCTTGCACATAGTAAGTGATTACATAGTTGCCAATTGTTCTTGTATCAACTGTACCAGTAGTAACAATTGAAGAATTCAAATTGAATGGCGCTTTGTTATCAGTTGCAGTTGCACCTGGATCAACGTATGGAAGATTATCTCTTCTTGCTTCAATACAACCAGAAGTTCCTGGGTTAAGCGTTAAGATTGGCTTAGTTAAGTCGTTAACTACAATGATTGTACGAATAGCCGGAACTGCTCTGTTGCCAGATTTGTCCGTTACATTGTACTCTACAGTGTATAAACCTGTAACCGCTGCATCTAAGTCAGTAGTCATTACTAAACTGCTGCTGATATTACCTTCTGAAGCATCATAGGCAGTTGCACCAGCGTCAGTATAGTTAGAACCAACTTCGATTCTCACTGTATCACTACCTAATAAAGTAATGACCGGAGGCATGTTGTCATTCGCTAAAACGATACCGTAATCTTCGTACTCACCAGCTGTAATCGGTCCACAAGCAGTAGTATTTTCGTTGTTATAATTAGTAGCAACACGTAATCTTGTTGAACCTTCAAACGAAGCAGATAATGCTGGTACTGTAAATGTAGTGCTGTAAACCTGGTTGTAAGAGCTAGACTCAGTAAGGATTTGCTCACCTGCATCATCAAAGTCACCGTCGATGTTCCAGTCAATCCAAGCTTTTCTGTTAGCCGGGTCAACATTTCCAGTTCTTGATACTTCAATAGTATAAGATTTACCGTATGTTAAATTAGCTTTTACAGTGCTGCTATAATCAGTATAAGATACATCACCAGATGTAGTGTAGTTATTGATAAGGTCATTTGTACCATCAACAACACGAACTCTGTTGATTCCAACATCAGTACTTAAGATGTAAGAAGCAGGTAAACAATAGTCTAAAGCACAGATGAATTTATTCTTTACTACTGTTTTTGTAGTATTGGTAGGATCCAATGAATTGTAAGCTTTCAAAGTGATTGTATAACAACCAGGTGAATTAAACTTCAGTCTTGGTTTTGGAATTGAATCACCAGGAGTTGCATTGTATTTAACGAAACCAGTTCCATAAGTAGATGGAGAAGCTGGTGGGTTCATTAAAGTATAAGAAGTCGGGAAGATTGTCCACTCAAATCTGTTAGCATTATCGCTTGAAGGAATCAATGATACGATATCTACGTTAATGTTAGGTCTTCTGCTTGAAGCAGTGAAATCCAACATTGTTTGTTGATTCGGTGTGATTACATCAATGGTTTTACAAGTCTTATTGTTACCAACACAAGATTTGATCTCAGCACATACTTCATACTGACCATCAGTATAGAAAGTATAACGGAAATCTTTGCCAGTATTATTATTAACCTGAGCGCCATCAATTGTCCATTCCCATGTAGGAACACCAACAATATTTTGAGTAGTGTTAGTAAAGAATATTGGCGTGCTGTTATAGCTAGGTACTGAATTTGGAGAGAAAGCTGGAACTGGTACAGTAGCTGGACCAAGTTCTGAAGTATAAGAACCAGCATAACCTGAATCTACACCTGCAGCATCTGCTTCAAATAATAAATACATGCTACCGCTGGTAGCAACTACTGCTGCTGGAGCTTTTGAACCCATGGTCCAGGTAGCTAATAATGTTGTACCAGGACCACCTGGAGTCTTACCATCCCAAACTCTTAATTTATCACCCGCATCTTTGAATTTCAAAGTTGTCATTTTCAAAGTGATCTTTTTAGCGTTACATGGGGTGATCTGAAGGAATGAACGTGAACCTAAACCTTGGTTGTTACCATAGTTTAAACCCGGACCGCCATCATCAAATATTGTACCTGCTGAACTACCAACTACGTTGTCGTTGTTAGGACCATAAGTACCGTAACCTAAGTTGTATTGAGTAGGTAATGTTACTGTTATATAACAAACTTTTCTTTTAGTAACTGAAGGGCCAACATCGTTCTTACTTGTCAATACAATAGTATAACAACCAGGATAGTCGAATGCGAACTCAGGATTCTGTGAGAATTCATTGTTTCCATTACCCCATGGATCTGAATAAAGCTCACCTGTTGCTAAACTTGGATAGAAACCTGAAGAGGCATAAGTAGTTGAATCATAAACATCCCATGTCCAATCCCAAGGACCATTAGATGATAAATCATATAATCTCATTGAACCATATTGCTCAATTGTTACTCTGTCAGCAACAAAATCCGCAACAGGCACTGCAGTTGGTGCAACAACATTCAAACACTTAACAATTGAATCAGAGCCCAAACAGTTTGTAGACTTTAATTTAACACATTTGTTACCTGGAGTAGTCCATGTATAATTAAAGTTTACGCTATTCGGAGCCTCGATAGTGGCATCGTTGTTGGCATTCCAAGAATGTGAAATATACCCTGTTGGGTTCTGATTGATAAATTTAACTACCGCCTTTACCCAAGCTGAACTTGGTGCGATAAAGTTGGCATTCACTGAGGTTGGTAACTGTAAGTTAACTGTGTAATCTTCAGTCTCTCCCCAGGTATAAGTACCGCAGGCACTTGAAGGGTTTGAAACCGCACCCTCAATCATAACAACTCTCATTCTGGTGTTTCCAGGTGTGATGTTACATGGTACTGTCCAAGTGTAAGTAAATACAGCGTTAGCACCATTTTTAGATTGAGAAGTTGGAGCTACAGCCTCACCAGACTCAAAAGTATTGTTCTTGTTGTAGTCAATCCATGCATTACATGCATAAGTATAGTGACCGTTACAAGTACTTTCAGTGATAACAATTGAATACTGTCTTCCTGCAGATAAATCAACAGGTGTTAAGGCAGTCCAATCGGTGTATGTCTGACAGGTTGGAGCAGCAGAAACATTGTTTAATGTTACCGTGTTACCTTTCAAATAAACCGAGGCGATATCCTCGTCTGCCGTTGATGTTGCGTTGGATGCACAATACTGAGCAGATGCAGTACTGACTCCTAAAAGAAGAAACAATGCCAGTACAAAGTACCGGGCAAAGCCCATCTTTTCATTGTAGTAATTAGTAAACTTATTCATATTTTTTTTAATAGGTTGGCAATTTAATATCAATTTCTTAATAATTTTTTTTCACATAGTTGCAAAAAGTTAAATTATTAATAAATGAGCTGTATAGAGAATTGTTTTTCAAAACCTTGATATCTTATTTAGAATAAATATAAATAAAATGATTGATTCAAATCACAAGTTCAACATTCAATTACAATTGATTTAATATTCAAATGTAATAATATTTTTAATAAATAAAATCAAAATTAACAAAAATGACTTGGTTCCAACACTAATATGACAGGAAAATGACTGCATAAAAAAAGCGCACCAGCCAGAGCCGGTGCGCTTTATTATGAATGATTGATTAATTACTGAAGTACTACGCGCTTAGTTACTACTTCGCCGTTAGCAATTAACTTGATAGTGTAAACACCAGCTGCATTACCGCTTAAGTCTACATCAAATTTACCGCTTACTTCGTTGTAGTTTTTGCTTACTACTAACTGACCCATAGCATTGTAAACTTCAAGTGTTGCAGTTTGTACTAATGCACCTTGCAGGTCGATGTTTACGATACCGTTACTTGGGTTAGGGTATACGCTTACTCTTTCTTCTACTGATTTTAAATCATCAACTGATACTGTACTGTTAGTACATTTAGGCCAGTAGGTGAAGTATACCATTCTAGTGAATTCGTTAGAAGTATTTCCACTTGGATCAGTTACTCTGTAAGTGATAGTGTAGATACCTTCTTCCCAAATATTTACGTTTTGGTTAACAACCTCAACAAGTGGCTTCAACTGAGCTGGACTGTAGTAGTTGTCAGTAGTTGAAATACCCCACATTGGCCAGATGTTTTCACCTACGCAACCGTGGATGATTTCACCCCAGATTCTTGGAGCTTTTGTATCAACAACCATAACAGTTCTTGTTTTAGTTGTAACGTTACCAGAACCGTCGATAGCTTCAAATACTTCAGTGTAAGTTCCTAATACGTTAGGGTTAACGTTGCTAGAAATTTTCACTAAACTTACTTGACCAGCTGGGTAGTAGTTATCAGTTACTGAAGCAGCAACTGAATTGTATGGAGTTCTTACTTCATGGTTTACAATGTCAAAAGTGTTTAAGCTAATAACTGGAGCAATGAAGTCGTCAACTCTGTAGTTTCTCACTACTGGAGTAGCTTGGTTACCGCTTTGATCTACTGCATAGTAGGTTACAGGGTAAGTTCTTCTTACTAAAGTGTTAACCGGACCGTTGAAGCCCCACTCTTTAGTTAATACTGGGTTGTTGTCATATCTGTCTTCAACTGAAGTCTGATCTAACCAAACACTACCAATTTGAACTGAAGTATCACCTAAAGATAAGATAGTAGGCTTTTTGGTATCTTCAACACAAACGTTTCTTGTTTTAGTTACAGAGTTACCAGCTACGTCTTGTACATAGTAAGTGATTACATAGTTGCCAATTGTTCTTGTATCAACAGAACCTGAAGTTACAATAGAAGATGTCAGATTGAAAGGCGCTTTGTTGTCAGTTGCAGTTGCACCTGGATCAACATATGGCAGATTGTCTCTGTCAGCCTCGATACAACCAGGAGCACCTGGGTTCAGAGTTAAGATTGGTTTTGTTAAGTCGTTAACAACAATGATGGTACGGATAGCAGGAACTGCTTTGTTACCAGATTTGTCAGTTACGTTGTACTCAACAGTGTATAAACCTGTTACTGCTGCATCTAAGTCAGTAGTCATTACAAGGTTACCTGTGATGTTACCTTCTGAAGCATCGAATGCAGTTGCACCAGCATCAGTGTATGAAGAACCTACCTCGATTCTTACAGTATCGCTACCTGTTAAGGTAATTACTGGAGGTGTATTGTCGTTTGCTAATACTAAACCGTAATCTTCGTATTCACCAGCTGTGATTGGACCACAAGCAGTAGTGCTTTCGTTGTTATAGTTAGCTGCAATACGCATTTTAGTTAAACCTTCAAATGAAGCTGACAATGCAGGAACAGTGAATGTAGTAGTGTAAACTTGATTGTATGTGCTGGTTTCGAAGAAAATCTGCTCACCTGCATCATCAAAGTCACCGTCGATGTTCCAGTCAATCCAACCTTTTCTGTTAGCTGGGTCAACGTTGCTAGTTCTTGATACTTCTAAAGTGTATGTTTTACCATAAGTTAAGTTAGCTTTTACAGTTGCACTGTAATCAGTGTAAGCAACGTCACCTGAAGTAGAATAGTTGTTGATCAGGTCAGTAGTTCCATCAACAATACGTACTCTGTTGATTCCTACGTCTGAACTTAAAATGTAAGAAGATGGTTTGCAATAGTCTAGAGCGCAAATGAATTTGTTTTTAACAATTGTTCTAGAAGTATTGGTAGGATCTAATGAATTGTATGCTTTCAAAGTGATTGTGTAACAACCAGGAGCTGTAAACTTCAGTCTTGGTTTTGGAATTGAATCACCAGGAGTTGCATTGTATTTAACGAAACCTGCACCGTAAGTAGATGGAGAAGCTGGTGGGTTCATTAAAGTGTAAGAAGTCGGGAAGATTGTCCACTCGAATCTGTTAGCATTATCTGAAACCGGGATCAATGTAGAGAAATCTACGTTGATGTTCGGACGACGGTTTGTAGCGATAAAGTCTAAGCTGGTTTGAGTGTTTGGAGTGATAACATCAATCTTTTGGCAAGATTTGTTGTTACCAACACAAGATTTGATTTCTAAACAAACATCATACTGACCATCTGTGTAGAAGGTGTAGTTGAAGTCTTTTTTAGTATTGTTGGCAACCTGAGCACCATCAATTGTCCATTCCCATGTAGGTACACCCACAATGTTTTGAGTAGTGTTGGTGAACTTAACAGGTGTGCTGTTGTAGCTAGGTACAGTGTTAGGTGTGAATGCTGGACTAGGTAAAGTAGCTGGGCCAAGTTCTGAAGTGTAAGAACCAGCATAACCTGAGTCTACACCAGCTGCATCAGCTTCAAATAATAAATACATGCTACCGCTGGTTGCAGTTACTTTCTGAGGCGCTTTTGCACCAACTGACCAAGTAGCAAGTAATGTAGTACCAGGACCGCCTGGAGATTTACCATCCCAAACGCTTAATTTGTCACCAGCATCTTTGAACTTCAATCTTGACATTGTTAATACAATTTTCTTTGCATTACAAGGTGTGATTTGTAAGAATGAACGTGAACCTAAACCTTGGTTGTTACCATAGTTAAGATTTGGACCACCATCATCGAAGATAGTACCACTAGTGCTACCAACTACGTTATCGTTGTTAGGACCATAAGTACCATAACCTAAGTTATATTGTGTAGGTAATGTTACTGTTACATAACATACTTTTCTTTTTGTTGCAGAAGGACCAACGTCGTTCTTACAAGTCATTACGATAGTATAGCAACCTGGGATGTCAAAAGCAAACTCAGGATTCTGAGTGAACTCATTGTTACCGTTACCCCATGGATCTGAATATAAATCACCATCTGTTAAGTTTGGATAGTAACCTGATGAAGCATATGTAGTTGAATCATATACATCCCAAGTCCATGACCAAGGACCGTTAGTAGATAAGTCAAACAATCTCATTGACTGGTATTGCTCGATAGTTACTCTGTCAGCAACAAAATCCACTACAGGAACTGCAGTAGGAGATTGAACGTTGAAACATTTTACGATTGAATCTCTACCTAAACAGTTAGTAGATCTCAATTTAACACATTTAGTACCTGGAGTAGTCCACATGAACTGAGGATTGCTGTAGTTTGGAACTACGCTTCTTTGCTCATAAGAACCATCGTTGTTAGCATCCCATGCATGTTCTGTGTAACCAGACTGATTGCTGTTGATGAATTTGTTAACTACTTTAACCCAAGTGTTAGTTGGAGCGATAAAGTTAGCAGATACACTTGTAGGTAATACTAAGTTGATTGAAAAGTCAACAGTCTCACCATAATAAGGAGGTCCACTACATGTAGAACAACCATAAGATTGGTTCATTGGATAACCAGAATAGTTACCAACTACACGCAATCTAGTTGCACTTGGAGTAATGTTACAAGGAACTGTAAAAGTTCTTGAACCTAAAGTAGATGGAGTCTGAACAGTACCAGGTACTGTGAATGCACCTTGATACTCACCAGCATCTAAAAAGTCTTTGTCGTTGTTGTAGTCAACGAAAACACCAATAGATCCACCGTAAGCATAAGATCCACTTGATCCACTAGCCTCTACTGTGTAAGAGTTACCTGCTGTCAGGTCGATCGCTCTTGAAGTAGGGTTAGCTAATCTCCATTCAGATCCGCAAGTGCTACCACCGCTGAATCCATCTGCTGGAACATTGAACAACACAGTACCACCACTGCTGATTCTAATTTGATCTAATGCAAAGATGTAGTTAGACGACGAGTAGTAAGTCGTGTTGTTGTACATGTGAAATCCGTCACACCACGGCGCTTGAGCACTGGCTGTCATACCAAACAGTCCCAATAACGGGGCCGCTAGCATGAGTTTCAGAGCCTTTAAATTTGTAATTAATCTTTTCATAATGCGAATTCTAATAATTATTTTGGTCCAAAAATAAACAAGTTATCAAATAAAAAAAATTTATTTTAGTATTTAACCCTTAAAATGACAAAAAAATGATATTGAAGGTTTTTCTAACCTTAATGCCTTGAAAGTAAGTAAATAGAATGCTCTAAGGCTTTTGTATTTCTAAAACCTGACCAATAGTTAAACTATCGCTTGTCAAATTGTTAATACTCTTTATTGATGATACCGTTACATTGTAACGCTTTGATATACTGTATAATGTTTCTCCAGCCTGAACTGTGTGCTTGACACTTCCTGTTTGTGCCCCCTGAGTCTTTTTAACTAGTAACCTCTGCCCAGGTTGTATCTGATTATTAATAATGCTATTCATAGCAATCAGTTCCTCAACCTTAATCCCATAAATCCTGCTTATACTATATAAGGTCTCACCGGCACCTACCGTATGGTATTCATTCTCCATTTCTTTCTTTAACTCTACCCTGCCTGTATCTGGCCTCGATGCGGCCTTGCTCTGCAGCTGCAATACAACTCCAGCCTTTGGCTCTGTACCAGGCACCATCAAATTCTTCTTATATAAGGAGTTGATCTTTATAGCATACTTCTGTGATATCTCCCACATGGTCTCTCCCTCGCCGACCTTGTGACTCTCTACACTTGCCTTGCGCTTCTTTGGTTTTAAATATAATACATCCCCAGGCTCTATCTGCTTGTGATACGTTAAATCATTGTACTTGCTAATCTTCCTAGCGGTCTTGTCACTGGCCTCTGCAATACTGCTCACTGTCTGATTTGGCTGCACTACTGTAGAAGGTACTTTATTATCTACTATCTCTATCTTGGCCGGAACTACGGTCGAATAAGGATTAAAACCGTTTACAATTAATGTATCAAAACTGGCTAAGCCGTTTTTCTCTATGGTTCTGATTAATAACTCTGAATACTTCTGATTGGTAGCATACCCAGCCGCTAATAATCCAGCAGCCCATCCCTTATAATCCGTTATGCTTAATTGAAACAAAGCTGCATAGCGCTTATTCTCTTTTAAAAATCTCGAATGATCCTTATAACTCTCTTCTGCGGTCTTGTAACACCTGAAACACTCTTGTAAAGCATCATCGTCTTCTAATATCGTACAACCTGTCCAGTCTTTTTTACACTTTATACCGAAATGGTTATTTCCCTGCTTGGCTAACCTGCTATTCCCACTGCCACTCTCCAATAGTCCCTGCGCCAATGTAATACTCGCCGGTATCTTGTACTCTACCATTTCTATCATGGCCACCTGCTTGAAACTATCAATATACTGTTTTATGGTCTGGGTTTGCGACCGTAAAACCAACGTACTCATCAACACGAGAACAAATGCAGAAAGACTCTTTTTCATACCTAAACCTACAAATTTATACCTCAGACAACTTTTTAGCCCTTATTTTTGTCAACATATATACTATAAACGCTATTTAATCCGCTAAAATTTCACTCTACCCTAATTTTATTGTTTCTCCAATTAAGTCCCTTATTTTTGTAACCCATATATTTATTATGCATCAATTTAAACTTTTCTGTTTAAGCCTGATTACGCTCCTTGTTTCAAGCTCTGTGCTCGCTCAAGCGCCTGCCGAACCAGCTCCTCCTGTCCTTAAAGTGTCCTTTAGTAATAATAACCCCAAAACCGGTGATGTTATTGAAGTGATCTTTAAATGTGATATTCCTGCTGGATTTCATCTATACAGTACCTACAGCAAATGTGAATTCGGTCCGCTTAAATTCGTTATTAACTTCGACGATTCAAAAGCGTTCTGCAAAGTCGGTGAGCTTTACAGCGTTGGCGATAAGCACTTCATGGACGAAATCTTCAAATGTGAAGTGGGCGAATTCTTCAATAAAGCTGAATTCCGTCAGAAAATAAAGGTCATTAAAAATACTGGAAAAATCTCTGGAACATACGAGGGTCAATGGTGCACAGAAAGTACCTGCTTTAACTTTGGTATGATGAATCCTTTGCGCTTCTCTGCCGGATTTACCGCCTCTGGCAAGGAAATGACCTGCGATCAAACCGCTGAAACGTCTGCCGAACCTGAGGTAGTGCCTGCCGATACTGCTGCAATTATTCCAGCTAACCCCGCCGTCTCTCCTGCTGATACCACCAACTCTGATTGTCCTTCTTGCAATTATAAACTCTCAAGCTTTGCTGATACCGCCGCTTGCGTTAAAAAAACTTTTAATGGTCAGGGCGCCGATACCGATAATGTCGACTACTGGGGCCTGTTTCTTCTTGCCTTCCTCTCTGGCTTAGTCGGTCTGCTTACACCTTGCGTGTTCCCAATGATCCCTATGACCGTGGCCTTCTTTACCAACGATAAACGCGGTAAACTGAAAGCCCGTCTTACCGCCATGTTCTTCGGACTTTCAATCATCTTTATCTACACAGTTCTTGGTACCATTGTAGCTTTTGCTTTTGGTGCCGACGCCGGTAATGTGATTTCAACCCACTGGTTACCCAATATTCTCTTCTTTGTCATCTTTATTATTTTTGCCTTCTCTTTCTTTGGTGCTTTCGAAATCGTTCTGCCTTCGTCTATCGCCAATAAAGCCGACCGCGAAGCGGATAAAGGTGGATACTACGGTGCCTTCTTTATGGCCCTCACCCTGGCAATTGTGTCTTTTTCTTGTACCGGACCAATCGTTGGTAACGTACTCGTAAAAAGTGCTGGTGGTGAATTTCTAAGACCAGTTGTTGCTATGTTTGGTTTCGGTCTGGCCTTTGCCCTGCCGTTTACACTATTCGCGCTCTTCCCATCATGGCTCAATTCTCTGCCTAAAAGCGGAGGCTGGCTCAATAGTGTTAAAGTATGTATCGGTTTTCTTGAACTGGCTTTCGCCCTCAAGTTTTTAAGCATCGCCGATCAAACCTACCACTGGCATATCCTCAACCGCGATGTCTATCTGGCACTGTGGATTATCATCTTCGGACTGATGGGCTTGTACCTTTTAGGTAAATTAAAATTTGCCCACGACTCCGATCTTAAGTTCCTGAAAGTGCCTCGCCTCCTAATGGGTGTTTTAGTTCTGTCTTTTGTGGTGTACATGATCCCTGGTCTTTGGGGTGCACCATTGAAATACCTTTCAGGCTACCTGCCGCCAATGAGTACTCAGGAATTTGATATCAATAGAAGCATCAGAGATGCTAATGGTCTAAGCGGTAATATCTGCAAAAAACCTAGCTATGCCGATAAACTTCACCTGCCTCATGGACTCAACGGCTATTATGACTATGATGAAGCTGTTAGTTGCTCTAAAGAACTAAAGAAACCTTTGTTCATCGACTTTACCGGTCACGGTTGCGTTAACTGTCGTAAAATGGAAGAAATGGTATGGAGTGATCCGCGTGTGCTTAAAATGCTGCGCGAAGAATTTGTAATCGCTTCTCTCTATGTAGACGACAAAACCATACAACTGCCAGCCTCTGAACAATTCATTGGCAGATATAGCAAAAAGAAAATCACTACACTCGGTAAGAAAAATGCCGAAATTGAAATATGCTACTTCGGTGCTACTTCTCAACCTCTATATTGCTTACTGGATGGTAAAGAAAATCTTCTTCAAACTCCTGTTGGTAGCGAAATCAATAAAAAGCAATTCGATACCGAAGAGTTCCTGAAATACCTGGAAAATGGTTTGGCTGAATTTAAAAAACGTAACCCTAATCCATGAGTCAGATAAAACAACATTTCCTCGAAGCTCAGTCTGTTTTAAACAGCTTCCTATCCAATGAAGATAATTTCATCGCTATAGAAAAAGCTGGGCAATTGATGGTAGAGGCTATCAAAAATGGTGGTAAAATTCTTAGCTGTGGCAATGGTGGCAGTCTCTGTGATGCCATGCACTTTGCTGAAGAACTCACCGGCAGATACCGAGACAATCGTCCCGCTATTCCAGCTATCGCTATCTCTGACGCCAGTCATATGGCTTGCGTGGGTAACGATTATGGCTACGATTTTGTGTTTTCAAGATACCTCGAAGCCCTTGGTAATAAAGGTGATGTTCTATTAGCTATCAGTACCAGTGGTAATTCTAAAAATGTGCTTAAAGCTATTGAAACTGCTCATGCTAAAGGCATGAAAGTAGTAGGACTAACCGGAAAAAACGGTGGCGCAATGGCTGAATTATGTGATGTAGAAATCAGAGCCCCGCATTCTGACTTCGCCGATAGAGCCCAGGAAATTCATATCAAATGCATCCATAGTCTTATCGACTATATCGAGAACAATCTCTAAATTTTCATAAAAAGAAAAAGGACACATTCAATGTGCCCTTTCGCCTTCTATTATGAAAAAATTTACTAATCTACACTTCTATAGACGACCGTTGTGTCAAAAATGCTGCACGATTTGACTTTTATTTTTTAAAAGACACCTAATTCTTTGTCTACGAGTCTATTATTCTGAAATACAATTTTTAGCTTCGACTAAAAATTGAGTATGTTTATAAGAACCTTTGGATCTGCCGTATTCGGCATCAATGCCTGTACCATTACAGTTGAAGTAAATGTCAGTGGCGATGGCGCCAAATTTATCATGGTGGGCCTGCCAGATAATGCAGTTAAAGAAAGCTGGACCCGTATTACCACTGCCTTTAAAAATAATGGCCGAGACTTCCCGCGAAAGAAAATTGTGGTGAATATGGCCCCTGCTGATATCCGTAAAGAAGGCAGTGCCTACGATCTTACAATCGCCATCGCTGTACTTGCAGCCGATCATCAAATTAAGAATACCAGTAATATTGAAGACTATATCATTATGGGGGAATTGTCCATGGATGGCAGTGTGCTACCTATCAGAGGTGCTCTGCCTATTGCTATTCAGGCGCGAGACGATGGATTTAAAGGATTTATTCTTCCCAAACAAAATGCCAGAGAAGCCGCCATAGTCTCTGGTTTAGATGTTATCGGTGTCGAGAATCTGTCTGAATTGCTGGAGTTTTTTAATGGTACTTCTGATCTTGAACCTGAAAGCGATTTATCTGCCATCGATTTCGAGCAGGCGGCAAGCGACTTCGACCTCGACTTTGCCGATGTGCAAGGTCAGGAAAACATCAAACGCGCTATGGAAATAGCCGCAGCTGGTGGTCATAATATCATTTTGATCGGTCCGCCCGGCGCTGGTAAAACCATGCTCGCAAAACGCCTGCCGGGTATTTTGCCACCCATGACTTTAAGTGAAGCCCTGGAAACGACCAAAATTCACTCTGTTGCTGGCCGTTTAAACGATGGTAAGGGCTTAGTGGTACATCGACCATTCAGAGCACCCCATCATACAATCAGCGATGTGGCATTGGTAGGCGGTGGCAATACCCCGCAACCAGGCGAAATTTCTCTGGCCCACAATGGCGTTCTTTTTTTAGATGAATTACCAGAATTTAAACGCACCGTTCTTGAAGTGATGCGACAGCCCCTCGAAGACAGGAAAGTGAACATCGCCAGAGCCAAATTCTCGGTCGATTATCCCGCTGGATTTATGCTCGTGGCCAGTATGAATCCCTGCCCCTGTGGCTACTACAACCACCCTGACAGAGAATGTTCCTGTGGCTCTGTAGTGGTGCAGAAATACCTCAGTAAAATCAGCGGACCGCTATTAGACAGAATTGATATCCATATCGAGGTAACACCAGTGAGTTTTGAGGAACTATCTTCATCGAAAAGAAATAACGAAAAAAGTACCATTGTCAGACAAAGGGTTATCAATGCCAGAGCCATTCAACTTGAGCGGTATCAGAAACGGGAAGGCATCTATTGCAATGCCCAGATGCCGGGCAATCAGATCAAAGTTTTATGCGCTATTACAGATGCTGGCAATAACTTGCTCAAGACCGCTATGCAACGCCTCAACCTAAGCGCCCGCGCCTACGACAGGATTCTGAAAGTAGCTCGCACCATAGCCGATTTAGACAACTCAGTTGACATTCAAACCCATCACCTGGCCGAAGCCATTCACTACAGAAGTCTGGATAGAGAAAACTGGAGTGGGTAATTAAAACAACCTACTTCTCTGCTAACACTCCTCAAAAAGTAATTGACATTTTAATTTCAAACTATTCATCAATTTTGAACATTTATCTACAGGGGGTTAATTTACTTCGGCACAGAGGGGTCAATATCATCGGCTTTTCCACATTATATCCAAATCCTTCAAATGATAAAATTAATATAAATTGGGGGATTCTGTATAATTATTCCAAATGGATTCCGGTTAAAATTAACATCGTAAACCAATTTGGCGTAAATGTTCTATCCTTAGAAAGCAATATGGAAGAATTAAGTTCAATAGATATTAGCAGTCTTGGTTCAGGAATCTATTCTCTTTGTATTAACTTTGAAGAAGTTAATTTTAGATATAAAATTTTAAAGCTATGAATATAAGACCTTTAATCGTAATTAGCTTGTCTGTGAATGTAATGTATTCATATTCACAGACAAGTCCCATAGATTCTCTGAAAAGGATATCCATAGAGATTGGAAAATCGGTTCCATGGTATATGGAGGATCAGAATGTGCGGTTCTTCTACACTAATGAACCTAAGGTGACATTCGCAAAAATCTATTTAATATCAAGACGAAATTACTATGGTATTTCCTCCTATTTACATGAGCTTTACTATCCTGAAGGAAAAATTTCCTTAAGAAATGACGTAATTAATAGACTAAGCATAGGGGGATCTATTCACTATGGCAGGTTTTTTTACCATGAAAAAACAAAAATGAATTTTATTCCGCAGCTCAGCCTTGGTTTCAGAGAAGGATATGAACGTATTTACATTGAAGAAGGCTATGGGTGGCATCACTACACAGTGATCAATTATGAATATCTCAGTCCTTCTATCGGATTCGGATTCGATCTGAACAGAGTGATTGGAAGAGTATTTACTGTCGGAATTGAAACCCAATATAATCACTTTTTTGAGTCCAAGAAACCTTATGATAATTCTAATTATAAAATAGACCAAATACCGGAACATAAAGTCAATAAGAATGTCATTAATATTGCTTTTAAATTAGGGATTACCATAGATTGGAAGAGAAAATGAATTTGAAGCATATTTTCTACAAATAGACCCTGGATTTTCTACTTTAGAAACGCACTAATACGAGGAGGACCGCAAAATTGAAATATTTGACTTTTAATCCGTACTAGTTTTAGGGAGGGTTACACTGCAGGATTAATTATAAATTACATAATCAAAAATAGAATATCAATCGGCATTGAAGGAAGCTATAATCACAATTTTGAAAAGATTCATCCACAACCAGGTACTTCAATTAATCCGAGTGTTTATGGTTTTAGTCCAACAAGGAAAAGCTCGTTATTCCATTTCAAATTGGGATATTTATTGTTCTAGGTAGCCTTATTCAAACAACCTACTTCCCCGCTAAAACCCCTTTGTCATTCAGCTCCAGAGTCTTGTCGTATATCGAATCTTCATCACGCGCTCTGGTGCCGCGCTCGATATTGTCCTCCTCAAATATTGGCTCACAACTGCTGTCGATAATGAACTTCTGTGCAACCGGTACCGCAATCACAATCTTTACACGTTGATTGCGCCATAAACTCTGTCTGTCTAATCTAAAAAAATCGTCCAATGTGATGATGGAATCCTTGATTTCGTAATGGTATAAAATATTCTCAGAATTCATATATGCTTCTCTGCGATTAGCACCATTCGATCGCTTGATTACACTCACCACTGCTTGATTGACGTACGATCTGACAATACTGAGTTCTATGTTCCTGCCTATTCTGTCGTCTAAAAATTCACGTAAATCATCTTCACTCTGAAAATGCGTATAATTCACGCCATTGGCCCTGAATTCAAATTCTGAATCACTGCCGGTATTCTTGGCCCTTATTACTAAAGTGCCCTGAGTTGCTATAGTGTCGTTACTGCTGACGGATGTGCTGTTTGAAAACTGTGAGGCGGTATTGTAGGTACTGTAAGCCAACAAGCAAAATCCAATAAACCAAAAAACAGATAATGCAATTGATAAACCCCTGTGCATGGGTCTGGTCTTAAATAAAAATTGAATGATCTTGTAAGCCACACTCACCAAAGGCACCAGTAAAAATAATATTAAACCAATTAAAATAATGATGGCTTGTGTTTCGCTCACGAAGATGTAGCTGCTTATTACTGGCAAAAACCATGATACGAGCCCGATAGAGGCAAAAACTCCAAAGCCGGTAGGTATTATGATGCTAAGCACAAAAATGAACAGCACAATGCCTCCAATCTTAACTGCTATCTCTAAAAATCGCTCAAAGCCAGTTTTTACCTCCGGACGGTATCTGTCATAAGCATCCTTGATGTCTTTCTCAATGGTCTTGCCCAAGTTATTAAAATCTACCGGCTCTCCCATCATCTCCAATTTCTCTGAAGGTGTAACCGCTTTTGGTACTATTACCATCAAAAATATATATAACAAAAAGCCTGTGCCGAAAGCAAAAAAGGATAAGGCAAATGCTACTCGCACCAACATGGGGTCTATCCCAAAATAGGCCGCTAATCCGCTACAAACACCGCCTATCATTTTATCATCTTCGTTGCGGTATAGACGACGGTACTTGCGGCGCTGAAAACTGCTGGTTTCAGCACGCTGTGTCTTTTCTTCTTCGTGCTCCTCTCCGCCAAATTGCTCCGGCGAGCCTATCTGACTAATAATCTCTTCCACATCTTTCATTAAAATCGCCTGCGATCCGTTCTTGATCTTGTAATCAAATAACTCCGCAATACGGTTCTCTATATCCGTCATTACCTCCTCATTCTTTACCTTCTGTCTGATGCTGTCCAGATACTGCCTCAAATGCTCGTAAGCTTTCTCGTCGACGCTAAAAATGAAGCCGTTAATGTTGGCACTGATGATTTTGTTCATATTGTAGTGTTTTTATTTTTGTCTAATGGTGTTTACTGCTGTGCTCAATTCATCCCAGGTTTGTGTGAGCTCACTAATGAATAATGTTCCTTCTGTTGTTAATGCGTAATACTTGCGCGGCGGACCAGATTTAGATTCTTCCCACTTATACTGCAATAAGCCTGCATTCTTTAGTCTGGTAAGCAATGGATACAAAGTGCCCTCCACCACTATCAACCTGGCTTTCTTCATCTCTTCTATAATATCCGATGCGTAACACTCGCGCTGTCCGATAATACTGAGAATGCAGTATTCCAATATGCCTTTGCGCATCTGCGAACGGGTATTCTCTAAATCCATGCTGCAAAGGTATAATAAAATTATAGTACTATGCAATACATAGTACTGTTATCGACAAATAAATTGTTTTAAACGACAGATTACTAAAGATTTAATTTTAACGAAGTAAATTGAAAGTGCCCCTGAAATGGCGCTCCATGCCATCACACCCTACCGAACTTACCAAAAAGACATACACATCCTGTGGCGCTAACTGGCCATTAAAAGTGCCGTCCCATTGCACTCCGGTTACTTGAGTTTCGAAGATCTCTTCTCCCCAGCGATTAAAGATTTTTAAACGGTAATACGAGTTTAGATTGTTATACCTGTTGGAGGGAAATACATCATTGGTGCCATCGTCATTCGGCGTAAAGGCATCTGGCATAAACAATTCATTCGGCACTGCATTCGGATCGGTGCTTACCATCACACTATCACTGGCTATACAACCCTGACTGTTGCTTACCGTCACAGTAAAGAGCCCCTTTTCCATGGCCGAAATCTTTTGTGATGTGGCTCCATTGTTCCACAAATAACTGCTCATACCATCTGCTGCTGTGAGATAAATTTCTGATGAAATACACACTGTTGTGTCATCACCCAAACCTGGATCCAAAACAGGATACTGTATGATCATCATAGAATCAGATTCTACACATCCATCTTTAGAAACAATCGTTACTTTATACTTTCCGGGTAATAAGGCCTGGTCATAACTGTTAGTTGTTCCATCCTGCCACAAGTAACTGATAAAATTATTTTGCGCATACACTGTTCTGTTAACAGGTCCGCAGTAAAAAGTATCAGGCCCCAATTCCAAGCCAGTCTGAATATAAGTTAAGACTGCTGTGTCGCTTTGCTGACAATACTTATTACTAACTAACACCGTGTATTGACCAATGCTGCCAACAGTTATGCTGCTGCTATTTGAGCCATTACTCCATACATATTTACTCTCTGCCTGTGTGGCTGAATTGAGATTCAAGGCATCTAATGTTACTGTTGTATTGCGACAGAAAATAGTATCTCTAATGTCAAATATGGGCGGCGAATAATCAATAATCTCTAATGTATCTGCCGATGAACATTGATTGCTGTTTACAGTTCTTAGCCAATAGGTACCGGGTTTTGCAACACTTAATGTATCGTTTACCTGACCGGTGCTCCACTGGTACGACTTATAGCCAGGAGGTCCCAAATAATTATAGGGTTTAAATTTATCTGTACAGATTACCGAATCACGTCCTACATAAACTTTACTCAAATCATTAATGATGACGGTAGAATCTACAGATACGCAAGGGTCATCAGATACTTTTAACCAATAAATACCCTGTTTATTGACCGTGATGCTTACCCCAGTATCGCCGGTATTCCATAACTTGGATTTATTAGGTATATTACTGCTGAGTGTCTTGGTAAATTTTCCGCAATACAGAGTATCCTTGGGCAATTCAACTATAAAATTCTTCTTGACATAAACATCTGTATAAAATGTATCTGCACACTTTGTCGTCCGGGCCACCAAACGGATCTCAAAATTTCCGGATGTATCGTATTTGTATTTCGGCGACTTTAAATTAGAGGTATCATCCTTTCTGGTAACAACCCCAAAATCCCATGAATAACTGGTAGCACCCTGACTTTGATTCAATATACTCAATTCACTGGCTGAACATAAAACCGATGGCAAATAAAAGGATGATACGACCTCAAACACACAGGTAATGGCATTAAACTGAACATCCCGCTTTGTTTCTCCTATTAAAACACCATTGCGATATTCTAATACTTTTATGCCAATCACAAACTGTCCTGCCACCGTTGGTGTCAAAGTGAGTTTGCCAGTTTTTCTATTGATAGTAAGTGAAGGATTTCCATCTATCTGATTAATCACAGAATACCCCGAACCTGACGACCATGAAATAGTGCTGAAATTGGCAGGATTAGTAGAGGCGCTTGGTCTGGGAATTGGATTGTTTCTGCTGGCACCTTCATATGGTGTATACAATTCGTACACCAAAGAATCACCATCCTTATCAGTAGCGCTATGGTCGAAAGTTAAAGGGGCATTTAAACAAATAAAAGTTGGCGGGGTATACTTAAACTGAGGACTGTTATCGCTGGATACTAAATTACTTCCTGGGATCTTTGTCCAATAAGTTGCGCCCGTAGTTCCTGGATTTAAAATATTGGTAGTGGTCGAATTTCTGCAACACCTTTCAAATGTAATAACGTACCCCAATGTTGTAACTGGTAAGCTCATTTTTATAGTATAAGTGTATTTATCGACACAGATATCAGGAATGTTTTTAATACACTTGTAAGAAATATCCGAAACACGCACAGGACCAGTTCTACTATTGGTAAGACTATAACTGGTAAACAATGAGTAGTTAGATTGATTAACCCTGAAGACATTAAAACTGGCAGATTTGTCCTGCTCAATCGACTGAGGAGTGCCATTATTACAGTCTACAAATAAGTTTAAAGTGACTGTATAGTTGTTGTTTGTCCCTGATCTACCATCAAAGGTGTAAAATATCTCCCCACCCACTATATGCGAAGCCTTTAGCGATATAAAATTGCTCAAAATAACTGCTATAAGGATTATCCGCTTCAATTGATATTATAAATTATTTTATTCTTTATTTAAGTGGGTAAAAATAAGGCATTTTTAGCCATAAAAAAATTGGCGTGCTTTAACCTAAATCCCTTGTTAAAACACGCCAATTATAGTTTTGTTTACAAAATTTACTCCTTCCAGTCTGGCAACCTTCCCGGAGTATATGGGAATTTGTTCTTATCTAACTGAAGTTCAAGCGACTTCATTAAAGTGTCTATGTCCTGAACCAGCTGATAAACAGATTTGAAGTTAACTTTAATCTCTTTAAGTCTGCTGGTGTAAGTAGTGGTTGGCGTTTCGGTTGTCGCCCATAAATTTCCTACAATACCTTCCAAAGAACCTATTAATCCCGGTAATGTCTCAAATTCTCTAGACGCCATGCTGCCATCACCATGCATCATTAAATTATATTTTTTCATCTGCTCTTCAATTAAACCGATTTGTCTTAACAAGTCTTGCTGACTGATCTGATTAATACCCTGCTTAACAAAACTTAATCTGTTTTTAATCTCTGAACAATAAGCATCCACGCCCAAAACAACCCTTCTGAAATCGGCTAATTCTCTGTTAAAATTCATATCAGATTTCATTGGATGTAAGGTTTTAATCTTGAATCCTATTGGTCCTGTCAATAAACTAATCTGATAATTTTTTACCAGGTGCAACTCTATAGTATAATCGCCTGGCAATGCCATTGGTCCCTGATCTTCTCCTTCATACGGATTGCTCGGATCTGGTGTGTAAAACGTAATAGGACTGGTACGCTCCATTCTGCCATTCCACACCAATCGCTGATGTCCCTTTGCTGCAGCGCGTTTAAATTGTCTGATAATATTGCCCTCAGCATCTTTTATTACTGCCAGAATGTAGGCCTCTGGCTCACTGTCTTCTATTCTCAAACTATCTGCCGATGGGTAATAATCATTGCTTTGCTTTTCTTCTCTATCTTTTCTTAAGCTCTTGATGGTTTTGTAATCATCTTTGATGTAATATGAAATCACAGCACCAACAGGAGGATTTTCGGCAGTGAAAAAACTTTCTCCCTGGAACGATTTGCCTTTATGCCCAAGTGGCGTCGACTGCATAAATACTAACCCGTCTTTGATAGGAAAAATGACAGCAGGCTTAGTTTCTAATGCCTGTTTAACAATCTCAAAGTTCTGCAAAGATGAATAATCATCCAGTACATAAAAACCTCTTCCAAAAGTTGCTAATACTAAATCATTCTCACGCTCTTGAATCGCAATTTCTTTGACACAAATGGTTGGTAAACCACTCATTTTATCCCAGGTTTTTCCAGCATCAATACTGGCAAAAACACCAAAATCAGTTCCGCAAAACAAGAGATTTCTATTCTTGTGATCCTCTGCCAAACATTGCAATGAGCCGCGCTCCGGTAAATTGCCATTAACTAAAGTCCATGTTCTGCCTTGGTCAACTGACTTGACTAAATAAGGTTTGAAATCGCCATTTCTGTGATTATTAATCACGGCATAAACCAATTTCTCGTCGTGCTTAGAAGCGTATATATTTTGCACCAGAGATTGAGCTGGAACACCGCTTATTTGTTCTGTTTTATACCAGGATTTACCACCGTCATTTGTTACATGAATTAAACCATCATCGGTTCCGGCATACAGCAACAAAGCATTTTTAGGAGATTCCGCCAAAGCAGTTACGTTGCCATAGATACTGGTCGATTGGTTCTTAGCCACTGCATCAACGCTCCATACCTTGCCCATTACACTTAGTTTATTTCTGTCTATTCCTCTTGATAAATCCGGACTGATAATTTCCCAGGTATTACCCATGTCTGTACTTTTAAATACCTTCTGTGCAGCAAAATACAAAGTCTTATTCTCAAAATTACTTAATACAATTGGTGCATCCCAGTTATACCTGTAGGCTGGTTCTCCCTGTTTTTCCTGAGGTTTAATATCTAATGCCTCTCCTGTTTTACGGTTAAATCTTACCAAGCCGCCATACTGCCATTGAGAATATACGATATCTGGATTCTTAGTGTCTACAACCGTCTTAAAACCATCTCCCCCTACCGTTACAAACCAGTCGTAATTATGTATTCCACTAGCGCTCATGGTTCTAGACGGTCCGCCCAATGTATTATTATCCTGAGTACCTCCATAGATGTTGTAAAATGGCAAGGCATTATCAGTACTTACTCTGTAAAACTGGGTAATTGACAAATTGGCTTTGTAATTCCAAGTCGCCGCTTCATCCCAGGTCTCGTATAATCCGCCATCACATCCCATCAAATAATGTGAGGTGTTTTTTGGATCAACCCAAATCACGTGGTTGTCTACGTGCTTGCTGCGCTCGCCAATACCTTTGAAGGTTTTACCGCCATCGCTACTTACTACAGCCCAGTTATTCATAGAATAAATTTTATCTGGATTTACCGGATCAGCAAATATTTCATTGTAATAATTACCTGCCGTGGTATGACCCGATTGCTTAGTCCAGCTCGCACCTCGGTCAGTTGATTTAAACAAACCGCCATTGCCTTCAGAAGCTTCTATCAAGGCATAAACTATATCGGTATTAGCATCTGGAATAGCCAGTCCGATACGACCCACATCGCCTTTTGGTAAGCCATTGTCCAGCTTAGTCCAGGTGCTTCCGTTATCAATACTTTTGTATATAGCAGATTCCGGACCGCCACCTAAATAGGTCCACTCATGTCTTCTTCTCTGATGGGCTGTGGCATACATGATATTTGGACGCTTCTTATCAATATGAATTTCATTAAACCCAGTATTATCACTGACAAATAAAATACGGTTCCAGGTTTTACCACCATCTGTAGTTTTATAGATTCCTCTGTCGCCACCCGCACTCCAAAGCGGACCATAAGCGGCCACATAAACAACCTGACTGTTATTAGGATCTACGGTAATCATACCAATATGCTCGCTGAGCTTTAACCCTACATTTTTCCAGGTCTTTCCACCATCTTCACTCTTGTAAACACCATCGCCATATGCCACACTTCTTTGGTTATTGTTCTCGCCACTACCAACCCAAATTGTATTTTGATTAGATGGATCCATGGTGATACACCCAATTGAAAAAGACGCCTGAGTCTCGAAAACCGGATAAAAGGTTGTGCCCGCATTGTCTGTTTTCCATACACCACCACTGCCAGCTGCGATATACCACTGTGAAGTGTTTTGCGGATTAACGCATAAATCGACAATTCTGCCCGAAGTAACGGCCGGACCGATACTCCTGAAACCTAGTCCGGAAACAATTTGTGAAAATGTACCCGGCGCTTTTGAAGGCTCTTGCGCCTTGCCGGATTTACTCTGTGAATGCATTTGAAACACCGGTATAACCAATGCAGCAAATAATAATTTTTTAAACATGGATGTTAGATGATCCAAATTAAAACCATTCAGGCTTATAAATCAAAAATTAATAAGATTTTTAGATAAAAAGTCTTCTTTTTATGAGAATACTGTAAAAAAAGCGGCCCAATTAAGCCGTTTATGGGGCCACTGGTGCGCTAATTAAGCTAAGATAGACATTCTCATACATCGGTAATATTTTATCGATATGGAACTCCTGAGCGCGTTTTAATGCATTGGCTTTAAATTGAACAAGAATCGCTTCATCAGAAAGTATCTTTAAGGCATTCTTAGCCATGTCTTCAACATCTCCAACATTGCTCATGTATCCGGTAACCCCATCTATGTTTACTTCTGGTATACCGCCTGAGTTGGAAGAAATAACCGGCACTTCGCATGCCATAGCTTCTAATGCTGCCAATCCGAAACTTTCTGTTTCTGAAGTCAGTAAAAACAAATCACAAACCGATAAAATCTCTTCGATCTGATCTTGCTTGCCCAAAAATGTGATTCTGTCGCATACACCCATTTCTCTTGCCATCAATTCAATGTTCATACGCTCCGGACCATCCCCAATTAACAAAAGCTTGCTCGGAATCTTATCTGCCAGCAAAGCAAATACCTTAACAACATCCTCTACTCTTTTAACCTTCCTGAAATTAGAGGTATGCACCAGGATCTTTTCATTGTTAGGTGCAATAGCCATCTTGAAATGCTCTTTTTTCTGCTTAGTGAATCTGGAGAAATCGATGAAATTGGGCACAACGTGAATAGGGCGCTGAATATGAAAATTCTTAATCGTATCTTGCTTCAGACTTTCAGAAACGGCCGTGACAGCATCTGAATGATTGATTGAATAAGACACTACCGGCTCGTATGTTGGATCTTTTCCAACTAAAGTAATATCTGTTCCGTGCAAAGTGGTAACAATCGGAATATTGATCCCCTGTTCTACTAAAATATTTTTCGCCATTAAGGCAGCACTCGCATGCGGAATAGCATAGTGAACATGCAGAATCTGTAATTTGTACTGCTTAACTATATCGACTATTTTACTGGCTAATATGGTTTCATATGGCACATATTCAAATAAAGGATATTTGTAGATAGATACCTCGTGAAAAAACACATTGGGATTAAAAAAATCCAGTCTGGCTGGCTGACTGTAACTGATAAAATGTACGTTATATCCCTTTGCGGCCAATGCTTTTCCTAATTCGGTGGCTACAACGCCACTTCCGCCAAAAGTCGGATAACAGACAATTCCTATATTCATCTTAATGCTTACAAAGATACTAAAGTTTTGTTTCCTTAAGTGCCCCGTCTACTTAACTAAAGTATTAAGAAAACTATCTAAGGCGAATAATGGTGCTTGTAAAGATTTACTTTCGCCATTCCAATGAAAGCTATAAAGCGGCTTATCTTTCACCTTCACATATATGAAAGATGTCATATTGGCGTAGGTATTATAGCTAATTCTACTCAGTGAATCTGAATTAACTAATTGACGCAAATACCGTCTCTGGCTTTTAGATATTGATGGTAGTTTAGTGGTATCTCCCGGTAAACTAACTTTAATTAAAGATCCCTTGCCATTAATTTCATATTGCTCTGTTGCACCGGTAAATCCACCTCCACTTCCAAAGATTATCGAGAGATCTTTGTCCCTTTTGTAAACATCGCCTGACTTACATGAAAGTGTTTGAAGACAAAATACTGCAATCAATAACAAATAACCGGTTTTCATATTGAACAAAAGTATGGCTTTTTAAGTATTTGACGTTACTCACCCGCTATTTTTGTTTATTCGCCTATTTTTCTTGTCAAACACCTATTTTTGTTTGTGATATGCATAAGCTTGTGCTTGATTTGCATCATTAAATAAATAATTATGGCTCTAAATAAAAATGAAATCACTTTTGAAAAACGCAATCAAAATGGCAAAAGAATGGCTGGTGTTGTGGTTGTGGCTGTTGGTGTTATGCTCTTACTGCGTAAAACAGGCGTAATATTCCCGGATTGGTTATTCTCCTGGCAAATGCTTATGATAACTATTGGTGTTTACATAGGTTTCAAACACAATTTTAAAAACAATGCCTGGTGGATTGTAGCATTTATAGGTTGTATCTTTTTAACGGATGAATTCTTCTATAACTTAGCAATTGGTCAATTCTTCTGGCCGGTATTCATTATTGGTATGGGACTTATTATGATATTCGGAAAAAAAAACAAAAAATGGGAAGGTTTCGATTGGAAGGAAGACAAAATGTATGCAGGAATGCCATATACCAGTGAAGACTACTTAGATACTGTTGCTGTATTTGGAGGTGTTCGCAAAAATGTTACTTCTAAAGATTTTAAGGGCGGCGAAGTTGTATGCGTTCTGGGTGGTGCTGAAATCAACCTGTCACAATCCATTATCAATGGACAGGCTTCTTTGGAATTAGTAAATGTTCTCGGCGGAACCAAACTAATTGTCCCACCTCATTGGGAAATAAGATCTGAAGTTGTGGCTATTTTCGGAGGAATTGAAGATAAAAGAATACAACAAAACACACTGCCAAGCGGAGAAAGTGTACTAATCATTAGAGGAACCAGTGTGCTTGGTGGAATTGATATCAAAAGTTTTTAAAACACAACAGAATTGCGCTCTGGGATAAAGAATTATACGCTGAGGTTTTTACTTTTCTGGATACTCTGGGCAAGCTTACATGTTCTTATTTTAAAACAGGCCGATATTAGTTTTAAATCTGCATTATTAGATTCGCTAATTAGTAATTTCCTTCTGCTTCTTACAGCACTAATAGTAAACAATATTCTAATTTATTATCAACCGGGACCAGGAAAAGCATGGTATGTTTTTCTCTGGTGCCTTTTGCTTGCAAGTATCTGGTATGTTGCTGCCAATTTCCTCATTCCTTTAGTTATAAATTACGATACGCGTTTTATCTACCTATTTAACTCGACTAAGCTACTCCGTTTTTTACTGGCTGCTTTTCTTATTACTCTTAGTGCTTTGTCAATGTGGATGACTCAATTAAATATCTATAGAAATGAGGAAAACACAAGACGATTAGAAATTCAAAAGCTGGCTAAAGAAGCCGAACTATCGGGCATCAGACAACAGTTACAGCCGCATTTTTTGTTCAATACCCTAAACTCTGTTAGTGCTTTGGCCACTAAACAACCCGAAAAAGCAAGAACCATGATTCAGCAATTGTCGGATTTTCTCAGGGGCACGATTAAAAAAGATCTTAATGCTACCATAAGTCTTAGTCAGGAACTACAACATATTCAACTCTATCTTGATATTGAGAAAGTTCGTTTTGAAAATAGACTTGTTACTAAAATGGAAGTGACAAAATCGGCTGAAAATGCATTAATACCGCCATTAATTCTATTACCCCTTATTGAAAATGCTATGAAATACGGTGTATACGAATCATTAGGAGAAACATGTATCGAAGTAACTATCTCTTTAATAAATACCGACTTATTTATCAAGGTGTGTAACCCTTATGAACAAGATTCCGTTATAAAAAACAAAGGCCTGGGCTTTGGTTTAAATGCACTAAGTAGGCGACTTTTTCTCTTATATGGCCGGGCAGATTTGCTTAAAATTAGTCACTTAAACAATGTGTTTTGTGTCGAACTAACTATCCCTCAAATAAAATGAAAGTTATAATTATTGATGATGAGCCTTTGGCCAGAAACTTAATAAAAGAATATCTGGAAGATCAAGCTGATATTACAATTGTCTCTGAATGCGGCGATGGATTTGAAGGCATTAAGCAAATCCAGCAATATCAACCAGATCTGATATTTCTGGATATAAATATGCCCAAAATAAATGGATTTGAAATGCTTGAAGTTCTGGATGAAAGTCCTTTAGTGATTTTTACAACAGCCTATGATGAATATGCTATAAAAGCCTTCGAATCAAATGCAGTAGACTATTTACTAAAACCCTTTAGTAAAGATAGGTTCTTAATGGCTCTTAAAAAATGCATTGCTGCTGAAAAGATTAAGCATTTTCTCTCCAATCCAGAAGCATCTACCTCTATTGATCACCATCCATTTTCTGAACGTATTGTTATTAAACACAATGGGAATATTTTAATACTTCAAACCAATGATATTCTTTTCATTGAATCATATGATGATTATGTGAAACTACATACCATGAATCAAATTTATGTGAAAAAGAAAACCATGAGCTTCTATGAGAAACACTTAAACCCAGTTAAATTCATAAGGATTCACCGCTCTTACATTGTCAATATTAAATCAATATCTGAACTAAAAAATTCAGGTTCGGATACCGTATATTTAGTTATGGAAAATGGCACAAAACTCTCTGTTAGCAGAGCTGGATATGCCAAGCTTAGAAATGCGTGGAATTTTTAAAACTGTTCCAGAAAACGAACATCATTTTCAAACATCTGACGGATATCTTTAATACCATATCTCAACATGGTAATCCTATCTATGCCCATACCAAAAGCATAACCGGTATATTTACTTGAATCAATGCCGCAGTTCTCCAAAACATTAGGATCTACCATACCACATCCCAGAATTTCCAACCATCCTGTACCCTTTGTTAAACGCTTATCTTGCTCGGTGGCGGTTCCTAAATATATATCCATCTCTGCGCTTGGCTCAGTGAAAGGAAAGTATGATGGTCTGAAACGAATTTCGCGCTCTCCGAAAAATTGAGAAACAAAATAATAGAGCGTCTGTTTAAGATCCGCGAAACTCACATTCTCATCAATATAAAGTCCCTCTATCTGATGAAAAAAGCAATTGGATCTTGCCGATACATCCTCATTTCTATAAACTCTACCTGGCATCAAAGCTCTAATTGGCGGCTTTGTGTACTCCATCAAACGCACCTGAACACTGCTGGTATGAGTTCTAAGAGCAAAATTTCCTTTTGGTTTTTTTTCCACAAAGAAGGTGTCCTGCATATCGCGCGCCGGATGATTTTCCGCGAAATTTAAAGCCGTAAAATTATGCCAGTCATCTTCTATTTCCGGACCATTTTCTACGTTAAAACCTATCTTTTCAAAAATGCTGATAATGTCATTTTTTACAATTGAAATTGGATGTAAAGATCCAATTTTATAGGCATTAACAGGTAATGTCTCATCCGCGTTAGCGGAAAATTTTTTTTCTGTGGAACTAAATTTCTCTTTAGCGTCGTTGTAGAGTGATTCTATTTGCTGTCTTAAAATATTTAACTGTTTACCCAGCTCTTTTTTTTCTTCGCCGGAAACTTTTTTAAATTCTTCGAACAATTCATTTAATTCACCTTTTTTTGATAAAAACTTCAAGCGGAACTCTTCAACCTTTTCTTGTTGATCGATAATATGTTCGCTTGCTTGCTGTTTTAAAGTTTCTATTTTTTCAAGGATACTCATGGCACAAAAATAATTTAAAGTTTCATCTATCCAACCAGGCTTATGAACAGATTAATAATAAAAAATATATTTAAAATAATTATTTAGTAATATTATAGTCGTGTTGATATCGGGATAACTTGTATTTTTTCTAGTTTTTTTATTGAATAAAATTAGATGTACCATATTTTTCAACGAATAATTTTTAATGTTAAGCCTTGTATTTACTAGGTTTTTTAATCAGTCATCAACAAATCAACATTAATGTTAATGATTATTTAATACAATAGTCGATTTGATGATAACCTGACTATTTATTCTATTTTTCTTCACTTTTTTTCGTGTTTATAGACATTAAATTTCTCTATTTTTTTGTTCCACGTAAATACTAATATTTCTACATAGAGTGTTGTTAATTTTGTTGAAAATTATTGTGGAATAATTGAAAGTATTTCGTCCCAAGATGCCTTTAAAATCAAGTCTTTTGCGTATATTGGACTGCTGGAATTTTTAAATTCAAATGGATTGAAAATATTTGTAAAACTTCTTTTATAAACTTCAATTTTATATTGTCCAGGTTCTAAAAAAATCTCGTACTTTTTTACATCAAAAAGCGATATAATAGTTTTATCATCTTTACTTATTTTTACATCATACAATTGATTAAACTTATCTTTTATTTCAAATTCTAAGTAGGATAATTTTGAATGTTCCTGGATGGCAATGTTTTTTAAAGAAAAACTATCCATTTTTTCTTCCTGTGGAACATAGATTTGTATCAACTCCGGTAACACTGTATAAATTGTTTTATCACGCATTAAAGGTCTGTAATTCGAATAGTCAGTATAGTATTGAGGTTTATTATAATAAACAGTGTATCTATTCTTCATTTTAATAATTTGAAGATTATTAAGAACAATATCCTTCTTTTCATTATTAAGATTAAATCTTTTAACTGTATCAGATTTAATAGTGTTGTACTTCAGGTTATATATAAGAGCGCTGTCTTCAGTTAAATATACCGCATTCTCAAGTTGTTTTCCTAAGATATCATATAAATGAAAATAATAGTGAGGATTGTTGTTATAATAAATTTTCGAGTATTGATTATCTGTAGTAATTCTTTTTATTTCAAAAGCTTTATTCCAATCGTTTATTTCAATTTCATAGAGCGAATCAGTTCTTATATTATTAATGAAATTGATAGGTTGATACCAATCTGGTTTATTATCAGAATTTGCATCCGTAAATAGCCAGATATGATATTTTTTATTTTTTAAGCCAAAAAACTCATTTGTTTCGCTTGTAAGATTATAACTATAAGATTTACTAATAACCCTTAAACTATCACTCGGTAGATCTTCTAGAAGCGCAATTTTGATGTTTTTATATTTCTTATAATTTTTAACCCGTACTTTAATGTATCCTGTATCTAAACTTTCACCTGTACTGAATATCTTTTTATACTCGAAACCATTGCCTGCATGAACGTCTTTAACCCCTTTTTTTATACTTAAAACATAAGTGGTATTTTCATGTAGGGATGAATCAAGTTTAATAGTTAACTTTCTTTTATTAATACTTGTTTTGAATGTCGTATGTTGGGGATAGATTTTTATATTATCTGAAGGATTATCTGTTTCGATATACTCATCAAATTCTAATTGTATAGTATTACTTTTAAATTCGGTTTTTGTAATATTTGAATTTAATAATAGGGGAGGAGCCTCATCAGCTTTTCCTCCAGAAAGAGGTGATATACTGGCACAAGAATAAAGTGCCAAACAAGTCAAAATAGCTAAGATATTTTTCATCTACCCAAATGTATTAAAAGAACGGAAATATCAGATGGTGAAACACCACTTATTCTAGAGGCCTGACCAATGCTCTCTGGTTTAATTTTATTTAGTTTTTCTCTACTTTCGGTACTTAGAGATTTAAGTTGACTGTAATCAAATTCTTTGCTAAGTTTATAGTTCTCCAGTCGGTTTAATTTATCAGCTGTTTGTTTCTCTTTATCAATGTATGATTCGTACTTTATAAGAATCTCTGCCTGTTCTTTTATCTCTGATTCGGAGTTTGATAGCGTTTGATAGATTTGTTCAAAGTCACTGATGGATAACTGCGGTCGCAATACTAACTTGTCTAGCTTAACCTTTTGGTCTAAAATAGGTGTTTGTTTTTGATCCAATATATCATTTACCAATGAAGGTTCTACTGAGGTTGTTTTTACAAAATGTAGTATAGAGTTAATTTTTTCCCTTTTCTCATGTAATGCTTTAAGTCTATCTTCACTTGCCAAACCAATACTGTAACCTTTTTCTGTTAATCTATCGTCAGCATTATCTTGTCTGAGCAATATTCTGAACTCAGCCCTTGATGTAAACATTCGATAAGGTTCTTCTGTACCTTTATTAATTAGATCATCTATTAAAACGCCTATGTAGGCATCTGCACGCGACAGAACAAATTCTTCTTTTTCCTGGACTTTAAGCGCTGCATTAATACCAGCCATTAAACCTTGACATGCCGCTTCCTCATAGCCTGTTGTACCATTGATTTGTCCGGCAAAGTAAAGATTATTGATAAGTTTGGTTTCTAAAGTATGTTTTAATTGAGTAGGTGGGAAGTAATCGTATTCAATGGCATAACCTGGTCTGAAGATTTTTGCATGTTCAAAACCTGGTATTTGTTTGATTGCTTTCAACTGAATGTCTTCAGGAAGGGAGGTCGAGAAGCCATTAATATACATTTCTATGGTGTTCCAACCTTCTGGCTCCACAAAGATTTGATGTCTATCTCGTTCAGCGAACCGGTTTATTTTATCTTCAATGGATGGGCAATAACGTGGACCCAGACCTTGAATGCTGCCGTTAAACATTGGCGAACGATCAAAACCTTCTCTTAGTATCTCATGTACTGTATCATTTGTATAGGTTATAAAGCAGGATCTTTGCTGGGAAAGTGGCTTTGTAATGCTCGAAAAAGAAAACTTACCTGCTTCTGAATCGCCTTCCTGTTCTTCCATTTTCGAGTAATCTAGAGATCGACCATCTACTCTTGGGGGTGTTCCGGTCTTCATTCGTCCAGCTTCGAAACCTAGATGTATTAAATCTGCAGTAATTCCCACACTATTACTTTCTGCCATTCTACCACCACCAAAGTTTTTAGTGCCTATATGTATAAGACCATTTAGAAAAGTACCGGATGTTACGACCACCGATTTGCCTTTTATAGCATATCCCATACTTGTAATAACCCCTGTAATGCGGTCATTTTCAGTTTCTAATTTTATTACATTGTCTTGTAGGAAGTCGACATTAGGATTGTTTTCAAGTGCAAGACGCCACTCTTCCGAGAACCTCATTCGGTCGGATTGAGCTCTTGGACTCCACATTGCAGCACCTTTCGACCTGTTTAGCATCCTAAATTGTATCATCGTTTTGTCAGTTATTATTCCCGACATACCCCCTAAAGCATCTATTTCCCTTACTATTTGTCCTTTTGCTACACCACCCATTGCCGGATTACAGCTCATTTTAGCAATAGTTTCCATGTTCATGGTGATAAGCATAACACTCGATCCCATGGTTCCTGCCGCGTTAGCGGCTTCGCAGCCGGCATGACCAGCCCCTATAACAATTACATCGTATTCTTTCTGCATCTCTTATTGTTCCACGTGGAACTCCGTATTATATATATTTAAATAATGGTCTTCTTGATTTCTCATCTCGGTCGACTCTTTTTTCGATTTGTCTTTGTATCCTACATAGTGTAACATACCATGGCACATTACCCTAATTAGTTCCACGTGGAACTCTGTCTTATATGTTTCTGAATTTTCTCTCACTCTATCAACGCTTATATAGATCTCACCCTCTATGTTTTTGCCTTCTGTGTAGTCGAAACTAATAATATCTGTATAATAGTTATGTTTAAGCACCTCATTGTTTATTTTTAATAAGGCTTCATCATCAACAAATACATATTCTACTTGATTAATTCTATACCCATGGTCTGTCGCTATCCTTTTAATTAATTGCTTAATAGAACCAGTGTAGCCTCTTATATGTTTCTTATCACCGTTAAATCCTATCATTATTTTAGTACCGTTATTGTGCCGTCAAAATAAAGCACCTTTCCATTTAAACCAGTTATTGTTGCTTTATAGGCATAAACATCACTCTGAACTAACTCGCCGTTGTTACTTCCGTCCCAGCCTTTTTGTATGTCAGTCGTTTCATATATGATTTGTCCCCATCTATCATATATAAAGAAGTTACTTTTGGTATAATCTATAAAGACGCCTTTAGGATAAAACACTGTATTGAATCCATTTAATTGAATGGCATTTGGAAAGTAGACGATTGGATCAGAAGTAATGCATTGTATATTGCTATAACTCGTGTCTTTTCTTGTATAGGTTATATCCGGATTGTTTTCTATTGCTCGGATACAGTAACATATCTGTTCTTGATTGGGTCCAGCAGTTGTATTGTCCTGATAACTTTGTGTTGAATTACTAATTGTACTTATAATGTTCCACGGGGAACTTTTTGTAAAAGTCGGACTATTACTCAGGAGAACCTGTTGGTTTTCGGTAAGCTTAATAAACCTATCATATAAGTTCCAGTTTAAAAGTTGATCTCCAGGATTAACCATCACGACATCTAGTAATATCGTTTTAGCTAATTGTGATGAATCAAATAGTAGGTTGCAAGGACCTTCAGTAGTAAAGAAATAACTGTAGGTTCTGCTTTGTACATTTACTGCCGGGTCTTTTAAGTCAATCGTTCCACCTGTAGTATTAATACTTTGCCATAATGCGAAAGGCGAGTTACCCTCGGATTTGTAGATATTAATCTTTTGAACTGAGGTACCATTAGGAATAACTAAACTTAACTCAACTTCAGATAGCTGAACTGATGCTTTCGCAATATAGGATCCCTTTGTAGAAATGATTCCATTAGTGCTTTGGCAACTGATATTAGAGGATGAACTTATAGTTGAAGCTTGCTTCTTCGCTCTAACGTAAAAACAATAGGTGCTTCCAAAATTATTAAAGTTGTAGGTAAATTGGTTAATATTGGCAATAACAGACCCAATTTTAGCGTAATTCCCTGCGTTAATTCTTAAAAATATATCGTATCCATCAACGGGCCAGCCTATATAAGGCGTCCATTGCAAACTTATTGTCTTATTACACTGATTATAAACGCTTTGAAGGTGAATTGTGGTGTGTGGAACACTGATTAGTGAAGTGTTATTACAGGTATCAAAAGCGGCAATACCATATTGAATAGGCCCATTTCGTGGATCTCTCGTTCCGGCATCAAGGTACGAGTTGTTAGAGGTTGTCGTGATAATTGAGTTGGTGCCAGTGATATAATAGACATAATAGCCTTTAACATCTGGACTTAAATTATTGCTCCATCCCAATATTGTTTTCTGCGTGGAAAGATCAACACTTACAGAATCTAGTTCTGAATTGAAGGGTGCCTGGTTGTCAATTTTAATAGTATCACTGTAGATACTGTCTGTTCCGTTGCAGGCCTTGTGATAAACTAAATAAAATTCCCAAGTCTTTAAATTCCTAAGTTTTAATGATATGTTGGTCGTGCTGAAATTAGTATATGTCCCTAAGAACTCATACAGACTGAGATTGTTGTCCCTGCCATATAAATTAAAGTGTGTAAAGCTCCCGCAATTATCTGTTGGTCTGTTCCACAATAAATCTAAAGTCGAATCACTTCTGTTTAGACAAGCTCTTCTCATCTTTGGTCGCGTTTCTATACCAAATGAATCGAGAACTTGAAGTCCTATTAATAATAATATGACGTGTTTAAATTTCACCAGCTACACAGTATTTAAACGAATTTATTGTAAAATAATTGTTTGCGCATTCTTTCAAATCCTCTGCTGTTATTGTGTTAACAGCAGATATGTATCGATCATAAAAATCAGACTCACTTTCAAGCTCAAGAAAACTTTTATATCTTTCACTAATATTGAATGCCCCGTCGAAATTTCTCATTAAACTTCCAAGTAAATAATTCTTTGCAGTTCGTAGTTCTTCTTCACTAATTAATTCATTTTGAAGAACTTGAATCTCTTTTTCTATTTCCAATTTAACAGTTTCTGTAAGGGTATTATTACACTCAGAGCTTATCTTAAAAACACTATAAGTTTTAAATGGCGTAATTGAAGAATGTATTCCGTAGGTTAGTCCTTTTTCCTCTCTAATGTTTTTCATTAACCTGGAACCAAAATATCCCCCTAATACAAGATTGAATAAGCTGATTTTAAAGTAGTCTTTCTCGGTTCTTCCAGGTAGTATTTTACCCAGTCTTATAGAGTTCTGTGTGGAACCTGTTTTACTTATTAGAACTTCTGAAAGGCCCTCCTGTGGCTGCGATTCAGAGCCTTTTGAAAGAACTGCAATGTCTGAAATAGGATAGCCAACTTCACTCAAAATGTCTTTTATGTTTGTTGAAGAGGGACCAGTGTAGATATAATAAGGTTCTTTTAAATAAGTAGTTTTAAAAGATTGTAATTTTTCCTGATCAATAGATAATATTAATTCTTCATCCGAAATGGTCGAAAAAGGGTGAATTTTACCCAAAATTTGTTGGTTTATTGATCTGTTGGCAAGAAAGTTTGTCTTATTAAGATTGATATTTAATTCACTGATTTTTCTATTTTTGAATACGTTTACCTCATGTAAAGGATAAATACAATTTTCAGTTGATTTCTTTACGATATTAAGTATGTTTTTTATATCGCTATTAAGTCCGTAAACGGTGATAAATGAGGTATAATAATCGCATCCTTTAAAAACATAGGCGCCTAAAGCGTCAATGCTTTCTGAAATCTCTAATGCAGATTGATTTTCAGTTCCAGACATTAATAGATCCATGCCGTATAAGGCAGCAAATTTATCTGATACCAGGCCAAAGCCTGATCCAGGAAAGATTATCTCTAGTTTGAATACGCCTTCCTCTGAATCGATTCTGAATATATTGCCCTGAGGCGCTTTAAATCCGGTATGTATGTGCTGAATACTGTGTATTTCCGGGGCTAATTGTCTGTTCATGATTGTGTTTGGTATTTCAGTACACTTTGTTTCTCTGAGCATAGATATTGCTTGCAAACTGCCTGAATATCCTCAGAGGTAATCGCTTTCATTAAAACTATCTCAGAATTAATTAAATTAGTATTTCCAAGTCTGTTGGCATAACACAAACTCATTGCTTTATTTAAGACTGATGTTTTTGCGAATAGGTTGCTTGTTACAGCTTTGTTTTTAACTTTATCCAGTTCGTTTTTATCAATTCCATTAAGTGAAATTTCGTTAAGAATTTCAAAAACAGCTAATTCAGCAGTCTCATAACTGACATCTGGACTCAATTTACCTTCGATAATAAATAAACCTTCGTCAATATCGCCAGTGATATAGGCGTGAACATGCGTAAACAAACCTTTGTCTTTTACAAGAACATTGATAAATCTCGACGAGTCAGATCCAGACAACATATCTGATAACAAATCAAAAGCATAGTATAGAGAATGGGTTCTGTCTACCATGTGGAACGCCATATACAGCGCGTTCTGTGGAACGTCATTTACAATCGTTTTTTCTCTTCTTTCTTTTTGTTCCGGCTCTTTGGCATACAAATTTTTATTGGCCGTACCAGGTGGAATATCACCAAACCATTTGCGACATAAATCGAATGCCTTTTCAAAGGAAATATTACCCGCAATACAAACAATGGCATTACTTGGGTTATAAAACTTTTCAAAAAATGCAATGACATCTTTTAATTGGGCGTTTTCAATATGAGAAATTTCTTTGCCAATAGTTGCCCATTGGTATGGATGCTTATGATAGGCCAGGGGCCTGAGCTCTAGCCAGGCATCGCCATAGGGCTGATTAAGATAGCGCTGTTTAAACTCTTCAATCACTACCCCTTTTTGTACCGACAAAGATTTTTCTGAAAAATCTAGTCTGAGCATTCTATCACTCTCTAACCATAGGGCAGTTTCTATGTTTTCTGCTGGTAGGGTAATGTAGTAATTGGTTATGTCATTACTGGTAAAAGCATTGTTCTCTCCGCTGGCTTTTTGCAATGGTGTATCAAAAGATGGAATATTTACAGATCCCCCAAACATCAAGTGTTCAAATAAGTGAGCAAATCCGGTTTGTTCCGGATTTTCATCTCTGGCACCTACATTATACAAAATATTGGTAACACAAAGACTTGTGTTACGATCCTCGTGATGAATAAAGGTTAATCCATTCTCAAGCTGTTTTACAGTAAAATCTATCACCTTGCAAAGATACGCCCATATTGGCATTAAAGGCATTCAATAGTGGCGTACCAACCAATACCACTAAAATGTGTTAATAAGGCTGTTAAAAACCTTAAATGAGCCACATTTTATACTAAGACTAATAGAATTCATAGCCCTCTATCATTAAGACTTTAGAGAGTTGTACGAATTGATGGACTGAATTAAGAAATTTTGAAGTTTGCTGTGTCTTTATGCATCTTCTCCCCAGTTGGCGAGCTCTGAATCCGACCATAATTCTGGGAAAAAAATTCGTCTCTGGAATTTAGGGTGCATGTATTTTTTCCAGTCGCTTCCACCAGTGGCTTCCACCTTTTTACCAGAACTTTCCAGGTATTTCTCAGCTGCATGATAATGTGCCATTACCCAGGTAACGTTAACGGTTTTATCATAATGACGCATGGCTTGTATCAGTTGTGGATCTTGTTTGACAGCCTCTGGCAGTGTTTTAAATTTAGTCCATAGATTTCTGGTATTGTAATAGTCCATCTTATCCAGAAATTCAGATTTATAACGCTTTTCAAACAGCGTAATTAAAGTATTTTTTTTACCGGTAGCATGATCCTTCCCGGCAGCCTGCCAATACAAATGATCATAAGCATGCTCATATGGTGTGTTGCGGTCGATATCTTTTCTGTAACGATTGTCTATTAAATTTATCAGTTCTGTTGATGCAAATTCAATCTGACGGTATTGTGCACTCTGAAAACCACTGGCAGGGGTTAGCGTATTTCTGAATTTCATGTACTGCGCTATTTCCATACCATCGCCCATAATGGAGAATGAAGAGGATAGCATATCAAAATAGCGACTAATACGTCTTAATTTTTCAGAAAAGAAAGCCGCTTCCAGTTCTTCACTTTCGCATACCTGATCGATTTCCCAAAGAACCATTTTAAATAAAAGTTCATTAATTTGATGGTACATGATAAATACCATTTCATCAGGAAGTGTTGTTCTTTGAACCTGGAGACTTAATAAAGCATCCGGAAGGATATAATCCCAGTAAGTAATTGGATTGGCCCAAACTAGTCCTTCTAGATGGGTGTTAGGGTTCTGGTTGATAGCAGTGAATTTTTCTTCAATGCGTTTTAACAAATCATTTTGTATCTCAGACATATTAAGCAAGTATTTCTTTTCCTAAGGCATTATGGATAATGTCATCCAGTGTCCTATCATCGGTTGACCAGGAGATATCGTGATTTAAAATAAATTTCTTCATTTCCTCATCTTGCTTTTTTCCCTGTTCCAAGGCCGTATGATATTCAATATCACTGAATGAAACCATCGAGTACAAAGGTAAGTATTGATCGGGATACAATTCATGAATTCGTTTCTCAACTTTTTGCTGAAGGTTAAAATCCGGGTCATTTATCTTGTCTCGCATTATCAAATAATTTTGCAAAGATAAGTCCTGAACCGCATCACCATTAGGTTTGCGCATTTTTTCATAAGCGGCAAAACACCCGTTCCAATCGTCTTCAAATTGTTCCATTAACTGAGCCATTACCGTACAATCTTCAAATCCGGCATTCATCCCCTGTCCGTAAAAAGGCACTGTGGCGTGGGCAGCATCACCCATTAATACCGTTTGCTTATTGTGCCACGGGAAACATCTAATGATTGCTAAAGATGAAATCGGATGATCTGTCCATGTTTCAGCAATTTCCGGCATAAGTTGATAGAAATCTGGGAACATCTCCTTAAAGAAAGTGATGATATCGTCTTTTGATTTCAGATTGTTAAAGCAGAATTTATGTCCGTCGAATGGCATAAATAGCGTGCAGGTAAAGGATCCGTCTATGTTAGGTAAGGCGATTAACATAAACCGACCTCTTGGCCAGATGTGTAAAGCGTTTTTTTCAAGTTTAAAACTGCCATCCGAATTAGCAGGCAATAAAATTTCTTTATAGCCGTCTTCGATGTAATTCTGACTGTAAGAAAATCTGTCTAAACGCTGCATTGACTGATATCTTACCGTCGAGAAAGCGCCATCAGTTGCGAAAATAACATCTGATTTAGTCTCGAATTTAATACCATTGACATTGTGCTCAAAATAGGCAATGTTCTTATTCATGTCCAAACCAGTACACTGACTGTCAAAGAACAGTTCTGTCATACCACTGGATTCAGCAATATCCATTAAACGCGAATTAATTTCCCCTCTTGAAACAGAATAGATGGCCTGATTATTTATGCCATATGGATGAAAAGAGGTACTCCCATCTATTTGGTGTGCAATTCTACCATACATTGGTATGGCAGATTTTCTTATAATGTCGCCAACCCCAACAGCATCAAGGGCTTTCCAGCCACGGTATGATATTGCAAGATTAATTGATTTACCTGCTGATATAGTGTTTTTTCTCATATCTGCTCGTCTTTCAAAAAGACTCACTTTGTAACCCGCTTTATTCAGATAGATGGCCCAAAGTGATCCTACTAATCCGGATCCTATGATTGTTGCTTGTTTCATATTATTCTGCTTGTAATTGTGGTGGTTCCATCACTGTTCCGCATGCTTTGCAGGTTCTTAGACTTAAGTTGTCATAGAAGGACTGCATGAGAACAGGTAATTGTGTGACAATATCATCAAGGTGAAAATCAGCTTTGTGTAGTAAATGACTACAAGATTCGCAATACCACATGCATGAATCTATTTCCTGATCAGTGCGTTGTCGCTCAATTACTAGTCCTAACGTATTAGCTTTTCTTTGAGGAGAATGTGGTGTTCTTGGCGGTAGTAAAAATATCTCACCTTCTCTGATGTCTATTGTCCGGCGTTTTCCATCTTCGATAATTGGTAATTGCATATCACCTTCCAGTTGATAGAAAAATTCTTCGCCTTCGTTGAAATGATAGTCCTTTCGATTGTTTGGTCCGCCTACTACCATAACAATAGTTTCAGCATCTTTATAAATTACCTGATTGCCTACAGGTGGTTTTAGCAGGTGTCTGTTTTCGTCGACCCACTTTTTAAAATTGATTGGATTTAAAATAGCCATAACAATAAATTATAAAGTGCCTCTTCTTGCTTGCTCAGCTTCAATACTTTCGAACAAGGCCTGGAAATTGCCTTTGCCAAATGATTTAGCACCTTTGCGCTGGATAATTTCAAAGAATAGGGTAGGACGATCTTCTACCGGTTTTGTGAATATTTGTAACAAATAACCTTCCTCATCGCGATCTACCATAATGCCCCATTTTTTGAGTTCTTCCAAGTCTTCTTCTATAATGCCAACCCGCTCTTTTACGGTGTCATAATATGTACCAGGAACATACAAGAATTCGACACCTCTTTTACGCATTTCTGAAATTGTAAAAACGATATCATCTGTTGCTACTGCAATGTGCTGACAACCCGGTCCGTTATAAAAATCTAAGTATTCTTCAACCTGGGATTTTTTCTTACCTAATGCTGGCTCATTAATTGGAAATTTGATGTAACCATTTCCGTTGGACATCACTTTACTCATTAATGCTGTATACTCTGTCGAAATATCTTTATCGTCAAAGGTTACCAGATTAGCAAAACCCATAGTGTTGGCGTAGAATTCAGCCCATTTGTTCATTGAACCCAGCTCTACATTGCCTACCATATGGTCGATGTATTTTAGTCCGGTTGGAATTGGCTGATAGCCTGTTTCAAGTTTTTCAAATCCTGGCAGAAATACACCATGATAATTTTTTCTTTCTATGAAAATATGAACAGTATCGCCATAGGTATGAATACCTGATCGTTTGATGATCCCATCTTTATCTTCAATTGTTTCAGGCTGAAGGTATGGTTTGGCACCACGGGAAACGGTTTGTTCAAAAGCATCATATGCATCATCTACCCATAAGGCAATAACTTTAACACCATCTCCATGTTTCATAAGGTGTTTACTGATATCGCTATCTGCATCGAAAGGTGTTGTAAGTACTAACCTGATTTTATCCTGTTTCAAAACGTAAGATGTTCTGTCTTTTAAACCCGTTTCCAGTCCCGCATAAGCCAAGTCTTGAAACCCTAGTGCTGTCTTATAGAAATGAGCGGCTTGCTTAGCATTTCCAACATAAAGTTCTACGTAGTCGGTGCCATTAATTGGCAGGAAATCCTGAGCTTTATCAAAGATTTTACTGGTTTCTGAATAGTTGAAATTTTTTACTTGTGTTAAATCTAATGTATCCATTTTGGTGTTTGGTTTTAAATGATTGCGGTTTCTTTAAGTGGTTGATTTATCCATGATTTATAGTAATCTGGCAATTCAATTTTCATAGCTTCTTTGGTTATTTTTACTGGTTTGAACGGATCAATCATGACTGCCAGTTCCTGAGTTTCTTTCTTACCTATGCTTCGTTCTATGGCTCCCGGATGTGGTCCGTGAGGAATACCTCCCGGATGAAGGGTAATCTGACCTTTTTCGATATTATTTCTGCTCATAAAATCGCCGTCCACATAATACAAAAGTTCGTCACTGTCGATATTGCTATGGTGGTAAGGAGCAGGAATAGCATCAGGATGGTAGTCGTATAATCTTGGAACGAATGAACAAACCACAAAGTTATTAGCCTGAAAATGCTGATGAATTGGTGGTGGCATGTGAATTCGTCCTGTTATTGGTTCAAAGTCAAATATCGACATGGCGTATGGATAGCTGCACCCGTCATATCCGACGACATCAAATGGATGTGTCTCGTATGTGTAAGGATAGATTAAGCCTCGCTTCTTGATGTTTATTTTAAAATCACCCTTTTCACTATGCGTTTCCATGCTATGGGGCAGTTTCATATCGCGCTCGCAAAAAGGCGAGTTTTCCATGAACTGTCCATATTGGTTGCGGTAACGAGCTGGTGTTTCTATCGGACTAAATGATTCAATAAAAAGGATCTTATTGTCTTCCGTTTCAAAATGAATGCTGTATACAGTGCCTCGAGGAATTATCACGTAATCGCCATATTCAAAATCTATCTGACCATACATGGTTTTAACCGTTCCGCTGCCTCTGTGTATGAATAACATTTCGTCTGCATCCGCATTTTTAAAGAAATAATCTTCTGTTCCGTTTTTCGGAGAAGCAAGTCCGATATGCAAGTCGTCGTTTATAAAAAGTACTTTTCTGCTTTGAATATAATCTGATTCAGGTTCTACTTCAAATCCAGTGAAACTTCTGGCTTGGAGGTTGTCTTCAATAGCTACTTCTGGTCTGACACTATATGGCTTACCGTGTGATTTAACCATTGTTGGTGGATACAAATGGTAGACAAGTGAAGAAACACCAGAAAAACCTTCCGTTCCAAATAATTCTTCGTGATACAATTCTCCATTTGGTTGACGGAAAACGACATGTCGTTTATGTGGAATTTTTCCGATTTGGCGATAAATAGGCATAAGTTAATTAAAATTTTGAGCAAGTTTAACTTAGGGCCAATTTAGAAAAACTGATAATGGTCAATCAGAGTGCCATAACATGGTCATTACTGACCAATATCATATGTTTTAACAAAGAATTTTTATTCTTCTATGAACAAGAAGACATTCTTAAAATTTTTAAAATAGTCTAAAGGAATCTGCACTTTGAGATCACTTTTAATCATGAGTTCGCTGAAGTATTTATTGGACTCAGGACTTTCGATCTGATTGGCTTTTCCAAAAAGAATTATGTTTTCTGCAGATTTGAAATGTTTGATTGGCTGAAGCTCAGAGCTGAAATAAAGACAATCGGTCCCAACCTCCAATTTTGCAAAACTGCAAAGAATCGTAGTATCAAGCTTGTCAATACTTAAATAGGCAACTTCGTTGTCGGTAAATAGTTTAATTAACTGGTTCTCATCAATGGCCATGTGACCGAGTTTGTAGTTAAAACAAGTGTTTTTTAGTTGGTGTAACAAGTCGTAAAAACCATTGTAAACACTGAAGAAGAAGCCACTATCAACCCAGTTTTTAATGAATGTTTCATCGACATTTAAAATAGGTTTTTTTAACATATCCTTATCAAAGTTTAATAAAGGATAGTTGTTCGGCAAAGGCTGTACTAAGCCTTTCCGGATATTTTTCAACAATTGCTCTTTTGGGGTGATTTCAAACACTTTGTTTTGACAATAAATTCTACCTTTGCAAAGAAAATCAATTCAAAACTAATTCGAAATTAATAGTTGTCAACACGAAGAAACGCCATATTAGATACCGTAAGAAGTATCAAATTGCTGCTCGATAAACCAAGTTTGTCTAAAGGAAAAAGGTTGTTATTTCTAACAAGTCTTGTATCTATTGCTGATGTTATTGCGCTTGCGGGTGTTGTGCCTGTGCTAATGCTTGCGGTTGATGGTGATTTTTTAGCAAAGAGCCGTAAACTAAGGTATTTGTATAATTTATTTGGCTTAGAGAATGAGGCAAAATTTCTTATTGCGATGGTGTTTTCGGTGGTCTTCTTTTTTATAATCAAGAATACTGTGGCTGTACTGATTCAAAAAAGTGTTCATAAGCTTTGTACCAAATTAGTTCAGAATTTTACTGAAAACACTTTTTACCATATCATAAATCAACCGTTCGAGACTATTATCAGCAAGGGAACAACCGATTTTCTGAATAAGATCCATTTCAATTCTATCTATTTTGCGACAGGCGTGCTTATCCCATTTGTCAATATTGTCGGTGAGAGTCTGGTAATTTTCTTTATTCTTATTTTCATCATCTGGTTTAATCCCGCGATATTTTTTATGATTATTCTGGTGACTGCACCGGCTTTTTATTTTATTAACAGCACCATCAAACAAAAGATATATACACTAGGCGAGAAAACTAAAGGCAGAAGAGAGGATACCATAGAAAGTTTAAATATTGGGATGAATGGCCTGGTGGATGTTAAAGTTAATCATTCGGCTGGCTTCTTTATAAAGGATTTTCTAAATAAGCAGCGATATCTGATCAATTGCGATCTTAAATCGATTTATTACCAGTCAATACCCGCAAGGGCGAATGAAATCGTGGTTTTAGCTGGCGTTATTATTTTGGTAATTTACGGGTATTTTTTCTCCGAAAATCCTGCCGGTTTAAGAGCATTAGCAGCGGTATTTGTATTGTCAGTTTTCAGACTGGTACCTGCCATTAACCGCTTGTTGATAGGCATTATGAAAATGAAGCTTCATCAGCATACAATTGAGTTTTTATACCACAACAAAGCCAACAATAAATTACCTGATCACCACCATCTTCATTTTAAAGACCATATTCAGTTAGATCAAATTCAATATCAGTTTTCTGATTCTGATTTGCCCCTTTTCAAAGAGGTTACAGTTAATATTCCTAAAGGCACTGTATTTGGCATTACAGGTAAAAGCGGCAGTGGCAAAAGTACACTGATGAAGATAATCTCGGGATTAATCCTTCCAAAACAAGGAGAAATTAGTATTGATGGAGTGGTTTTAAATTCAGGAAATATCCAGTCATGGCAGAATCAGATAGGCTTTGTACATCAATCGCCATTTATATTTAATAAGTCGCTACAGGAGAATATTTCTCTAAGCACAAGCTTTGATTTAGTAAAACTCAAACGAGCCATTCAACTTTCAGGTTTAGAAGAGTTTGTTAAGGATTTACCACAGGGAATTGAATCAGCCTTAGGCGAACAGGGATCAAAGATTAGTGAAGGACAGAAGCAAAGAATAGCCATTGCTCGCGCGCTCTACAAAGAGGCGAGTGTTTTACTTTTTGATGAAGCTACCAGTTCATTAGATATCACCACAGAGGATATAATTATTGAAAGTTTACAAAATTTGAAAAAACAGAATGTGACAATCATTATTATTGCACATCAAAAACGCATTATACAATTGTGTGATGCCACTGTCAACATAGATGACCACAAGTACCAAAGCAAGCACGAATAAGCCTACAGAAATTAGATGGATGCTGTATGTGGGTTATATAAACCACATGTGCCAGAAGGACTAAAGGTCGTAGAATTAATAAAAATTTACGTGAAAACCCTATTTTTAACGCCAAGTAACAATGACATCTAAAAAATTATCTATAATTATCCCGGCATATAACGAAGGAAAGACCATTCATCATATTCTGAATAAAGTAAAATCTGTTAGTTTAATTGACAATTTTGAAAAAGAGTTAATTTTAGTAAATGATTGTTCTACAGATAATACTGAGGAGGTAATTAAAGAATATATTGAGATGAATTCCGACCTCAATATTATGTATTTTAAGCACGAAATTAATAAAGGTAAGGGTGCCGCTATTCACACAGGAATTCAAAAAGCTGAAGGGGATTATATTATCATTCAAGATGCGGATTTGGAATATGATCCCAATGAGTTTAATATTCTACTTAAACCAGTAGTGGATGGCTTTGCAGATGTGGTCTACGGAAGTCGTTTTATGGGTGGTAATCCCCACAGGATTTTGTTCTTCTGGCATTCCATTGGAAATAAAATGCTTACTTTTTTGTCTAACATGCTTACTAATCTCAATCTGACAGATATGGAAACTTGTTACAAGCTTTTCAGAGCGGATATTATCAAATCTATCCGGTTTAAAGAAAACCGCTTTGGATTCGAACCAGAGGTAACTGCCAAGATATCCCGTATTCCAAAGATTAGAATCTACGAAGTGGGAATTTCCTATTACGGCAGAACCTACGAAGAAGGTAAGAAAATCAACTGGAAAGATGGATTCAGAGCCATATATTGTATCTTGAAATACAATATTTTTAGTAAGTAGAAATTTATCTAAAAGCCTGAAAAGGCTCATCTATTGATCCCTGTAATGAGCAAAAAATAGTTTATATACAATTAAAAAATTACCACATAAAGCTAGCAAAACTATTTAGCTGATGTCAAAATCAAGCTTCCATTTTTGCTCCCGGAACAAAGGCTAATGCAAGTTTTACCCTCCTTGTAAAGAAGTAAATATTGCAGAAATCCTTTTTGTTAGTTCGTTAAATGTTTTTACTTTTGCTTAGCACTTTAAGGTTCAAGAAATGAATACATTCTTCAGATTATTTTCATTCCCAACATATTTTATTCTTAAACGTGTAACTTGTTATAAAAGCTAATTCATTACCTATTAAAATACAATGAATAAAATTCAAATGGTTGACCTTAAAGGTCAATATGAAAAAATTAAAACTGAGATTGATGCAGGCATTCAAGAGGTTATAAATAATACTCAATTTATTAAGGGGCCGCAGATTAAAAGTTTTGAAGAAAGCCTAGCCAAAGAACTTGGGGTCAAACATGTAATAGCCTGTGCCAATGGAACAGATGCCTTGCAAATAGCAATGATGGCCTTAGATCTAAGACCAGGCGATGAAGTAATTTTGCCTGTCTTCACTTATGTGGCTACTGCTGAAGTTATTGCATTATTGGGTTTAACGCCCATTATGGTAGATGTTAATAAGGATACTTTTTGTATTGATACTGATTTAATTGAAGCAAAAATAACTGCTAAAACAAAAGCAATCGTTCCAGTTCATCTGTTTGGACAATGTGCCAATATGGATGAAGTTATGCGAATAGCTAATAAACATAAGCTTTTTGTCATAGAGGATACAGCTCAGGCTATAGGTTCTGAATATCAGTTTAATAGTGCTTCAAACATGATGAGTGTGAATGGTTCTTCGGATGAAGAAACTACCCGGAAAGCAGGTACTATTGGCCATGTTGGCACTACCAGTTTTTTTCCAAGTAAAAATCTGGGTTGTTATGGAGATGGTGGTGCATTGATGTGCAATGATGACGAAATTGCAAGTAAAATTAGAATGATTTGCAATCACGGTCAAAGAGTTCAATATGTTCACGATGTAATAGGTGTTAACTCCAGACTTGATAGTATTCAAGCGGCTATTTTGAACGCTAAATTACCGCACTTAAAAGCGTACGAAATTGCCCGCCAGAATGCTGCTTCGTGGTATGATGAATTATTGGGTAATCATCCTAATATTTTAATACCAAAACGCGTAGAAAACAGCACGCATGTTTTTCATCAATACACCATGCAATTAGTTGGTGTTGATAGAGATAAACTAAGGGCTTTATTAGCTGAAAATGGGATCCCTTCAATGGTTTATTATCCAATTGAATTGCATAAACAAAAGGCCTTCGAAATATATAATAAAGAGGGAGAAAGTTTCCCGGTTAGTGCCCAGCTATGCCAAACTGTATTGTCATTGCCAATGCACACTGAACTGAGTAAGGAAACAGTAACCTTTATTGCAAAAAATGTGATTTCAGGTATTGATTCATTGTTAGTTTAGTCCAGGGACTTACGCAATCAATCCTCGCTTTTCTCAACTCTTCCGTTGATTAATTTATAGGTCTCATTGGTTTCTGGACAAATAGCAATACCTGAACTGTCAAAATTTAATCTGTGGCCGTTGATACTAACCCAGCCTATTTGTTTTGCAGGATTGCCTACCAACAATGCATAATCAGGAACGTTTTTTGTCACTACTGCTCCAGCCCCAATTAAGGCAAAAGCCCCAATTTCATTTCCGCAAACTATCGTTGCATTTGCGCCTATACTTGCCCCTTTTTTAACCAAAGTTTTCGCGTATTCATTTTTTCTGTTGACGGCGCTTCTTGGATTAATTACATTGGTAAAAACCATAGATGGTCCCAAAAAAACATCATCTTCACATATTACACCAGTATAGATACTAACATTGTTTTGGATTTTTACATTTTTACCCAAAACAACATCCGGACTAATGACCACATTTTGTCCAATATTACATTTATCTCCAATGACGCAATTGGGCATTATATGCGAGAAATGCCATATTTTAACATCATTTCCGATGGTACATCCCTCATCGATAACAGCACTTGGATGGGCAAAATAATCAGGCATCTAATGTTCCTTTCAATTTATTTAAATCACGGGTCTCATAAATGCGCTCAATTATATCTACTACTTTTAACCCTTCTAATGCATTTGCTGTAATCGTATCTGTTCCATTCAAAGTGTTTACAACATTTTCTATGACATAGTGATGGTTAGCTGCACTTCCTTTAAACGGACCATAATCATTAGGGGCATTGGTTGGCGGTAAATCTGGCATTGTATAATTTTCGATATGGCAATACTCAACTTCATTCATATATTGTCCACCTACTTTAAAACTGCCTTTTGTGCCAACAACTGTAATTGAACTCTCCATATTGGTATCCCATACTGAGGTACTAAAGTTGATAGAGCCTATACCACTATTAACAAATTCAAAATTTACGACACCACTATCTTCAAAATCTGTACTTTTTTGGTGGTTAAAATCCGCAAATATTCCTTTGATATTTTTGATATCTCCAAACACCCAATACATAATATCAACAAAATGAGAGAATTGAGTAAATAAAGTTCCACCATCTAACTTTAAATTACCTTTCCAGGCACCAGGTTTGTAGTATCTGTCATCGCGGTTCCAGTAACAATTTACCTGAACCATCAATACTTCACCAATTTTTTTGGTATTGACCATTTCTTTCATCCATTGACTTGGCGGACTATACCTGTTTTGTTTAACAACAAATACCTGTTTATTAACTTGTAAGGATTTAAAGATAACTGCCTCACATTCTGATTTTGAGAGACCCATTGGCTTTTCAATGACCACATTATAACCAGCTTCCAAAGCTGTGATGGCATAAGAACAATGATAACCGTTAGGTGTGGCAATGGTTAAAACATCAGCTTCAATTTTGGCTGCTATTAGTTCTTCTAATGAAGTAAAAAAAGGTACATTACCGGGATATAAGTCGTTGTTTCTAGCTTCTGCGTTGGCATCAACGATGGCAACAACCTCAGATCCAGAAAATTCATTTGCTATTGTTGCATGCCTTCTGCCAATATGACCAAAACCAACGATTATGAATCTAATTTTTTTCATTGAATTTCATTCTATTTTCGGCAATAGTACTCATATTATTTTTAATTAGAAAATAAATTCTCAAATCTAGATTTATTGTTATTTGGAAATACATCTCAATTGTTTAATGATCCAATTTTTAGACATAAAAAAATATGTATATTAATTTTGAATTCGATGGATAAGTTGTTTAAATATTTCATGGTATAAAACTTATTGTTGTGAAAGAAAAATCAATTCAATCAGCAGAAAATAACAATTCTAATTTTGAATTATTTTTTTATTGAAAATACATCTTTTTGAAGTGTATTTTAAACAAATTACTCATCTCTAAAATGTGACTGAGGGGGCAGCGCTTTGTAAAATGGAAAGTAAAGAAAACTGGTATGTTATTTATACAAAATCAAGACAAGAAAAAACCTTGTCTGATAAGTTAAGTGCAGCCGGTTACGAAGTGTATCTTCCTTTGGTAAGACGACAGCGCCAATGGAGTGATAGAAAAAAGATTGTTGAAGTACCGCTTTTTAACTCCTACGTTTTCATCAAAGATGTTTGTGAAAAAGATAAATTACGCGATTTCAAAGGATTTGTAGGTTTTCTGTTCTTTGATAAAATGCCTGCCCGCGTCACTGCAAAAGAAATTGAAATCCTTAAGTCGGTTATACACTATGGTTTTGATGTCACCGAAGCGGGTGATTTAAGCATGCTTGAAAAAGGTTCACAGGTGATGGTTATGACGGGTCCGCTCAAAGGCATGACTGGCGAGCTTGTCAACATTGACGACCATGACTGTTTCGTCATTAATTTTGAAAATTTAGGCAATAGCATTCAAGTGCGTGTGCCTTCCAACATATTAAAAAAATTATAATGTCTACAAATAACGAGTATACATTCGTCATAAAGCCTAAAAGGTCTTTGTGGGATGTCAATCTGCGAGAGTTATGGCAGTACCGAGATTTATTGATGTTGCTTGTTAAACGGGATTTCATCTCTGTTTACAAGCAAACGATTCTCGGTCCGGTTTGGTTCTTCATTCAACCCTTGCTAACTACGGTAACTTTTACCATCATCTTCGGAATGGTGGCAAAAATTCCAACTGGTGGAATTCCAGAATTGCTCTTTTACCTCACAGGTATCACTTTCTGGAATTACTTTTCAAGTTGCTTAACTTCTACATCCAATACTTTTGTTACCAATGCCTCGGTTTTTGGGAAAGTATATTTTCCAAGATTGATAGTACCTATCTCTGTTGTAATTTCGAATCTGATGAAGCTGGCAATTCAGTTTGTACTACTCATCGTAGTTTGGGGATACTATTTACTCTTTACCGATACCATTCATCCACAACTTAGTCTGGCTTTTATGCCTGTGATTTTGTTGTTGTTTGCATTAATGGGATTAGGATTCGGACTGATATTCTCTGCTATGACAACTAAATACCGCGATTTGTCCTTTCTGATTGCATTCGGTATTCAATTGCTCATGTATGCCAGTGCTGTAATTTATCCTGTCTCTGTTGTTGCTCCCGATAAACAGTGGATCTTATTCCTTAACCCACTCATCCCTTTGATGGAAGCTATTAAATTTAGTTTTCTTGGAGAAGGCATTTTAGATTGGGCGTATATCGCCTATAGCTCTGTATTTACAATCCTTGTATTGGTAATTGGAGTGCTGGTTTTTAATAAAGTAGAAAAAGGTTTTATAGATACAGTGTAATGAGTAATATCGTCATAAAAGCAGAAAATATTTCCAAACAATACCGTTTAGGATCCATCGGCACAAAGACGCTGACCAACGACCTAAAACGCTGGATGTATCTGATGAGAGGTAAGGAAGATCCATTTCTTAAAATTGGTGAAGCCAACGACAGAAGTAGTAAAGGCAACTCAGAATATGTTTGGGCACTGAAGGATATAAATTTTGAAGTAAATCAAGGAGATGTTATTGGTATCATTGGTAAAAATGGTGCCGGAAAAAGTACCTTATTGAAAATACTATCAAGAGTAACGTCACCTACTACAGGTCAGATTACAGTCAATGGTCGTATGGCGAGTTTACTTGAGGTCGGTACAGGTTTTCACCCTGAACTTACCGGTCGCGAAAATGTCTTTCTCAATGGTGCCATAATGGGCATGAGCAAATCCGAAATCAAGTCTAAATTTGATGAAATCATTGATTTTTCTGGTGTTGAGCGCTATATCGATACACCTGTTAAAAGATATTCCTCAGGTATGTATGTGCGATTGGCATTCGCCGTCGCTGCCCATCTTGAACCTGAAATTCTGATCGTCGATGAAGTACTGGCTGTGGGTGATGCCGAATTTCAGAAAAAATGTCTCGGCAAAATGAAAGATGTCAGCGGACAGGGAAGAACCGTTCTATTTGTTAGTCATAATATGGGCGCCATTCAATCTCTCTGCAGTCAGTCGATTTATCTTAAATACGGTACAATTCAACAAACTGGTCCTACAGACAAAATCATCAACTATTATCTCAATCACGAACTAAAAACAGACGATGAGTTAAGTTTGCCTTTCAATGCCGATATCCCTGCCTGCGTCACTCAACTTACATTGTTGAACACAGAAGGTAAGAAAACAAAAACCTACCTTTCTGGTGAATCGCTCAAATTTGAATTTGATATTCAAGCACAGACCGAAGGTAATTATCAGTTAGGTATTGGAATAGCAAGCGCACTGGATGTCAATATTTATTCTGAACTTTCTGAACCAGTGCAACTAAAAAAAGGTGAGAACAGGATTCAGTACGGCAATACCCAGGTAAAACTGGCTCCTGGTAATTACGCACTTACTTTTAATTTGCTTTATAACGGCAAATCTATACAGTACTGCGAGAAAGTAATCAATTTTGAAATTTTAGAAATCAACCAGGAGGGAGAAACATATTCTCTCAATAAAGGCGCTGGTTTTCTTATCACACAAGGCATATTTAAAGTCAATAATTAATGGAACTATACATAGGAATTAATTTTTCAGGTCATGACACAGCAATCTATGTTATCGACCCACAAAAACGCGATGTATTTGGTATATCGAGCGAAAGAGTAACGCGTTTCAAACACGATACCATCTTTCCTGTTGCTGCATTAAACAAGTACATAGAATACTCTGGTATCAAAGTATCAGATGTCAAAAAAGTTGTCTGTTCTAATCCCAGAATGGAACAAAAAAGTGCTAAAATGATTGCCAATCTTTATGAACGAACAATGTTCATGAGAGGCTTGTTTGGTGAAAAATATCTCAAAGGCTTCATTAAGAAGGAAAAAGAGTTCAGAGACATGTCTGAATTCGCACGTGTTTGGTATCTTCTGAGACGCGGCAAATTAAGAGCGTATAAACATTACATCAATTCAAGTGAAAGAAAATACCAATCGGAGTTGCTTTCAGGTGTTATTAAAAATATTTTTCCATCAGCAGAGTTAGAAATTCTGTATTATGATCACGAAGAGTGTCATGCTGCCTCCAGTTATTTTACTTCAACTTTTGAGGAAGAAGCCTTGCTGATTACTATGGATGCTCAGGGTGACCACAACCGTTTTACCAGTGTTTATACCGTAAAGAATTCGGAGTTCAAATTATTTGCCTCTTCAGTTGCCCCTAAAAAATTCTATAGCTTCGGAGGGAAGTATACCAATATCGATTACTTTGAAAGTTCAGTTGGTGGCATGTATACTTACTTTACTCATATGCTTGGATTTACAGCCAATGCCGACGAAGGGAAAGTAGAGGCGCTTGCAGCTTTCGGAAATTACAATAACGAGATTTATGAGAAACTTTGGAAATGTTATAGCATCAATGATCGTCATGAAATTGTGAACCATCAGGAGGAAGCAGAATTATTCTTCTCTCTCGATGAATTCAAACGACTTATAAAAGAATATAAGAAAGAAGATATTTCTGCTGCTATTCAGAAGTTCCTTGAAGAGTTTATGCTCATTTATATTCGTCAGCTGATAGAGGCTACCGGCATTAAAAAATTGTGTTTTTCAGGTGGTGTATTTGCTAATGTGATCCTTAATCTGAGAGTTTTTGAAGAACTGACAAAAGAGATTTATATAGTTCCTGCAATGACTGATGATGGAACTGCCGAAGGGGCTGCCTACCTTGCTTATCTCAAGCATACATCCATTCCGGAAATGAAGTGGCTGAAAGAAAGACATATGCCTTACTTTGGTACCTCTTATACCAGAGATCAAATTATCAAAGTCCTACAGAATTCTAATGCAATTACTGTGGAAGACTTAAAGGATGAGTGGCCTGAAAAAGCAGCTCAGCTGGTAGTGGATGGTAAAGTGGGTGCAATCTTCCACGGTAGAATGGAATGGGGTCCGAGAGCATTAGGTAACAGAAGTATTATTGCAGATTGCAGAAGCGAGGAGATAACAAAGAAAATAAATGGTTCTATCAAAAATCGCCCTCTGTTTCAGCCATTCTGTCCATCAATATTAGAAGAAGAAAGAGACAGATTGTTTGAGGTATCCTACCCAAATAAACATATGACATGTGCATTCAGAATGCGCCAGGAACACCGCGAAAAAATACCTGCTTCAGTGCATGTCGATGGCACTGGCAGAGCGCAATTTGTAGAAGAGAGTGATAATCCAAATTACTTTAGATATCTTAAGGAAATGAAAAGGCTGACGGGCTATGGTGTTAGTATCAATACATCTTTCAATAAACATGGAAGAACTATTGTAGAAACACCACAGGATGCGGTTCAGGATTTTCTGGATACTAATATGGATTTTGTGATTATAGAAGGCTATCTGGTTACCAGAAAATAATTTTAAATTGAGTCCTAGCCTTTCTGTCATTTTACCAGTATACAATGCGGAGTCTTTCGTTAAAGAGGCTATTGACAGTCTTTTAAATCAGACTTTTTCAGATTTTGAATTGCTGGTTTATGATGATGGTTCTACTGATAAGTCAAGGCTTCTTATTGACACTTATACAGACCCCAGAATCATCAGAAAGTATTCTGACATCAATCAGGGACTGATCAAAGTTTTAAACACTGGTTTTAACGAAGCTCAGGGTAAATACATTGTCAGAATGGATGCTGATGATATCTGTCTACCCGATAGGTTTCAAAAGCAATTTGATTTTATGGAGGCCCATCCTAAAGTTGGAATTTGTGGCACTCAATTAAAACTGATTCATAATAATGAAGCTGTTAACAGACCTACTGATGACATTGCTCTGAGATGGTGGTTTTTTAAAGGCAGTCCTCTGGCCCATCCCAGCGTCATTATCAGAACTTCGGTCATTAGAGAGCATCAGCTTCGTTTCGACTCAAATGTGTATGTAGCCGAAGATTTCGACCTATGGTGGAAAATGGCATTTCATTGCCAGATGGCTAATATTGATGAGGCTTTAGTGCGTTACAGAATTCATCCCGGACAGGAAAGTAGCGCTAAGTCTGAAAAACAAATTGAAAGTCACCGTCAGAGTTTACATCAATTTATGCGCACAATTGGATTGGATCACCAAGTATTTTCCATACAATTTGTGCAGTCGCTTTTAACGCGTGAGCTTGCGTCAAACTATCAGAATATATCAAAAACGCTATTGTTTTTTAGAACTTTGATTCAGCATGAAAATGCCTGCAAATTCTATGGTAGAGAAACCATCATCAGCGAGAGAAGTAATCAATTGCAATATTTGGCAAAAACTATAAAAAAGTTTGAATTTGAGCATTTGAAATTATTAAAAGATTTCGATTTTAAGGCATCTTTAAGGAGTGCCGGAATACAACCTGTAACTTTTATCATTAAATGTCTTATTGGATGGAAAACAAGATAGACGAAAGACATCTTTTGGCAGATACTATCGGTAATTTATTGCTGAGTGACGAAAATGCCGGCATTCAGTTATGGAAAGCATCTGAAGACAAGCTCAAACTAAAGCAAACAGATTTACCAGTACTTGAAGTATTATCATGTGTATATAATGCCGAGGCATATGTAGCTAATGCGATTGAATCTGTTCTTCTTCAATCTTATCCGAATATTCGATTTATTATTGTTTCCGACGGATGTACAGATAAAACAACCGAGATAATTGCTGAGTATGCTGAAAAGCATCCAAATATCACGCTAATTGTCAATCCCAAAAATCTCGGAATTATAGAGTCTGCAAATATTGGTCTAAAAGCCTGTTCAAGTGATTTCATAGCGCGCATGGATCTTGATGATTTAATTCATCCTATGCGATTTGAAAAGCAAATGGCTGTCCTATTAAGTAAATCTTCCATAGGTGCGATTAGTTCTAATTTGAAGATTTTTAATGAAAAGCATGAAATTAGAGAGGCCGTTTATAGAGAAAATTATGGTCTTCAGAAAATAACCATGTTGTTCTTTTCCCCTCTTCCTCATGCAGCAACAACATTCAGGGCTGAAGTTATAAAAGGCATTGGGTACAGAGATGGTTATCTGTATGCCGAAGACTACGACTTATGGTTTCAGATCATGTGTCGGTATGAGACAGCGGTTCACCCAGATTTTCTATACTATTACAGAACTCACAGCAATCAGGTAACAAATCACCGTAACCAGGATATTATTCAAAATACCTGGATAAAAATCCTTAGTAATATTTTTGATCAGCTGCACTTAAAATATAGTTCAGAGGATATTCAGTTTCATATTGCGTATTGTGCATTGCACAAACCAATAAATACCCTCGAAGAATGGCTAAAATATCACCAATGGCTTAATCAAATAGTGAAAGCTAATGAATCATCCCACTTCTTTGATCATCAGCTCTTAAAAGATTTTTTATTCATGAACTATTGGATGGCAGGTTTTAATCAGTTTAAGGGTCAGTTAAGCATGAAACAATTTGTTCAGATTGTTAATTGTCCTTTGAATCCATTAAGTCTGTTTGGTAGATATAAACTATTGGCAAAACACCTGATAGGAAAATAACGAATGAATTGGTCATTAATTAAAAAGAGTACAGTATTGCTATTATCCTTAATGGTAATTTTAATGCTGATGCTCAATGCATATTATGTTTGGAACTGGGGAGATGATTATTTAATCAAACACTTCTACAAAGAGCGCTCACCAATGAAGTATTTATGGGATGATTATTTCATTTTTGACGGCAGATCATTAAATCCGGGATACATAATTTCAAGACTATGCTTAAGTGTTAATGTACCATATCTGGCAACAATGATTGCAACAGTTCTAATGATATTGACCTCTGTGTTTATTGTATTGATTAATAATCGCAGTAATCAGTTTGAATGGAAAAGGGATTTTGTTCCTTCTATTATTGTTGTTACACTTTTATGGTTAGCTTTATTTAACTCACTAAACGAAATCCTATACTGGCAAACTGGTATGCTGTATATGGTAGAGTTATTTTTGATAACATGGCTGTATTGGCTATTGGTAGCTGGCACCAAAAAAACCTGGTTAATCATTTTGCTGGCTTTGTTAGCGGGCATGAGTTCACCAAATGCTGTTATTGCATGTTTGCTGGTTCTCCTGATAGAGTATTTTCATTCGAAAAGGCAAAAAGCAGTGCATAAACACTACCCAATAGCCATACTGGTTTTGTTTACCGGACTTTTAATAGTGGTACTTGCTCCAGGTAGCAGTGCAAGATGGAATATGCAAGGGGGAGCAGATTCAAAGGCATTTGGGAATATTTATGAGATGTATTTCAGACTGCAACAAATGCTGTCTGCCTTTATTGATTTAAACACGATTATCGTGTGGTTTATGGTGGCGGGCGGACTAATGATTGTATTTGGTTTTAGTGCAGGAAACAAGAACAAGCGTTTAAGTGATTATTTATTTGATTTCAGATGGATGATAGCGGCATTGATTAGTATTGGTTTTTACTTTCCTAAAATGTCTTATTACATCGAAACAAGCAGATTAAATTGTCATTTTGTGTTCTTTTCAGCATTGTTTTATTTTAATCAGTTAAGTGAACTAAAGATCAGGAAGCCCGAGATTTTTCATTTTCAGGAGCGCAATTTAAAATTACCTGTTCTTTTCTTGGGTGTTGTTTTCATGTTTACTCAGGTGTTTGGCAGCAGACATTGTATGGGTAAATTTGAAAAAAGAGAGCAATTGTATCGTGAAAACCAGGGTAAGGATGTGGTCTTAAAAGCCAATGATATTATAGGTCCGCCAAGAACTAAATTTTTTACGGATGTAATTGAAGATACTTCACATGTATTTAATCAATCAATTGCAGAATTTTATGGTTTAAAAAGCATTAGAAAGGAAAAGTACAGATGAGTGAAAAATTACCAATATCAGTTTTAATAGCTAGTTGTAATGATGGTCCCTTATTAGAAGATTGCCTCAAATCACTATGGTTCTGCGATGAAATACTGCTTGTAGACCTTGAGTCAACCGACTCAAGCTTAGAAATTGCTAAAGCATACAATACATCTATTCATCAGCATAAGAAAGTGGAATTGGTCGAATTTCTATTTCCTGAATTTATACCAAAACTTAAGAATGATTGGGTGATGCTTATTGATCCGGATGAGCGTATTGATCCAGAACTCGAGACTGATATCAGAGATTTTTTTAAAGATATACCTGTAGATTGTGGTAGAATCAATGTTCCTATAGTATATTATTATAAAAATAAAGCTTTAAGAGGAACTGTTTGGGGCGGCAATAAAAGCGGTAGATTATTAATTAAACAATCTGCCTGTCATATTGGTAATAATGTACATACAGCCATTCAGCTAAAAGAAGGATTTACCACCTACAGAATTAAAAGAAAAGTCAACAATGTTGACCATCATTTCTGGGTTCAATCCTATGAACAAATGCTTGAAAAACATCAAAGATACATACAGAAAGAGGGGAAAGCCAGATTTGATAAAGGTCAGAGATATTCATTTTTTAAAGCAATGAAGGCTGGCCTTCACTCATTTTATGAATCATATTTTCTGTGTAAAGGATTTAAAGATGGTTTTACCGGCTTGTTTCTTAGTGCTTTTTATGGATGGTACAACTGGTCAGCCTGGCAATCACTTAAACAATATCAAAGAAGCGTTAAGAATGGGTAAATTAAAAGAACTACCAGCAACAGCAAAGAAGGGATGGCCTTGGAATGAAGAGGTAGATCCTGCTATTTATAATTCTAATACTAATTGGCCAAAAATTACCATTGTAACGCCGAGTTATAATCAGGGAGATTATATTGAAGAGACTATCAGATCTATTGTTCTTCAAAACTACCCCAATCTCGAATATATTGTAATGGATGGTGGCAGTACTGATAGAACGCTTGAGATACTTGAACAATACAAGGATGCTATTTCTATCTGCGTTTCAGAAAAAGACAAAGGTCAGTCTGACGCTCTTATAAAAGGGTTTAACCTGGCAACTGGAGATTTCCTTAATTGGATCAATAGCGATGATATACTGTCTAAAATGGGACTATTTCATATTGCTAGTGCCAGTCTAAAAAATCCGGAAGCAAATTTTATTCATGGTCGCAATGGTATCATGACCATTGATTCGGAATTGTATTCGTATATGCCACATCCGGAAGATAATCTCGAACAGCGTTATATTTCTGAAATGCCATATGGACAACAAGCCTGTTTCTTTAGTAGACAATTGTATATCAACTGTGGCGGAATTAACCGAGAACTTAGATTCTCTATGGATTATGAACTTTATTTAAGAATGCATCTGTTCGGAACAAAGACGGTCCAAATACCTGAGTTAATAGGCTGTATCCGCATTCATGACAATACTAAAACGGCGCAACTGGAAAATATTATGCGCCTTGAAAATGGCAATGCTTTTATGACATTTCTGGAAAGTGCGGGCGACCTGAGAAAAGCTGGTTTTTTAAAATCTACCGGACATCTGCCATACGGCACTTACAAGATAAATATTCCACTGGGCAAAAAATTTATTCGACAAACATTTCTGGCGTATCTGAAAAAGAATATCTGGTACTATTACAATGTTAAGCAGATAAAAGTTGCTGCAAGAATGGCCATACAGATAATGAAATTGGAACCATCATCATTAACAAACAAAAACTATTTAAAAATCATATTAGATGGCATCAGACAAAGACAATTTAATTAAAAACTATAGTTATATTGATGCATTGCGCGGAATTGCAATACTAATGGTGGTAGCAGTTCATGTATCTCAGTCAAGAACATTGAATATATCTGACTTCGCACACAGTTTTTTGAATTTTGGTTCTAGAGGGGTTCAACTATTTTTTATTGTAAGTGGATTTACTCTTTTTATGTCCCTTAATAATAGGGTTGAGAAAGAGAATCGTTATATTTTAAATTATGCAATAAGACGATTTTTCAGAATTGCACCGATGTATTATCTAGCAATACTGTTTTACACGAATGTAATATTAATATATCCACCTCACAAAGAGGGAATTATCTTGAATGTATTGTTTTTGCATGGGTGGAGCATAGAATGGTTAAATAATGTAGTTCCGGGAAGTTGGTCAGTAGGGGTAGAAATGATGTTTTATATTATTCTGCCATTTATATTTTTAAAAATAAAGAATTTAGACCAAGCCTTAAAGTTCTTTGTATATACAATAGTCTTTAAAGCCATTGTCGAATATATCATCAGGGCCAATGTTAAGTCAAGTAATATCGAAGAATTAAATCTGTTCTTAAAGTTTTACTTACCTAATCAATTGCCGATTTTTTGTCTGGGAATTATCACTTACTTCATAGTTGTAAGAAAAGAAAATACTTTATCATTTGTAAAACAAAGTACCTTATTTATGTTAACAGCTGTAATTGGCATTACCCTATTTTGTAAAACAAATGTATTGTTAGATGAATTTGTCAGTTTCGGAATATTCTTCCTATTTCTGGTAGTTTTCATGAGTAGGTCAAATGGTATTATTAATAATTGGCTACTTCAACAGATTGGAATTTTCAGTTTTAGTATTTATTTATCCCATTTTGCGGTTATTCATATTTTAGAAACCTTTAGTTTTTACTATATCAAATTCGGAGGAATTTTTGATTTTATATACAGATATCTATTGGTAATTATTTGTACAACTCTGGTTTCTGCTATTACCTACTATTTGATTGAATTGAAATTTCAAAAGGTTGGCAAAGCACTTATTGATAAGTCAAAAGCTTAATAACTGAATCTAAAGTATCAATTAAAAATTGATAAAAATTTATAGACTAACAAGAAATTAATTACTATGTGTGGTATATCGGGCATTTATAATTTAAATACTGAATCTATCGACCCCAAAGTACTGATGGAATTTACTGATTCTATGCTGCACAGGGGTCCGGATGCTTCAGGTTATGAATTACTTGACCAAAATAGTTTGGGTTTGGGTCAGCGTCGTCTTTCCATTCTCGATCTTAGCGAGTCAGGCAAGCAACCAATGTATTATGCTGAAGGCAGATTTTGCATCACCTATAATGGTGAGATATTTAATTTTTTGAGCATCAGAGAGGAATTAAAATCTTTTGGTCACCAGTTTAAATCTGATTCTGATACTGAAGTCATTTTAGCTGCTTATATGCAGTGGGGACCGCTATGCCTTAAGAAATTTAATGGTATGTGGGCCATGGCCATTTGGGATGAATTAAACAAAGAGTTATTTCTTGCAAGAGATAGGTTTGGGATTAAACCGCTCTATTATATTCACGAGGAAGGTAAACGATTTGTCTTTGCTTCAGAGACACGCGCTTTTAAATTTTTAAAGTCGTATTCACGCCGGTTAAATCAGCAACTTCTTAATCTTAACCTGGCAGATCCTTATGCCATAGAAGGTTTGGGATATACAATATTCGATAATATTCTTCAGCTGCTTCCGGGCCATTTCATGATTGTAAAACGCAATGAAAAAGTAGTTCAAAGAAGGTGGTGGGATATTAATGATTACAAAGTTGAAGTGCCTAATAGTTTTGAAGAACAGGCCGAGAAGTTTTATGAAATTTTCAGAGATGCTTGCCGACTTAGATTGATAAGCGATGTACCTGTGGGTACGGCATTAAGTGGGGGTTTGGATTCTACTGCGGTATACTCAACCGTTTATGATATCATTCAAAATGAATCACTGGGGAGAGTCAATAAAGACGCACAAAGAGCTTTTACAGCCACATTTAAAGGATTGGCCCACGATGAAAAAGAGTATGCTGCCTTAGCGGCTGCCTATACCGGTGGTCCGATTACCTTTTTAGAATCAGACCCATACAATCTTGCTTCAAGAGTAGAACGTGAAACGGAGTTATGTGATTTTATTAATAACGCCCCTATTTCTTCTATTTCTTCAGTATACGAAGGAATGCGCAAGAATGGTATTATAGTATCAATGGATGGCCATGGTGTCGACGAGATGTTATATGGTTACCGCGATATGGTGTATTCTTTATACAACCATGCATTATGGAACGGATCATATGAGTCGGCTAAGTCATATGAGTCGGTCCTTGTCGAACTTTATCACCCACAGCAAAGAGATAAGGTAAAGACAAGATTCCAAAAGCAACTTTCAGAGAAGCATCAAAGAGAGTCATCTTTGAAATTTAAACTAAAGCGTGTGATTAAGAAAGGAGATAAAAATATGGATTATCTCCCTGTAGAACTGCCTCCTTTAAGCGATAAGCCTTATGATTTTAGCGCCAGATCTGTTGATGAAAGAATGGTTTACAATGAATTCTTTCAGCATACTTTACCAGCATTATTAAGAAATTTTGATAGGGCTGGCATGATAAATAGCGTTGAAATACGCATGCCATTTATGGATTGGCGTTTGGTATCCTATATTTTCTCATTGCCAGTTTCCAGTAAAATTGGCAATGGTTTTACAAAGAAAATAGTCAGACAAGCTATGAAAGGAAGAATGGAGGAATCCTTGCGTACAAGAACTTACAAAGTGGGTATTGGCAGTCCCGTCGAACATTGGCTTAACGGCTCACTTAAAGAATGGGCAATGGACACAATAGATGATAAATTGATTAGAGCTGAAGCTGAACTGAGTCTTAAAAATGGCGATACATGGTCTGCTAAACAAGTTAAAGATATCTGGCAATCAATCAATTTAAAACTAATTAATTGATGTCAATTTATTAGAACCGCGACCTACATTTTACAAAAATATAAATTACAATTAACCTTATTAAATATAGGTTGCATTAATAAACACCAAGATGAACTTAAAAAATATTATCAAAAGAATACTTAGAAAAGAAACAAAGTCAATGTATAAAAAAAACGCATTCTTTGAATTTATAAAACCTGACTTTGTATTTGATGTTGGAGCAAATGTTGGTGGATCCGGCGTGGAATATATACATTCAGGTTATAATGGTCCTATTTATTCATTTGAGCCCGTTAGTCATTTATATGAAAAGTTAAAGAATGCCTCCAATGAACATGATAACTGGTCTGCTTTCAATATGGCAATAGGGGATAAAAAGGAAAAGTTAAAGATTAATGTTTCTGGTGGTCACGGTGGTGCAAGCTCATTTTTAAAAATGACGCCTGATTTCTTATCTATCGCGCCTGATCAGGCTATAATTAAGGAAGAGTTTGTGGATGTCTTAACTTTAGACGATTTCTACAGCTCTAAGGATATCGATGCGAAAAGAATATTCTTGAAGATAGACGTACAAGGCTTTGAAATGAATGTCTTAAGAGGAGCTGAAACATTGTTAAATAAAAATATTGTCGGACTAAAGATTGAGACTTCGATTGTTAAGCAATATGTTGATGAAGTAGACATTTTTGATGTTTTACCATTTTTACTTGAAAGGGATTTTGCAGTCCATTCAATTGTTCCTGGTTGGAGAAACCCTATTACAAGCGAGCTTCTACAGATTGATATATATCTATTCAAAAGAAGTTTAATGAATTGAAGT